>DATIYQ010000202.1:0-2573 GCA_035517515.1 Binatia bacterium
ACCACAGGAGAAACCGATGGGCGGCGTGGGTGCTGCTGGGCGGCGGCGCGGTGCTGACCACGGGATTGATACTGAGCGAGCAGCATGAGACGCATTGCCCCATCAATGTGAGTCCGTCGGTGTTCCCCTGCCCGTGAGGCCACGCTCGCGACCCAGGGCCTCTGTTTACCCCGGTTGATCCGTAACGCATCTCGCCGATAAAGCATCCAACTCCCACCGCTCGAATGGCATTCGAGCCCGGCTTCGTTCAAAACGCGAGTCTGCTCCATTGTCAGGCATTCGTGGCGGCGAGCCCGGCTGCGAATTGCCGGTCCTGGGGGAAAACGATGTCTTCGCCGTCAATTCCCAGCGCCCTTGACGCCCGCACCCAGATGTTTCCAGTGCTGAGCCCCGCGCAGATCGAGCGCCTTCGTTCCTGCGGCCGGGTACGCAGGGTCCACTCGGGAGAAATCCTGTGGGACGTCGGAGACTCGAACATTCCCTTCTTCGTGGTGATCACGGGGCGCATGGCCATCGTTCAGCCGGATCTTACGGGTGAGCGCGCGATTACCGGCCACGGCCCGGGAGAATTCAGCGGCGAGCTGGTGATGATCTCCGGGCAGCGTTCCCTGGTGCGAGGACGGGTGGCGGAGGACGGGGAATTCCTGGAGCTGAGCGCGGACGAATTGCGGGCCGTGGTGGCCAAAGACGCGGAATTAAGCGAAATCCTGATGCGCGCGTTTATCCTGCGCCGGCTGGAGCTGGTGCGCCGCGGCTACGGCAATCTCATCCTGATGGGTTCGCGCCACTCCGCCGATACCCTGCGCTTGCGCGACTTCCTGGTCCGAGTTGGACACCCCTACACCTACGTGGATCTGGAAAGCGACAAGGGGTCGCAGGAACTGCTCGATCAATTCCAAGTGCGGGTCGAGGAAATACCCGTGGTCATCTGTACCAACCGCTTCGTGCTGCGCAATCCCTCCATCCAGAAGCTGGCGGACTGCATCGGCTTCAACACAAACATTGACGAGCGGCAGGTTCGGGACGTGATTATTGTCGGTGGGGGCCCGGCGGGATTGGCCGCTGCAGTTTACGCCGCTTCCGAGGGCCTGAATGCGCTCCTGGTGGAGGCGGCGGCTCCGGGCGGCCAGGCGAGTTCCAGCTCGAAGATTGAAAATTACCTCGGCTTTCCGATGGGAATTTCCGGACAGGAACTGGCCGCGCGCGCCAGCGCCCAGGCGGCAAAGTTCGGCGCGCAAATCATGGTGGCGCACAAGGCAGTGCGGCTGGAATGCGATCAGCGGCCGTACCGTCTGGTCCTGGACAACGGCAATCAACTGGCCGCGCGCACCCTGGTGATCTCCACGGGGGCACAGTATAAAAAACCGCACATTCAGAATTTACCGCAGTTCGAGGGGCGGGGAATTTATTACGGCGCGACCTATATGGAATCGCAGCTCTGCGAGCGGCAAGACGTGGTGGTGGTGGGAGGAGGCAACTCAGCGGGACAGGCGGCGGTCTACCTCTCCCAGAGCGCGCGCAAAGTGCACATCCTGGTGCGTTCGGGGGAGCTTTCCAGCACCATGTCGCGCTACTTGATCCGGCGCATCGAGCAGAATCCAGCCGTCGAGCTGCACTACAACACCGAACTGACCGCGCTCGAGGGCGGAGAGCAACTGGAGCGGATCACCTGGCGCGACAATGTTACGCGAGAGAGTTCCGAGCACCCCATCCGTCACGTGTTCATCATGGCCGGAGCTTCGCCGCGCACCGAGTGGCTCAAGGGGTGCCTCGCGCTGGATTCGAAGGGTTTTATCCTCACCGGGCGCGACCTGGAAACCAACGGCCATGCGGCGGCAGGGAACTTTCCACGGCCGCCGCAACTCTTGGAAACCAGCCTTCCCGGGGTCTTTGCCGTGGGTGACGTGCGCGCCGGAAACGTAAAACGGGTGGCGTCGGCCGTCGGCGAGGGATCGATCGCGATCCACTTGGTGCATCGGGCGCTGGCTGAGCTATAGAATGCCTGGGGCCCGGGCGGAACAGGGCTGAAAGCCGATGCCGGTGTGCGAAAGCTGCGCGAGGTGAGACCCAAACAGGGAGCCACTATGAGCACATGCACGCATGCGGATCAGATTCGAGACGTGAAGCCGGGTACCCGCGGCTGTGCGGAATGCCTGAAGATGGGTGACACTTGGGTTCATCTAAGGCTCTGCCTCACTTGCGGCCACGTGGGTTGCTGCGACTCTTCGAAGAATCAACACGCCACCAAGCATTTCCGCTCCTCAAAGCACCCCATCATGCGCTCGCTGGAGCCGGGCGAGGCGTGGGGCTGGTGCTACGTGGATCAAGTCGAGTTGGATTTCTCCTAGGCCGGCCGGGACCAGGCGGCGGGGTCTGATTCGAGTCCGGCCATGATAAAATGTTTGAAGTTGCGGGGCGCTCCCGCACAGGTCCGCCCCACCCCTGACGGCTAGTCGAACGGAAATGCAAACCCTCGTCTCCAATCCCCCGCCCGGCGAGTCCACCGCTCCTTCCAGAACGGGCGTTCGGGCTTCCTGGTGGCCGGTGGGCGCGGCCGCGCTTCTGGCCACCCA
>DATIYQ010000203.1:0-6097 GCA_035517515.1 Binatia bacterium
TGAAAGGCGATGAAGTCGCACGGGATGATCCGCGTCCCCTGGTGAATCAACTGGTAGAAGGAATGTTGCCCGTTGGTTCCCGGCTCGCCCCAGTAGATGGGACCGGTGTCCGCGCTCACCGGAGTTCCCTCCAGCGTCACGCGTTTTCCGTTGCTCTCCATGGTCAACTGTTGCAGGTAGGCCGGGAAGCGCTTCAAGTATTGTTCGTAGGGCAGCACCGCCACAGTTTGCGCCCCGAAAAAGTTGTTGTACCACACGGCCAGCAGGCCCAGCACAACGGGAAGGTTGCGTTCGAACGGGGCGGTGCGGAAGTGTTCGTCCATCTGGTGGAATCCGCCCAGCAGCGCGTGGAAGTTGTCCGGCCCGATGGCCAGCATAGTCGAAAGGCCGATCGCGGAATCCATCGAGTAGCGACCGCCCACCCAGTCCCAGAATCCAAACATGTTCGCGGTATCGATGCCGAACTTGGAGACTTCCTTCGCGTTCGTGGAGACCGCCACAAAATGCTTGGCCACGGATTTCTCATCGCCCTGGAAGCCGGTCACTAACCAGTTGCGGGCGGTGTGCGCGTTGGTCATGGTTTCGAGCGTGGTGAACGTCTTGGACGAGACGATGAAGAGCGTTTCCGCCGCATCCAGGTCCACCACTGCTTCCGCAAAGTCCGTGCCATCCACATTGGAAACAAAGCGGAAGGTCATGCTGCGCTGGCTGTACTGCCGCAGCGCCTCGTAGGCCATCACCGGGCCCAGATCAGAGCCGCCGATGCCGATGTTCACCACGTTGCGGATGCGCTTTCCCGTGTGGCCCTTCCACTCCCCCTTGCGCACGCGGTGGCAAAATTCGGTCATCTTGTCCAGCACCGCGTGCACTTGCGGCACCACGTTCTCGCCGTCCACCACAATGGACGCGCCCCGGGGCGCGCGCAGCGCCACATGCAGCACCGCCCGGTTTTCCGTAATGTTGATCTTTTCCCCGCGGAACATCGCCCCGATCCGCGCCCGCAATCCGCAATCCTCCGCCAGGCGGATCAGCAGTTTCAGCGTGTCCTGGGTGATGCGGTTTTTCGAGTAGTCCAGAAAGATTCCCACCGCCTCGGTGGTCATGCGCTCGCCGCGCTTGGCATCCTCCGCGAACAACTTTCTCAGGTGGATCCCGCGCATCTTCCGGGCATGGGCTTCCAGCGCTTTCCATGTCTTCATCTTCGTCAGTGTTTGACGGACGCTCTTCTTCGCGGTCTTCGTCTTGGTGGTCTTTTTCGCGGTCATCGCATCTCCTCGAAATCCCAGCACGGCTTTCTCTCGCCGCGGCGCCGGCCACGGCGGGACCACGCCGGCCCATAACGTACATCCACCCCCATGGCGATGCAATGCTCCCCCACCCGGGCAGCGTGATGCAGCTCATCCGGGACACGCCGGCCGTGGGTCCGTTTGCCGGGTGGCACAGACATTCTTGTCTGTGCGGGCGCGCAACTCCATCAAAACGCGCCAGCAGCGGAAACGGACCTACAACCCGCACGCAACACCTGTGGCGTGTAACCGGCCTTTTACGTTAGAATCTAAGTTTCGCCTTCGGCCTAGCGACGCGGCAGTAGCACCCTCCCCGGGCTCCACCGGGGAAGGGAGCCCGCCCCGGTGGGCAAGCCGTGCAGACCGGCCGAGGCAGGAGCCAAGCACATGAAACCCGGAATCCATCCTGACTACCACGAAGTGACCGTGGCCTGCGCCTGCGGCCACACCTTCAAAACCCGCAGCACCCACAAGGGCAACATCCTGAAGCTCGAAATCTGCTCGAACTGCCACCCGTTTTTCACTGGCAAGCAGAAACTCATTGACACCGCCGGGCGCGTCGAGCGCTTTCAGAAGAAATACGCCCAGAAGCCCAAGGCCTAGCGGTTTTTCCGGAGTGCGGCGGCCTGCCTGCCGAAGCCTTGGCGCAGGCAGGTTCGACGCCGCTCCTCTTCGCTGCCTCTGCCGCGATCGATTTCCCAGAGCCGCGGATCAGGCCTCGGCGCGAAAATTGGCGTTTAGCCGCGGCACTCCAAAGCCGTCCCTGCCTTTATTCGGTGTAGAATCATCGCTCCAGATGGCCGCGAACCCTCTTCGCTCACAACCAGCGCCCGCACCAGAAGAGAGACAGGAAAGTCTGTCCCCCGTGGAGACGGCTGAGCCGCGCGTGACGCTGCGCAGTTGGTTCGCGCAGCCCTACGACTCCGCCATCGCCGCGGCCCGCACCTGTTACGCGCCGCGGCTCATCTCTCCCGCTGACGTCACCGACAAGCAGCGGCTCACCATCGGCGCCGCCACCTTTTACGCCGGCCACCACACCGTTTTTCAGCACGCGCATTTCGAGTTCGGCCTGGAAAACGTCAGCCGCCAGTTCGTCTGGTCGTTCCTGCACGCGCATCCTTTCTACAACTCCGAGCAGCAATCGCAGCGCTATGTGAAGATGGACCGCGCGCGCGCCTTCGTGCCCGCTGCTTCGGAACGCTTCGGCCCGGCGGAACGCGCCATCTACGAAGCGGCCATCCACAAGGCGTGGAACGCCTACCGGGAAATCACCCAGCTCCTGGTGCCGGATGCGCGGGCCATCCTCGCAGACATCTGGCACATCGGCCCGATGTCCCATCCCAAGCGGCGCGACAAGGTGGAGAAGCAGGCGGAGAAGCGCGCCTTCGAGGTGGCGCGCTATGCCCTGCCCGTGGCCGCGTTCACCACCATGGTGCATACGCTTTCCGGAATCGTGCTGCACCGGCTCTGGCGCATGCACCGCGCCTGCGACACACCCACGGAGGCCCGCGCGGTGGTGGGCGAAATGGTGGCGCGGGTCCGCGAAGTGGACGCGCAGTTCTTCGACCGCTTCGACAATGAGCCGCTCGAAGAGTTGCCGGAGTGGGATCCGCCGCGCACCCCGGGCGACGCCTTCGCCCGGGAGTTTGACGCCGCGCTGGAAGGCCGCACCTCGAAGCTGGTGGATTTTTCTCCCCGCGCTCCGCAAGTGATCGCCGAGGCCTACCGCGCCGTGGTCGGGCAAACGCGCGAGGCGTGTCCGGACGCCGAGGCCATCGACCGCCTCATGAGCCCCGAGCGCAATCCCTACCGGTTGCAGACCCTGGACATCGGCGTCCACGCGCCCATGATGCGCGCGCTCCAGAACGCCGCCTACACGTTCGCAAAAAAGATCTCGCACACCGCCGACAGCCAGGACCAGCGCCACCGCATGGTGCCGGGCGCGCGCCCGCTGCTCACGCTGGCGGATACGCGCCAGCCGGACGCGGTGTTGCCCATGCTGATCAAGGGCAATGCGCGCGCGCGCGAAGTGTACGAGTGCGCTCTCGCCGATGCCTGGCAGGCCAAGAATGAATTGCTGGACCGCGGCGTGGCGCCCGAAGACGCGCTCTATCTACTGCCTAATGCGAAATCCATCCGCCTGGTCGAGAGCGGCTCGCTGCTCCACCTGCTGCACAAGTGGACCATGCGCACCTGCTTCAACGCCCAGGAAGAGATTTACCAGACCTCGATGGAAGAGCTGGAGCAGGTGCGCGCCGTCCATCCCGCGCTGGCGCGCTACATCGGCCCGCCCTGCCATTTGCGCGCCGGCGTCACCACGCCCATCTGCACCGAAGGTTCGCACTTCTGCGGCGTGAAGGTCTGGCAGGATTTTCCCAGCACCCCGCGCCGCATTTAAGCCCTCCATCTTCCTGCGCCGCCCGAAAGCCTGTGCGCCCGCGCTGGTACTTCAGTTCCATGAGCGCATTGGCAACAATTTCCCAGCGGTACCTTTGTTCCCGCCACTTGCGGCGTTACGATTGGCCCCATCAGGGTGCCATGAAGCAGTGTCCCGTTTGCAGCACGGATTTTCCTGACGAGCACAAAACCTGTCCCACCGACGGGGCCGTCCTTCTTTCCATGGAGGGCGCCGAGTGGGAGCCCGGCGTCCTGATCCGCGGCAAATACCGCATCCTCGCCCGCCTGGGCAAGGGCGGCATGGGCATTGTCTACAAGGCCCAGCACATTTTTCTCGAGGAGTTCCGCGCGCTCAAGGTGATGTTTCCGCATCTCGCCCAGGACCCCAAATTCCGCCACCGGTTTCTGCGCGAGGGAAAAGAAGGCCGCAAGCTCCGCAACAATCCGCACATCGTGGCCATCGAGGATCAGGAGCAGGCCGAAGACGGCAGCCTGTACCTGGCCATGGAATACATTGACGGGGTGACCCTCCGCGAATTGCTGCGCAGCGCGCGCGGTCCCTTGCCCATCGCGCGCGCGTTGAATATCGCCAAGGGCATGGCCGAGGGTTTACAAGCGGCCCACGTGCTGGGCATCGTCCATCGCGACATCAAGCCGGATAACGTGCTCATGGCCCGCGACGCCGCCGGCAACGACATTGCCAAGGTCGCCGATTTTGGAATCATGTCCCTGTGCGAGGGTTCCACCGTCATGGGCACCCGCCCGCTGCTCACCGCGCCCTACGCCGCGCCGGAGCAGTGGCAGGCCCAGCCCGGCCAGCGGCCCGATCCGCGCACGGACCTCTACGCCCTGGGCATGACTCTCTACGAGATGCTCACCGGCCGGCTGCCCTTCCGCGGCGAAAATCCCGTGCAGTGGATGCACGCGCACCTCACCCTGTCGCCACCCGCGCCCAGCGAGCTCAACGCCCAGTTGAAGGAGTATCCGGCCATCGATGCCCTGGTGCTGAAACTGCTCGCCAAAGACGTGAACGACCGTCCGGCGGACGCACAGGCCTTTCTGCGCGAGTTGAGCCTGGCGCAGTCGGGAATTCAGTGGACCAGCGTGCCTTCCGCGGCCTTGGAGACCTCCACGCCCACCACCGTGCTGGGCCGCACGCCTCCCTCCGGCGTTCCCGTTTCCGCTACGCCCGCGGTTCCCACCCCCGCCGTCCGCACGCCGCCTGCGCTTACCCCCGCTTCCGGCATCCCGCAGAGCGGCGAGCAGCGCGCCTCAGATTCCGGTACCGGGCCCGATGCGGCGCGGCCCAAATACGTGGACGAAGTCTTGCGCTGGGCGGAACGAAACATCGCGCAGAAATCGGGCGAGCACAAAGTGGGCACCGGCGAAGCAGTGAAAACCCCCGCTCCACCTTCGCCCTCTGCACCGCCTCCTTCTCCCGCGCGGCCCATGCCGGTGCCCCGCGTGGAACCTCCACCCGCGCCCCGTGGGATTTCTCCTTCGCCGGTTGAAACCACGCGACCGCTGGCAGCGGCCCCAAGCGCGCAACCTCCGGCGCAGATGCCTGCCGCTGCCCCCGCCGGCCCGTCGTCATCGCCTCCGCCAGCCGCTCCTCCAGTGCGGCCACCGCCGGCTCCGGCCGCGCCGGAACCGAAATCGCCCGCGGCCGGCGTTTCCGCGCCGAGCGCCCCGGCGCCCAGCGTGCCGCGCTACACCGTTGCAGAGTCGGTGCGGCAATCCTCGCGCGGGCCGTGGATGTGGATATCCATCTGCGCCCTGGCCATCTCCGCCGCGCTGGCCGTTTACGTGTTTGTGGTCCGGCCGCAGCAAGTGGACCGGCCGGTGGTTCAGGCTCCCGTGGCCCCCCAGGAAGATAAGCAGGCGCAGGTGGACGCGCTGTTGCTCAAGGCGGAGCACGCCTTCTCCGCCGGGAATTACGATCTGGCCATCGAAGACTACGAGGCCGCCCAGCGGCTCAATCCCTCCAGTGTTCGCGCCAGGGAAGGCATTGAGCGCGCGAAAAAAGCCAAGGCCGCGGAGAACCTGATTCTGCCCGGAGCCAAGCAGTGACCACCGGGAATCTCCTCGGAATTTTGTGCATCTCCCGGCCGTCGGTTCGCGGCATGCGGCGAATCTCGCCGCGCGCAATGGCCCTGGCGCTGATACTGTTCTGCTTCCGCGGGACCGCCAGGGCGCAGGCGCCGGTGCAATGCGCCGGCCCGCTCTCGGAAGCCGCCGTCATCAAGCTGGCCTCTGCGGGCGTGCCCGATGCGCGCCTGATCCAGATCATCGACGCCTGTGGCGCCGGTTTCACCCTGACGCGGGAAAGCGAGGAGCGGCTGGCGGCCGCGGGCACCAGCGCCCCGGTGCTTGCCGCCCTGCGCGAAAAAGCGCCCAAGCCCAAGCCGAAGCCC
>DATIYQ010000204.1:0-11215 GCA_035517515.1 Binatia bacterium
CCAGACGATGGCCTGCACGCTGACCGCCTGGTCGGTGACGATGCACAGCGCATTCGAGGCCGCGGTTTTCAGCCCCGTAAATCCCGGGGTCATCACCACCATGCCGATTGGTCCGGTTGAAGCGGCGGCCTGGAGGGGATAGTTGGGCGTGATCTTCGCGGGGCTGGTGGCGCAGTTCGAGCCAGTGCCGTATTCCAGCGCCACGTGGACCGCGGTGGACTGCGACGTGGAAATCTGGAAGCCGCACACGTACACGCTCTGGCCGGAGGCCAGAGCGACGAGCTGGGTGGCCCCGTTCGTGGTGTTGTCGTAGGTTGCTACGGCGTCGCAATTCAGGTAGCCGGTGAGGTTCCCGCTGCCGTTCCCCGCGGTATAGCTGGCCCTGGACGGCAGGCTGGTGCCGGGCGAACCGTCCGCGGAGTCCGTGGTGGTCCAGGGTGCGCCGGCCTGGGTGACCGCGCCAATGGTATTCGCGCCGGAGGCGAGCGCGGGAAGCGAAGCCAGGCTGACCGGTTGCGTGGCCTGCCAAAATGTGCCGCTGACGGCTTGGGTGCCGCCGGGGATGTTGCGGGTGATCAGTCCATACTCGCTGCCGCCGGGCGCGGCATTGGCCACGGTCAAAGCGCGCACGCAGGGCCCGCTCGAGCATCCGGCGGAATTGTCGACGGCCCCGGTTTGCACTGGATTTTTGGTGGGGGCGCTGCCCGTGGCATCCGGGCCGCTGACGATCGGGTCTTCTGCCCCGAGATTGCCCCCATTGTTGAAGAGCAGTTGCCCGGTCGAACCGGGCACTTTCACGGTTCCGGCGGTGGGATCGAAGATTCCGCCGCCGGCCAGGGTCAGGGTGTTCGATGCCCAGGTCAGCTTGGGCACGTCGTTGCAGGCACCGCCGCCGGAATCGAAGAGCAGCGCATTGGAGGTGGTGCCCGGGGGGATGCAGCCGCTTCCGCTGCCTCCGGTGGCGGTGAGGGTGAAAACCGTGCCGGAAAAGGCGCAGGAAAGATTGGTGGAACAATTGAATTGCAGGAGGCCCGCGGGCCGGGTGGCCAGCACGGTTCCCTGATTGGCCACCTGGATGATGATGCCGCCGGGCTGTCCGCCCTGGCTGGGCGGATCGGGCCGGAGCCAGAGGCTGCGGTAAGCGGAGGGAGCAGCGGCGCGGGAGCTGAGGGAGGCGGCCGCCGCGGCGGGCAAATCCTGGGCATGGACGCGCGGAAGAATCAGCAGGGCCAGGGCGAAGGCCAGGAGCACAATCACGGCGAGAAGGAAGAGCCGTTCGCGGCGGGTCCACCGGCGGCGGCCATCGAGGACGACGAGGCGCGAGCGCGATTCCTCCTTGCCCAGCAGGCGCAGGGCGGCGCGCGCCTGGGCGTCCTCTTCGCAGAAGTGGGGATACTGCTGCCGGACTCCGGCCAGCTCGTGCTCGAACTCCCCGCTATCGAAAAGGAATCGCGGGCGGTCCCACAGGCGGGCGAGGTGGCCGCTTTCCAGCAGCCAGCGCTGAAGCGTTTCGGAGTTGGAAATGTGCTTCATGGGAATCGGAAGACTCGACGGATCTCATTCACAAATAAAACTGAAGGTCGCGCTGGTTACGTCCAGCACGGTGAAATAGGCCGGGACGTCATTGGCCTGGAAGAGCTGGCCGGGTGGATAGGCGGTGAGCACGGTGGTCTCGCCCTGCAATTTAGTGAAGCCAGCATCATTCGCGGTGGGGGCGAACACCTGGTAACGCGTGGTGCCGGCGGCGCCCTGCTCGCGCAGGGTGATCGTCCGGCAGGCCACCGGGACGACGAAGGGGTCGTGCGAAGACACGTTGTCGAATGTTACGGTGCCGGTCTTGGCCATGGGGAACACGGACAGGCTGAAAGCCTGTCCTACTTCAGGCGCTGATGGTTGCGGTAATCGTTGCCGCTCCGGTCTGGCTGACCAGGCGGGCGCGCAGGAAGCGCGCGCGCACCAGGAGCTGGCGGCGCTCTCCGTTCACGTTGGTGCTGGTGTCCACGGTGGCGTAGGAGGCGTCGGCATCCTGGTCCGCGGCCTGGAGCACCACGTTCACCGCGGTGGGGGCGGCGGAGAAACTGGTCTGCCAGGAAATCTGCCGGCCCTGGTCGGCGTGCGCCCCGGTAAACGCGGGCAGCGCAAATTGCACGCTGGATTGGGGCGCGGCCGGAGACTCCGCGTTGAAGGCAAAACCGACGTCGCCGGGGTAGAGCGTTGCTGGTGCGGCGCTGGCGCTGTAATTTGGCATCGGCCGTTCCTCTCTTTGCTGCTGTTTCGGGTGCCGCGGAGCTGCGCGGGCCGAGGAGGCCCGGCCCTGACTGCGTCGGGAGCTGCGACAAAATGCCTGTCCTACGCCAGAGCGGGGCCGGGCCCGAGGCAGGCGCCGGAAGGCGGACAGGTAAGAATGTCTGTCCCACCGCGAGACAGACAAGAATGTCTGTCCCACGAGGAGACAGACAAGAATGTCTGTCCCACGAGGAGACAGGCAAGAATGCCTGTCCCACAGAGAGACAGGCAGGAATGCCTGTCCCACCGATCGGCGCGGCCTGGGGCCCGGTGGCCTGTTGCGGCGTTGACCCCGTGGTCCCGAAGGATTGGGAGCGGGGCCGGCGGGCACTACCCGGCGGCAGTGGAGCGGAGCATGTCGGCGAGCATGGTGCGGGCCCAGGCGCGGCCCGCGCGCACCTGTGCGGCCAGATACTCGCCCGCTTTGGTGGAAAGCCCGCGAAGGGGCACGGTGCGCTTCATACGCACAACGCGGGGGAAGACTACCCACTCTGCCACGCCCGCGGCCAGCAGTTCAGCGCGCTCCGCGTAGCTGATGTGCACGTGGCTGCCGTCGCTGCAGCGGTGCGCGGCCACTTCCCGCGGGGTCCAATGCCCTGGTACGAGGCAGACGGTTCTGCGAGCCATGCGCGGACCTCCCTCCGGGAGAGCGGTGGGAACACCCCGGCACTGTGTGTGCGCCGCATGCGTTTTACGCCGCCGGCGATCCCTGGCGCGCCGAATGGATCGGCGGGAGGGTTGCGGCGTCCGGGCACGGCCCCGACGAGCGGGGTGGGTGCGCCGGACCTGGCGCCGGATTGAAGCCCCGATTCCTGGGTGCTTCACCCGGCTTTGTGCTTCCTAGGCTACAGTTTCGTATCCCGGGGGCGGGCCATTGGTTTGCGCCTCACGGGGGGCAGGCCCTTCCTGCCCCAGGATCTGCGACGGGAATGCCTCCCCCCCATCTTCTTCCCCCGGCCAGGTTCTCCACCAGGCCCAGAACGGGTGGTCCAGCAGGTCCGGAAGCGCGGGGAGGGCTTCCGGGGGATCTTCCGGCTCGCCGCTGCACGCGCTGCACATGAATGGCTGAATCCATCTCCGCCCGGGGCGGCCCCTTCCTTACGCACTCGTCCATATAGTTCTATGAGTACTGAACGCGTTTCTCGTTGCGGAAAAACGTTGCGGGGAATAATTCCCCTCTGTTACTGTGTGACACAATAGCACGCGTATTACTAAGACCCAGGGCGAGGGGGAATTCCGATGGCACGAATCGATAGTCCACCCGTGGAATATCTTCGGCAGTGCTCGGACACCTCGCTGCGATACTTTGAAATGTGCAAACTGGAGCACGCCGCGAATCTGCGGCGCGAGCTCGCCGTTCTGCTGGACGAGATGATGGAGGAAACCGCGCTGGCCCTGCTGGCGCGGTGGATGCTGGACAAACGCGGGAGCCGCAGCCGGGGCGGGCGGCCAGCCACAGGCGAAAAGGCGCGCGGGGCGCGCGGCGCACGAAAACTGCTGGCCAACTGGCTTTCTTTCCAGGGCCCGGTTGAGGCGGACGCTCCGGCAGCCGCTTGCGCCGGCCAGGAGGCGAGCTCGACCGAGCCAGCCCCCGGTGGCGCAAATCTTTCCAAGGCCGGTGAGGAGGATTCTTTCTCCGCGGTGGCGCAGAGACCGAATTCCGCTGCTCCGGGCGCGGCACGATCCGAAAAGCGGCCGGAGCGGAAGGGCGGCCGCGGGGCGCGCGCCGCATGGTCCCGGGTTTCCGGGCCGCGCTTGTCCGAAGAAATGAACGGCGGTGAATGATGTGTCACCGCGGGGTGCGAGGCGCGGGGCCCTGCCTGTGGGAATCCTGCTTTCCAACTTCGCTCGGCGCGTCACCCGGCCCTCCGCAATTATGTTTACGCGCCAGAGTAGGTGTTATCAGAAAGCGAAGACGGGGGGCACAGGGGGGACGGGGGGAGGGGGGAACGGCGCCGAGCCGCGCTCAGGCTGAGGCGGGCTTCTTTTGGGGATGTTCCAGCAACTGCTCCTTGCGATGGATCAGGGAGTTGATGTCGTAGGTGGCCAATTCAAATCCGTGGCCGTGGGTGATGGCGTCTGTGGGGCAGGCTTCGACGCAATAGCCGCAGAAAATGCACCGCGAGTAGTCGATGTTATAGACCTTGGCGTAGCGCTCCCCGGCGGAGATGCGCTGGGCATCGGTATTTTCGGCGGCCTCGATGTAGATGCAGTTGGCGGGACAGGCCGCGGCGCACAGGAAACAGCCCACGCACTTCTCCAGGCCGTTTTCATCGCAGTGCAGCACATGGATGCCGCGGTAGCGGGCCATGAAGCGCACGGGTTCGTCGGGATAGCCTTCGGTGGTGGTCTTGCCGAACATGGTGCGGAAGGTGACGCTGAAGCCCTTGGCCAGCGCGGTCACGGTGCCCACCACGTCGCTAACGAAATTGGCCATAACGCCCCTAGGCTAGCAGAGCGCGGGCCGGAAACCAACCGGGAGGAGGGGCGCAGGGCCACGAGGCGCGGCGCGCGCGGCTAGTGGAGAGAAGCGATGATCTGTTTGCCATGGAAGCGGCCGTTTTCGATGAAGATCTCGCTGGTGTGCTGTCCGCCCACGACCACTCCGGCCACGTAAAGTCCCGGCACATTTGTCTCCAGGGTTTCGGGATTGACCGCCGGCTTCTGCGTCTGGGGGTCGAGTTCGATGCCCTGGGCACGGAGAAAGGCGAAGTCGGGATTGTAGCCGGTGAGGGCAAACACGAAATCCGCGGGGAGCAGGCGCTCGGCTGCCGCGGCGCCATTGGTGGAGCGCAGCACCACTTGTCCGGGCTCGATGCGGGTGACCAGGGTGTTGAATTCCGCCTTGACTTCGCCGGCGGCGATGCGATTTTCGATGTCCGGCAGGACCCAGTATTTGACGGTGCGCTTCACGCGCTCTCCGCGATGCACCAGGGTGACGCAGGCGCCGGCACGGAAGAGTTCGAGGGCGGCTTCCGCAGCGGAATTCCCCGCCCCGATGACCACCACCTGGCGCCGCCAGAACGGATGAGCCTCGGTGAAGTAGTGGGACACGTGGGGCAGGGATTCTCCGGGCACGCCGAGGGGCCTGGGGAGGTCGTAGTAGCCGGAGGCGATAATCACGCGGGTGGCGTGGTGCTCTTCCCGCGCGCCATTTTCGCGGCGGGTGCGGACACGAAAGGCGCCACGGGAGCGTTCCAGGCCTTCGACGGCCTCGAACAGGCGCAGGTCGAGATCGTAGTGTTCGGTGGCCTTGCGGTAGTACTTCAGCGCTTCGACGCGCGTGGGTTTATCCGCGCTGATGGCCATGGGCAGGCCGCCGATCTCCATCTTTTCGGCGGTGGTGAAGAACAGCATGTTGGCGGGATAGTGGAAGAGCGAATTACAGAGGCAGCCTTTGTCCACCACCAGGGGGCGCAGGCCGGCGCGCTTCGCCTCCATGGCGCAAGCCAGGCCGGTGGGCCCGGCGCCGACGCAGATCAGGTCGTAAGTCATCCCGCGCTCGCGGATTTAGGATGCAGGGGATGCTCGCGCGTTGCAACGGATTGTTGCGCGGGCACGCGCGAGGCGCGGGAAATGTAAAAGCGGCAGGCGCCCGGGGAAGAGCGCCTGCCGCCGTGGTGGTTGGATTCGCTGCGTGGAAGGCGGCTTAGAGCGAGCCGCGTACCCGAGCGTGGTACGCCTCTGGCCGGGCCATCACAGAGACCGCAGGAAATTCAGCAGGTCCTGCTTCTGGCTTTCGGAGAGGCGATTAAAGCGCTGGATGACGGCGTTGGCTTCGGAGCCGCGGCCGGCATGCTGCTGGATGGCATTCAGCAGGTCCGAGGTTCTCCCGTCGTGGAGGAAGAAGACCCGCTGACCCAGGCCCCAGAGCGGAGCGCTGCGGAACTGATCGGGCCCGGCGGCGCCCTGGGAGACGTTGTCCGCCAGCCCGGTGCCCATGTGGTGCACCAGCAGGTCGGAATAGAGATTTGCGTTCTGGTAGTTGAGGGCCGCGTTCATGGACGAGGCCCCGGTTTTCAGCGTGGGGGTATGGCACAGCGCGCACTGCACCGCATTGGTGAAGAGCATGCGGCCGTTGTTGATGGAAGCGGCCCCGCCCGGCGCGTGGGTGGAGGGCGTGGGCTGGTCCAGAAAGCGCATGAAGGTGGCGAAGCCGGTGACGTCGCTCATCATCTGCGGGTTGGGCTGGTCCACATTGGTGTGATCTTCCGGCGTGCCATTGAAGATGCAGGAGTAGGGCAGGGTTTCTCCCGGGCTGGGCCGCTCGGATTCAAAGACCTCGTTGCTCACACCCTGCTCGACGTTGTAGGCCTCACCGCCGAAGATGGTGAGCGATTTGTTCTGCGCCTTCCAGCCGAAGCGGGTGATGGTGCCGTCGTTTCCATTGCGATTGGGCTGGCCACTGATGCCCAGCGCGGACTTTGCGGCGGAGTTGGCGGCCATGTTGGCGAGGATGGTCTGCTCGTCGATATTTTCGATCAGCCCGGCGCCGAACAACGGCGTGGGGATGCGGAAGATCAGATTTCCCATCTGGTGCATCTGGGCGAAGTTGGGTTGCGCGAGCGTGCAGGTCTGCGGGGTTCCGTTCGGACCGGGGGCCGCGGTGGCGTCCACCCGGCCGGTGATGGTGAACAGATCATGCACGCCGCCATCGGGCACATTGGTGAGGCCGCCGGAGGAACTGACCACAAAGGGAAAGCGCGCCTCGCGCACCGGCCCGTCGGGGGTCACGAAAAACGGGAGGTGATTCTGGGCGCCGTCCAGGGTAGCCACGGCGACCTGCGGGTTGGGTCCCACGAACGGGAATTGGGAGGCCGAAGGGCTGGAGCCGCCCAGGGTGGGCTGCGCATGGCAACTGGCGCAACTGTTGGAATTGAATCGCGGGCCCAAGCCGGCTCCCGCTTCTCCGGGCAGCGACCCGCTGACCGAATCCACTTCGGTAAAGCGGCTGAGCGCCTCGGTGAACGCTACGCTCTGATCCGCGGTGAGTGGAGCGATGGTCTTTCCGGCGCCAACGGTTCCTCCGCGGACGCCGGGATCGTGGGCCGTGAACTGGCCCTGGGTCTCCGCGGCGCCCAGCGTAAGGATGAGGATGGCGGCGCACCTTCCCGCCCCGCGCGCCGTGGCGCGAAGCCGTGACTTGAACTCCATTCTCCTTCCCCCTTGCGCAAACATGTGGCTCCCTCTTTCCTGTTCCGTGGTGCAGCGGCCGGAGCGCGCGGGCTGGGGGAGGGCCGCGGGCGGAATACACCCGTAGCGCGTGCCGCGGCGCGGCAGTTCGGAACATTCCTCTTTTGAATTTCGCTCGTCTCGGAAGCGTAAGCCGGGCGCGACCGGATGCCGATCCGCAGCGATCGGCTGGGATGCGAACGTTTATTTCACCGTGCGCGGGGCGCGTCAATAGTTCCGTGGGACAGGGTCCAAAGAATTAGGCGGAGCTGTGGAAAAGCGGGGAGTGGCCAGGGCCTAGGGAGTGAGGCGCGCGCGCAGCGCCCGGCACAGCGCGAGCGCGTCCGCGGGCCAGGTGCGCGCCGTTTCTACGCGCGCCAGGGCACGGTTCAGTTGGGCCGATTCCTGTTCGGTGAGCTCCAGGGAGATGGAGGAATCCGCCGAGCCCTGGGAGAGAACGCCGTAGATGCGCAGCACGAGGCGCTCGTTCTCATTCAAATCCTGTTGGGCGAGCAGCGGGGAGACGTCCACGTCAAAGCCGTCGCCCGCGGGGGTGAGCAGCGAGGGCCGGGTGACCTGAATCATGGTGACCAGGGCCAGGAAGAGTTCGTCGCCGCTGCACTCGATGCGCATCGTCCCGGACATCTTAACTTGAACCGCCGGGTATCGGGACTGCCTGGTGCGTTGCGGCTGCCCGGGGAGCCTTGTGCCGCACGCCCGGGGTTGCGTGATGCAGCAACTTGGGGTGCCGGGGGGGGGCGCGCTCCGGGCGATTTGGTTCTATGATACTGGCCGGCGCGGGGAGCGCCGGGGGGCGGGTCCGGTCGGGAGTACGCGTCTCGGGGGGAATTATGAAGAAGAATCGCCTGGTGGGGATTGCCGCGGCCCTGGTGCTGTCGCTGGCGGCGGCTGCCACGTCCTGCGTGACCAATTCACCCGCAATCGTCAGCAGCGCCATCGCCAGATTCGTATACGTGGGCAATCAGAACGACGGGACCATCTCCGCCTATTCCATCGACAATACCAGCGGCAACCTGGGCTCGATCTCCGGCTCTCCATTCTCCGGGACCACCGGACCGCGCAACGTGGTGACCTGCCGTTCGGGCCAGCTTCTCTACGCGGCCAACGGCGATACCAACGGCGTCTCCGGGTACAAGATTAATCTGGCGACGGGCGCGCTCACGCCCGTTCCCGGCTCGCCGTTCGCGGGCGGCAACGCACCGCGCGGAATCGCGGTGGATCCCGCCGGCACGTACCTGTACGTAGCCAACAGCGGCGACAACACGGTTTCCGCCTATCGCATCACCGGCTCCAACGGAACGCTCACTCCGGTGACCGGGTCTCCTTTCGCCGCCGGCACCGGGCCTTTCGGGATCACCGTTGATCCCACGGGCCGCTTCGTTTACGTGGCCAATCACAAATCGAGCGACATCTCCGGCTACGGCATCAATCCCTCAACCGGCGCGTTGACGGAGCTGGAGGGCTCGCCGTTTCCCGACGCGGAAGACGATGAAGAGAGCACCGGCCCCTTTGAGATCGCCATTACGCCCTCCGGCACGTTCGCCTACGTGACCAATCATTTCACCGGCGACATTTCCGGCTTCAGCCTCGATCCCACTTCCGGCGCGCTTTCTCCGCTGGACAGCGGGCCCTACGAGGCCGGCAACGAGCCCTTCGGAATCGAAGTCGCGCCCTCCGGCGCTTTTGTGTACGTGGTGAACCGCGAGGATGGCGACGTCAACGTTTACAGCCTGGATCCGAGCTCGGGTGCCCTCTCGCTCACCCAGAATTCTCCCTTCAACCTCGGGGACCTGGGCGATTGTTTTGCCAGCCCGTATGAACTGGCCCTGGACGGCACCGGGCGGTTTCTCTACGTGCCCAGCAACGGTTGCGGAGCGATCTCCGCTTTCACGGTGGACGCCACGACCGGCGATTTGACGCTTCTCGATTCCTCGCCCTTCCCCGCCGGAAACGGCCCCTACGGGATCGCCATCGCGCGGCTGCGCCTGCAATAGCCGCGGCGGGTCGCCGGGGCTTACTGGGTGACCGGGTTGGAGGCGCGGCTTCTTCTTCGTCCACGGAACGGGCGCGGATTTTTTCCGGCTTGGTCTGTCCACTGAACTCCGCAGGGTAAATGGGCGAGCGTTTTAGCCCGCTGCATATTCCGAGACAAGAAACACTCAGACAGCTACGTACATCTCTTGACTATCGCCCCGGCGTGGAGTAAGTAACTCGCAGGATTTCCGCGCCTTAGAATCCGGCAGGAAGCGTGGAGCCAGGTGCCGGCCGGCGCACGCCCGGGAGGCAGGGATGAAGAGCGCGATGGCCAGGCGCGCCTGGCTTGCGGTTGCGTTGGTCCTGCTGTGCGCGGGCCGAAGCTACGGCCAGGCCTGCAAGCCGGGGATGACGCTGCTGCAGATTGTGAACGCGGCCGCGGACGTGGTGAAAGATGGAAGTCCGCGCTCGGCGATTGATGTTTGCTACACCCTGGGACGCGACTCCCAGGCCTTTGACGACGGCGACCCGGCGACGGAGGAACGTTTCCTGTTCGAGTATCTCGACGCCACGGTTCAAGCGGCCAATGCGGTGACCCCGGAGAATGCGAAGCAGTTCTGGACAGAGGGAATCGACGTCGCCAACCGTTATTTGGATTGGTACCAGGATTTGAGCGCAAGCGACCGGACAGGCCTGGGGAGAGGCCACAACCGGGTGAGCAACGTGATCTTCACCCTGGGGGACATCTATGTGCGCCTGGGAGACGGCGCCTCTTTTCTCGAGAAGTACGAGGAAATTGCGGCGGACCATCAGGACTTTTTCACGCCGCGGTGCGTTGACCAATGGGAAAAATCGCTGCGCAGCTTTCCGAACTTCGCACGGCTGCTGGCCGAGGATGAGATCAGCAAGCAACTGACCGCAAGCCAGGAATACGCCGAACACTGGCGGACGTTCGTTCAATTTCTGCAAGCGTTCGAGGGGGTGAAGGACATGGCGCGGTACGCGCGGGAAAAGATACGCACGGTCGCAAAGTTTGCGACGGCCTAGGCCCTGGAAGGGAAATCGGAGACGCCATGAGAACACTCGCACTGCTGCTGGCCTTTGTGCCCCTGCCGGTGTTTGGCCAGGCAAAGTTCGTGGGACTCAAAGTGGAGACGACGGGCCTGGACGTGATTACGCAGCCTTTGCACGTGAAATTACTGATCGCGAATTCTTCGGAATCCCTGATCAACATTCACAGCACCCGGTTGATCCTTCCGGACGAGGTAGCGCTCTATCCGCGCACAGCGGAGGTGAACTTTCCGAACGGCACGCTGGATCTGGACGCCCACGGGTTTCGGGATCTGGAACTGACGGTGCCGGCCATGGCGCTCACCCCGCTGAAGGATTCCTGGCGGGTGCTGTTTTTCCGGGCGAAGACCTACCGCTTCACGGTGCAAGCGGAGTATGTGGTTCAGGGCAGCCCAACAAAGCACATGGCGACGCAGGAGTTCACGCTGATGCCGCTGGCGCCGTGGTGGACGGTGCTGCTGGGCGGCCTGGTGGGCGTTCCGGTGGTGCTGGTGTTTTTGTATTTATACGATCGGGTGAGAGGAACGCCGGCGGGGAGCAGGCCCGCGAGGCAGGTGTCCAATGTGCTGCTGGGCTGGATGGCCATACTTCTGGCCACCATTGTGTTCCGCTTCACTTCGACCAACATTCCCGACCTGCCGCTGGCGGTGAATGTGAACGACATTCTGGGGGGCTTTTTGATCGGGCTGCT
>DATIYQ010000205.1:0-3662 GCA_035517515.1 Binatia bacterium
AGGCACTGCGCGCCGAATAGCCACTCGCAAACAATCCACTCGGCAATAGACAAACCTCACGCGCCCGCCGCTACATCCGCTCCGGCGCTTCAATGCCCAGCAGCCCGAGCGCGGTCACCAGTTGCTTCTCCACCGCCTGCGCCAACGCCAGCAAAAACGCCCGCTTGGCCGCGTCTTCTTCCGACAGAATGTGGTGTTTGTGGTAGAAGAGATTGAACGCCTGCGCCAGTTGAAACGAATATTTCGCCAGGATGGCCGGCTCCTGCGCCTGGAGGGTGCCCGCCACCGTCGAGCCCAGCATCCCGGCTAGCAGCGCCAACTCCCATAAATCGTCGCCTTGCGGTGCCGCGAGCCACACCCTCACGTCGGCGCCCGGGATTTCATCCCCCAGGGGCAGGCCTTGCTCCACGGCTTTGCGCAGAATATTGCGCGCGCGCACCACCGCGTACTGGCAGTAGGGCCCGGTTTCGCCGTCAAAGCTCAGCGCGTCCTTGAAGTCAAAGCTGATCACTGCATTGCGCGTGAACTTCAGCAGAAAGTAGCGCAGCGCGCCGATGGCCACGGCGTGGGCGATCCGTTCATGCTCGTAGGGGAGATATTTCACGTTCTGCGTGTCCGTGAGCGTTCCGGGCCGCAGCGGAGCCAGTTCCGGATTGCGCTGCACAATTTCTCCGCGCGTGGCCTCCTCCAGCCGGTCCATCAAGTCGTCCGCTTTCACGCCCAGTCCCCTCCGCCCGCTCATCTCCACGTAGCTGCGCTTTTCTTCTTCCGGGGAGAGTGTGTAGCCCATCTCCGTTGCCGCGCGGGGTGAAAGCGCCACCATTTCGTAGGAAAAGTGCGTGGAGCGTTCCGCCTGCTCCGCGTGCCCCAGCGCGCGCAGGCCGGCCACCACCACGTTTTGCAGGTAGGCCTGCCGCGAATCAATTACGTTGTACACCTCGCTCGCGTGGCCGAACTCCGGCGCGTCCGCCTCCCCGGGGCCCGACGTGCTGGCCCAGACGTCCCCTCCATCGCGTCTTTTGGCGAAGCGGGCGTAGCGGAAATCCAGGCCCAGCAGGCCGAACTTCCAGAGCTGGTAGGCGATGTCTTTCCCCACATAGGTCACCGTTCCATTCGACCGTACGATGATCTTTTCATTTTCGGGGTCACCCGCTCTGCCCGGCGCAGCGCCGGCGTCCGGCGCCGGCCCGTTCTTTTCTGTTGCTTCCGGATCAGCCAGCGGCATCACCCAGCACCCGGCGTTTTTTCCATCCGCCGCTTGATGGATGGCCCCGCTCTCCTTCAATTGTTCGAAGGCGCGCTGCCAGAATTTCAGGTGCAGGATTTCGCTCTCGCGCGGCAGCACGTCGTACTCCACGCCCAGCCGCGCCATGGTTTCCAGATGCCGCCGCACAATCGCTTCGCCCACAATCCGGCCGATCTCCGCGGCGTCTCCGGCGTCGGCTTCAATCTGCTTCAGGGTTTCAGCGCGCAGCGCCAGCCGCGTTTTGTCCTCCTCGAAAAATAGCGTTACCCGTGCGTACAGGTCCCAGCATTCGTAGTCGAAGCGCGGCCGCCTGGCCAGGGCTTGCACCTGCGCCGGCGTTTTCTTCTCCAGGTGCAGAAATCCCACCACCACGTCGGCCACCTGCACCCCGGTGTTATCGATGTAGTTCTGCACCTCCACGTGCCGCCCCGCATGGCGCAACAGGCGCACCAGCGTGTCCCCCAGGGCCGCGTTGCGCAGGTGCCCGATGTGCGCGGCCTTATTGGGATTGATGTTGGTGTGTTCCACGATCACTTTCGGCGCGCCCGCGCCCGGCGCCACCTCCTCGTGTCCCGCGCCTTGTACCGTGGCAGCCAGATACGCCGCGCGGTCCAGGAACGCGTTCAGATAGCCGCCTCCGGCCACCTCCACCCGCGCCACGCCCTCGATGGCGGCCAGGGCCGCGGCAATCTCCTGGGCAATCACCCGCGGCGCGCGCTTCAGCCGCTTGGCCAGCTCGAAACACACCGGCGTGGCCATTTCGCCCATGGCCAGTTTCGGCGGACGCTCGAGCACGATCGCGGCTTCCACTCCGTAGTGGGCTGCGATGTGTTGCCGGAGTGCTCTCCGGAAGTTTTCCTGAACGCGGTGATACACGGCCTGCCCAGCCCCCTGAATAAGGCGACGATTCTAGCAGGTCAGGTAGCCACGGTCAGTGCCGTTCTGACCGTGGGCCTTGCTCTGGGTTAGACTTCCTCCGGTGAGCACTCGCGAATCTGACCCCGTCTCCGCTCTCTCTGCTCCGAAGGACCAATGGACCTCCGGCGACGCCTACGAAATCTGGATGGGCCGCTGGAGCCGTCTGCTCGCCGTGGAGTTCCTCCCCTGGCTCGAAGTTCCCCCCGGTGCGCGCTGGCTGGACGTTTGCTGCGGCGGTGGCGTGTTGAGTGACGAAATTGCCGCCCGCTGCGCACCGGCTCTGGTTCTGGGCGTGGACCGCTCTCCCGCGCAACTCGCTTTCGCACGGCAAAGGCATGCCCGGGCGGGAATCTGCTTCCATCGGGGGGATGCCGCCGCCCTCGCCTTTCGCGATGCGCGGTTCGATGCCAGCGTCTGCGGCCTGGGTTTGAACTTCATCCCTCAGCCGGTCGCGGCGCTCACGGAGATGCGCCGCGTGGTTCGCCCCGGTGGCGTCGTTGCCGTCTACGTCTGGGACTACAGCGGAGAGATGCGCTTTCTGCGGGAATTCTGGGATGTGGCCATGGCTGTGGATCCTGAGGCGGCGGACTTCGATCAGGGCCGGCGCTTTGCTGTCTGTTCGCCCCAGGGATTGCGCGCCGCGTTTTCTGCTGCCGGGTTGCAGCCCGCGGTGCAGCGCAATCTGGACATCACCACGCGGTTTTCCAGCTTTGACGATTACTGGGCGCCCTTCCTGCTTCGCCAGGGTTCCGCGCCCGTCTACTTGGCGTCCCGCAGCGAAGGCATCCGTGAAGCCATCCGCGAGCGCCTGCGCGCCGCGCTGCCCGCAAATTCGGACGGCTCGATCACGCTCAACGCCCGTGCCCTGGCCATCCGCGCCCTACGGCCCTGATTACCGCCGCAAAGTGGTAGCCACGGTCAGTGAAGTTCTGACCGTGGGCCTTTTCCCGGGTGCTTTCTCCGCCAAATTGACTCGCTTGCACGGCCCGAATAGACTGGGCGCCGTGCACGCAGCGAAGCAGCTTTCGGCACATCCCATCAGCCAGGCGCGCGACTGGATCGAAGACGCCCAATCCATCGCCGTGCTCACCGGCGCCGGCATTTCCGCCGAGAGCGGCATTCCCACCTTTCGCGGTCCCGGCGGCCTGTGGAACAATCGCCGCCCGGAAGACCTGGCCACGCCGCAGGCGTTTGCGCGCGATCCGAAACTCGTCTGGGAGTGGTATGTCTGGCGCCGCGAACGCGTGGCCGCGGCGCGGCCCAATCCCGGCCATCAGGCCCTCGCCAAACTCGAAGCCCGCGGGGTTCAGTGCACGCTGATCACACAAAATGTGGACGGCCTGCACCGCGCCGCCGGCAGCCGCAATCTTCTCGAATTGCACGGCAACTTGTGGCGCGAGCGTTGCGTGGTTTGCGGCCGCGAGGTGGAGAACCACGATTCTGCGGCTCGTCCGCTGCCGCCGCGCTGCTCCTGTGGCGGCATGCTGCGCCCCGGCGT
>DATIYQ010000206.1:0-23802 GCA_035517515.1 Binatia bacterium
CTCGGCCCCTTCTTCATCCTCCAGGCCATGCTTTCGGGCTCCGTGCGCATCCTCTATCCCTTCTGTGTCGGCGGCGCTCAGATCGGTCTCCGCATTGCCGGCGTCACACCCCGCGCCGAAGGCCTCGAAAACATTCCCCGCGGCGTCTGTCTCTTCGTCTCCAATCACGTCTCGAACGTTGATCCCCCCGCCATCATCGGTCGCATCCCCGGCCGCGTTGCCTTCCTCGCCAAAAGGGAACTGTTCCGCATTCCGCTCTTCGGCACCGCCATGCGCCTCGGACGATTTATCCCCGTGCACCGCGCAGACCCCGCCGCCGCGCGCGCCAGCGTGCGCCTGGCCCGCAGGTACATGCGGGAAGGGATTTCCTATCTGATTTTTGCGGAGGGCACCCGCAGCCTCGACGGGCGCCTCGGTGAATTCAAGCGGGGCAGTTTTCTGCTGGCCATCGAATCGGGCGCTCCCGTCGTGCCCATCACCATCGTCGGCACCGGCCGGATTCTGCCGCGCGGCGCTTTCGCGGTTCGCCCGGGCATCGCCCGCATCATCTTCCATCCCCCGGTCAACGCGTCCGAATATTCCCCCGCCACGCGCAAAGACCTGGCAGACCGCGTCCGTTCCGCCATCGCCGGCGCCCTCCCCCCCGAGCAGCAGCCCGCCAGGTAGGACAGGCAATCCTGCCTGTCTCCTTTGTCACGTATCCTCCGGGCCTTCCGTGCCCGCCTGCTTCTCTTCCTTCCTCCCCCCTCACTCCCGCCCCTTCTCCATCTGCTCCTCCACGCTCCGCAATGTACGCAGCATCTCCGGCAGCCTCAGAAACGCCGCCACACATTTGCGCCACTGGCGGCTGTCCATCGCCGGGTAACCGGAATACTGCGCGCCCGCCGGCACGTCGCCGGGCACCCCGCTCTGCGCGCTCACCACCGCTCCATCCCCGATCGTCAGATGTCCCGCTGCGCCCACCTGTCCGGCCAAAATACAGTTGTTTCCGATTTTGGTCGTGCCTGCCAATCCCACCTGGGCACACAACAGCGTGTTCTCTCCCACGGTAGAGGCGTGGCCCACCTGCACCAGATTGTCCAGCTTCGCCCCGCGCCGCACCCGCGTCTCGCCCACCGTCGCCCGGTCCACGCAGGCGTTGGCCTGAATCTCCACGTCATCTTCAATCACCGCCGGCCCGGTCTGCTGGATTTTCTGCCAACTGCCGTCGTCGCGCCGCGCAAACCCGAATCCGTCCGCGCCCACAATCACCCCGTTCTGCAGGATCACCCGGTCTCCCACCGTGCATCCTTCCCGCACCACGGCGTGCGCATGCGCGAAAAAGTCGTCCCCGATCTTCGCGCCGCGGTAAATCACCACAAAGCTGTGCAGCACCGCGTTCGCTCCCAGTACCGCTCCCTCATCCACAAAGCAAAATGGTCCGACGTGGCAGCCCACCCCCAACCGCGCGGTCGGTGCCACCACCGCGCTGGGATGGATTCCCGGCGCGTAGCGCGGTCCCTCGTGAAACAGCTCGATGGCCCGCGCAAAATCCAGGTAAGGATTCGCCGAGCGCAGCACCGGGATGGGCATCGGGCCCGCCGTCGGCGCGGCCAGAATCGCCGCCGCCCGCGTCGTGGCCAGCGCCCGCCGGTATTTGGGATTGGAAAGAAACGTCAGCCGTCCCGGCCCGGCGTGTTCGATTCCCGCCACCCCGGTAATCTCCACGTTTCCGTCGCCCTCCAGCCGGCAGCCCAGTTTTTCTGCGATCGCCTTGAGTCTCATAGCGCCCTCGAACCTTCCCAGGAGTGCCTGCGCGTCTGCGAGCAGGGGCCAACACTCTACACCCCCGTGGAGTTTGCGGCGCCCATTCCTGGGGCCAGGGCCGGTTGCCTCCGGCCAGCTCGGAAAGCTTCCTGGGTGGCAATTCCCGGTTGCGAGGCACATCACTATGGTAATATGACTATAGTCATGAAGGAGGGCGCCGTGAAGAAAATGGCGGCAGGGATTTTTAAGGCCAAGTGCTTGAAGGTGCTGGATGAGGTGCAATCCAGGCGCGAGACGGTGGTGATTACCAAGCGCGGGAAGCCGGTGGCAAAGATGGTGCCCATCCGTACGGAAAAGGACCCCATCTTCGGCTACATGGCGGGGAAGATCAGGATCACCGGCGACGTCGTGGGCCCCATCCTCACATTGAAGGAATGGGGAAATCTGGCGTGATCTTGCTGGATTCCCACGTGGTCCTCTGGCTTGCCGAAGGGTCCACAAAGCTCTCTTCAAACGCCAGGGCGGCGATGCATCGGGCACGACAGAACCAGGAAGCGCTGGCGATTTGCGATATCACGCTGGCGGAGTTGGCGATCGCATACGCCAGGCAAAGGTTTCATCTCACCGTGCCGCTGGATGAATTTCTTGCGCAGACCGTGTCCCGGTTTGTGGTCCTGCCGCTCACCGCCCGTGCGTGCGTTCGTATTCTCTCGTTTCCGGCATCCTTTCCTCGCGACCCGGCCGACCGCATGATCGCCGCCACCGCGCTCGATCAAGGACTTCCACTCGTTACCGCCGACCGGGCAATTCGCAAATCGCGCGCGGTGCCAACCATCTGGTGATTCCCGAATTCACTTTGTGGTTGAAATGAAGCAGCGGAGTGCAAGCAGACAGCGCTTGCGCCGCCCCTGTGTTCGCGGAGCCTATTTTGCCGGCAGCCGGTTGACCACAAACGTCGAGATGTTCTGCGCCGCGGGAGGGTCCAGGTTCGAAAGCACCGCCACCACGTAGCCGCTTCCCGGGCAAATCCGCAGGTCCCCGTTCATCCCCGGCGCGCCCCCGCCGTGGCCGAAACAGCGCATCCCGTTCTCCTCGGAATCCACAAAGCCGTACGCGTACTTGTCTCCCCGCGGCGTCTCCACCTTTCCGGTGGTCAGCAGCGCGGTGTTCGCCGCGTTCAATAATTTGTGGCCCAGCAGGGCATCGGCAAAGCGGCCCAGGTCCCCCACCGTCGAGTAGCCCCCGCCCGCAGACGTGCCCCGATACGGCAGCGTATCCGTGTTCGGGCTCCAGTCCTTGCTTCCTTCTCGCGTATAGCCAATGCTGCGCTCCGGCACCTTCTGGTCTTCGGGAAGGGAACCGGTCGAAGTCATTCCCGCCGGCTTGAAGACGTGGGCCTCCACGTAGTCGTAATAGCTCTGGCCGCTCACTTTCTCGATCACGACCCCCAGCAGCAGAAATCCGTAGTTGCTGTACTCCCAGCGGCTGCCCGGCTCAAACGCCGGCCCGCGCTTGCCGTAAAGTTTCACGTAATCCTCCAGCGTCCGCAGTTCCAGCCGGTGGGCGTCGAACTCCGGCCCGAAGAAATCTCCGGTGCCCCCGGTATGGGTGAGCAGCTCCTGGATGGTCACCTTCGCCGCCAGTTCCTGGTTGGGATAATTGGGCAGGTATTTCGCCAGCGCGTCCCCCAGCGCGATTTTGCCCGCCTCCACCAGTTGCAGGATGGCTATGGCCGTGAACATCTTGTTCATCGAGCCGATCCGAAACCGCGTCTCCAGCGTGTTGGGCACCCGGGCCTCGCGGTTGGCCAGCCCATAGGCCCCGGCAAACACCGGCTTGCCCCCTTTCGCCACCAGCACGCTTCCGGAAAATGTTCCCGCGGCCTCTTCCCGCCCCAGCCGCGCGCGCAGCGCCGCCAGCAGATCGGCCTCCGGCATCCGCGGGATGGGCGCGCCCTCCCCAGGCGGAATCACGTTGAGTTGCAGGTTTATGATGCGGTGCGGCTCCGCTTCCTCTACCTCAAGAGTGAATCGCGCCACCTGGTCCGAATTGCGTTCCTGAACCACTCCCGTGAACTTCGTCGGCGAGGAGCTTTCCGCCCGCTTGAATTCGAAGCCGCCCGTGCGGTTGCGAAAGTCCAGTTGGCGATTCAGGCGGTCTTCCCGCTCGGGGAAGTTGGCTTTCAGGAAGTTTCCCAGCGTGGTGGCATCCCCGCTGTTGAAGGCCGCCAGCCAGGCGAAGAATTGCTTCGCCGCGGGCGTGTCTGGAACTCCCGCAGTGCCGGACTGGCCCGCAAGCGTCAGCGGCGCGATCGCCAGCAGAAACAGCACCAGCCCGGTCGCGAGCCCGGTGCGCCTGATATTTGTGCGCCCGCCGGTGATCGGCCGGAGCTGCAACATGTAGGTCTCCCCCCGGAAGGACGGTGCGGAATCAGTCCACCCATCGCGATTGGACGCTCGGACCGGTCCAGCGTGAGCGTAAATCCCCGCCGCCGCGCCTGCCTGCCCCCGTGGCACAAGCATTCCTGTCGCAGACCCTGACGCGGGAAGGGCCTGTCTCTCTGCCCTCCGCTATTCATTGAACAGCGTCGGCTGCGGCACCGCCGGGCGCCGCGCCGGCGTGCGCCGCGCCACTCCCACCACCCCCAGCACCGTCAGCGTGGCCAGCGCCTGCCGCGGAATAAACATGCGCGTGCAATTCGTGGCCGGGTCGGGCGGAACCAGGTGAATGCCGCGGTCCAGCAGCGCCAGCAGGTCATTCGCCACCACCCCCTCCAGTTCCTCCTCGTCCCGGTATTTCAAGCGCACCCACAGCCCGTCCAGTTTCGGCCGGCTCAAAAAATTCTTCCGTTCCGGCTGGAATTTGTGCTGGAAATCGTTCACGAAATACACCGCGCGCACCTGCGGCCATTCAATCTGCATCACCTCGCCGCTCGGACTGAGCAGTTCCAGGCTCTCCGCATGGTCCATGTGCGCCGGCGTCACGTAGCCGGGCAGCGTGCGCCCGTCGAAGGTCTCCACGAAGACCTTTTTGTGGCTGGCCGGTGACTCTTTTGTGCGCGCCAAAATTCGCTGCTCGGCAGATGCATTGCAAAAGTACCCAATCCCTGTTACACTTGCAAGACTTTTAGCCATAATGTGTTGAAAACGTTAGGGTTAGCCGGGGCGGCCTGCGTTGACTGACAAAAAGCAGATTCTCAAATCTGCCTCCCTGATTACTGTTATCACCGTTGCCAGCCGCGTACTCGGCTACGTGCGCGACCAGCGCGTCACCCTCCTCCTGGGCACCTCCATCGCCGCCGATTCCTTCGTGCTGGCCTACCGCATTCCCAATTTGCTGCGCCGCCTGGTCGGCGAAGGCTCCATGACCGCTTCCTTCATCCCCGTCTTCACCAGCTATTTGGCCGATAAGCCGCGCGAAGAAGTGTGGGATTTCGCCAACCGCCTGTTCTGGACCCTGGCCCTGTTGCTTTCCACCCTGGCCGTGGCCGGAATGCTTTTTTCCCCGCAACTGATTGGCTTCTTCACCTTCTTTGGTTCCGCGCCGCAAAAATGGGACCAGGCGGTGGCCCTCAACCGCATCATGTTCCCCTATATTTTCTTTATCGGCCTGTCCGCGCTCTCCATGGCCATCCTGAACTGCTTTCATGTGTTCGGCTTGCCCGCTTCCACCCCGATTCTGCTGAACGTTTCCATCATCACCTTTTCCACCGGACTGGTCTGGCGCGCCATCGGCGATCCCGCGCGCTCCCTGGGATTCGGCGTGCTGGTGGGGGGAACCCTGCAATTGCTGATGCAAATTCCCGCCCTGGTCCAGCACGGCATGAACTTCAACCTGGGATTCTCCCTGCGCCATCCGGGAATTCGCGCCGTGGGGCGGCTCATGGTTCCCGGATTCTTCGGCATCGGCATCTACCAGATTAATTTCTTTGTGGACACGGTTTTTGCCACCGCGGCGAAAATGCCCGCGGGCAGCATCACCGCGCTCTACGTGGCCGACCGCGTCATGGAGCTGGTCCTGGGCGGATACGCCATCGCCGTGGCCACCGCCATCCTGCCGATGATGTCTCACCAGGCCGCGGCCCACGATTTCGAGGCCATGAAGAAGACCTTCGTCTTCTCCCTCCGCATCGTCTCCTACATTACCGTTCCCGCCGCCGTCGGCCTGGTCGTGCTCCGCGTGCCCATCATCCGCGTGCTCTTTGAACACGGGCAGTTCCGCGCCGCGTCCACAGATCTCACCGCCCGCGCCCTCTTCTATTACGCGCTGGGCTTGCCCGCCTTTGCCGCCATCAAGCTCATCGTCCCCGGTTTCTACTCCACCCAGGACACGCGCACTCCCGTGGTCGTTGCCGCCTACGCCTTGGTGGTCAACTTTGCCTTGAATGCCTTCTTCCTGAAATCCCTCTTCCAGACGTTTCAAAATGGCGGCCCCGCCCTCGCCACCTCCATCGCCGCCTATTTCAACTTCCTGATGCTGTTCATCGTGTTCCGCCAGCGTTTCGGGCGGTTGGGCACCTTCGCCCTCCTGCAATCGCTGCTGAAAATCGCGTTCTCTTCCGCGTTGATGGGCGCGCTGTGCTGGGTCTTGCTGCGCGTCTTTCATTTCGAACGGCAAGCGCGCTTCCTGCCGCGCCTCGGCCTGTTCGGCGGCATCTTGGCCCTGGCTACCGTCGCCTATGTCGGCATCACCTGGCTGATGCACTGTCCGGAAGTCGAAGAAGTTTGGGGAGTGGCGCGGCGTTCCGGGCCGCGCGCCCTTTCGGGAGCCTGATGCATGGCCGTCGAACGCAACCTTCGCCGCGCACAGCGCCCCACGGGCGGGCTGGAGCCCGCTGTCGAGCGCTTCCTGCGCCACTTGCAAATCGAGCGCGGCCTCTCCGCAAACACCCTGGCCGCCTACGGACTCGACCTGCGCAAGTTTGCCGCCTTCTGCGCTCTCCGCAGGCTCACTCTGGCGCAAGTGGACCGCGACGCGGTGATCGAATTCCTCACCTCGCTCTACCGCCAGAAACTCAGCAGCCGCTCCGTTTCCCGTCACCTCGTCACCCTGCGCCTCTTTTTCCGCTTTGCGGTTTCCGAGGATTTGCTGGGGGAAGACCCCACGCTCAATCTCGAATCGCCCCGGGTGTGGCGGAGCCTGCCGATTTTTCTTTCCCTGGAGCAGGTGGAAAAGCTGCTCGCTCAGCCCGATCCCGCCAAGCCCCTCGGCAACCGCGATGCCGCCATGCTGGAGGTGCTCTACAGCACCGGATTGCGCGTCTCCGAACTGGTCGGATTGCGCCTGGCGGAGCTGGACCTTTCCATGGGCTGCGTGCGCTGTGTGGGCAAGGGCAACAAGGAACGCCTGGTTCCCCTGGGCCGCAAGGCCATCGAGGCCCTGCGGCGCTATCTCCAGGATGCGCGCGGCGCTCTGCTGCGCGGCCGCCCTTCTCCCTTTGTCTTTCTCAATCACCACGGCGCCAGGATGTCCCGCATCGGCTTCTGGAAGGTGCTCAAAGCCTATGGTCGCCGCGCCGGGCTTCCCTCGCGGCTCAGCCCGCACAAACTGCGCCACAGTTTTGCCACTCACCTGCTGGAGCGCGGCGCGGATCTGCGCGCGGTGCAGGTCATGCTCGGCCACGCGGATATTTCCACCACCCAGATTTATACGCACGTTACCCTGGAGCGGCTGCGGCAAATTTATCGGACGCATCATCCGCGGGCTTGAAGCACGGCGGCCGCGGCGCAAGCGAAAGCACCGGCGGTTGTACTTCGCCGGGAGCATCGGGCAACCAAGGGACCCAGGCCGGCCGCACCTCGCGGCCGCGACTGCCAGGCAGGGGGAAGGGGAGGGGTCATGCCGGACTATATGTATCTGCTGGAAAGCCGGCTCACCGCGGAGCAGCGTGCCGTGGTGGTGCGCGTGGTCGAGCTGGCACAGAGTCACGAAGCCAATGTTTATCTCACCGGCGGCGCCGTGCGCGATCTGGTGAGCGGCATGGGCATCCGCGATCTGGACTTTGTCGTCGAGGGCAATCCCTTGCGCATCGCCCGCGAGCTGGAAAAGGGCGGCGCTCGCATCCTCGAGGAAGATGAAGACCGCCGCTACGTCGAGCTGGTTTTCCATGGCGACGTGGACGGCTCCCTCTCCGCCGCCCGCGACGAAGTCTATGAACATCCCGGCGCCAAGCCCCAGCTCCGCTTCGCCACCATCCTGGACGACCTGCGCCGCCGCGACTTCTCCATCAACGCCATCGCCCTCTCTTTGAACCCGGCGTCCCGCGGCCTGCTGCTCGATCCCACCAACGGTCTGGCCGATCTGGAGCGCCGCGAAATCCGCATTCTCTCCATGCACGGTTTCACCAACCAGCCGGTGCGCCTGCTCCGCGCCCTGCGCTTTGCCGCCCGGCTGGGCTACGCGCTCGAAGAGCGCACCTCCGGATGGTTCGACCTGGCCATCGAGCGCAAGCACCACCTGAATATTCCCGCTGCGGACATCACCGACGAGGTGCGCCAGGTCGGCCGGGAAGACAATGCCTCCGCGGTGCTCAAATCCTGGCAGGAGCATGAGCTGCTCGAGGTGGTCCATCCCAAGTTCGGTTCCCGCCAGCCGGATTACAAGAGCCTCGAGGCCCTGGTGAAGGCCCGCGACGAATTGTTTGCCGTCAACCGCCGCGCCCGCCTGGCTGCGGCCACGCTCTACTACACCTTCGGCCGCTTTAGCCGCGTCGAACGCAGCAACGCCCTGAAGCAACTGGGCCTGCGCGCCGCGGAAGTCCAGGCCGTGGCCGCGCTCGAAGAGCAGGCCGACGCCGCCGTCAAACTGGTGGGCAGCGCAAAGCTCAAGGATCCCCGCTTGGCCTTCGACCTCCTGGAAAAACTCCCCACCGAAACCATCGCCTTTCTCCTCACCTACACCCGGCAGTCCATGGTCCTCTCGCGCATCAATGCCTACCTCTCCAAGTGGAAGCCCATGCGCGGTTCGCTGCCCGTCGCCCAGCTCGAGGCCCTGGGCGTGGCCCGCGGCCCCAAGTTCGATGAGGTCCTGGAAAAATTCTTTACCCTCCAGCTCAAAGGCCGCGTCCGCAAAGTGGAGGATACCGAGCGCATCCTCCGCAATCTCGCCGGCATCAAGCCCGAGCCCAAGAAAAAATTGAAGCCGGAGAAAAAAGGCAAAGAAGCGCCCAAGCCCGCCCCGCCCGCCCCCGGCCAGAAAAAAATCGCGCCCGCGGCCGCCGTTCCCGGAAAGCCCCCGGAGCCGAAAATGCCCGCGCCGGCCAACCCCGCCGCGGGAAAGGCAGCACACCCGGCCAAGCCTTTGCGCCCCGCGAAAAGTGCAGGGAAGAAGCCGGCCAAACCGAAGCCCAAGCGGAAACGGTGACGCGCCTGTGGAACAGGCATTCCTGCCTTTCTCATGTGGGACAGGCTTTCGTGCCTGTCTCCTTCTGCGCGGCGCGGATGCAAATCCGCTGACGGAAGACTACAATGCCCTCTGAGATGGAAACTCCATCCTTCGTCCATCTGCACCTGCACACGGACTACAGCCTTCTCGACGGCGCCTGCCGCATTCCCGACCTGGTGAGTGAAGCGGCGCGGCGCGGCATGCCCGCCGTGGCCGTCACCGACCACGGCAATCTCTTCGCCGCCGCCAAGTTCTATCAAGAGGCCACCACCCGCGGCGTCAAGCCCATCCTCGGCTGTGAAATGTACGTGGCCCGCGGCAGCCACAAAGACAAAACCACCGATCCCGACGCCGGCGGCTCCGGCCGCGCCAATCATCTGGTGCTCCTCGCCGAAACCCAGCAGGGCTACCGCAATCTGATGAAGCTGGTCTCCACCGGTTTCCTCGACGGTTTCTACTACAAGCCGCGCGTGGACCACGATCTGCTGGCCAAACACTCCGAGGGTTTGATCGCCCTTTCCGCCTGCCTGCGCGGAGAAGTCTCTGAGGCGCTTGCCGAGGATAAGGAAACCGAGGCGCGCGAAGCCGCCGGCCGCCTCCGCGACATCTTCGGCAAAGGAAATTTCTTCCTCGAAGTCCAGGACCAGGGCCTGGAAATCGAGAAAAAGGTGAATCGCGGGATGGTCCGCCTCTCTCGCGAATCCGGCATTCCCCTGGTGGCCACCAACGACGCCCATTATCTTTCCCGTGAAGACAGCCGCGCCCAGGAAGTCCTGCTCTGCATCCAGACCGGCAAGACCATGAGCGACCCGCACCGCATGCGCTTCGCCACCGACCAGTTTTACTTCAAGACCGCCGAAGAAATGGCCCAGGTCTTCCGCGAGCTCCCCGACGCGCTCTCCCGCACCGCGGAAATTGCCGCGCGCTGCAAGGTGCGCATCGAGCCGGTGAACAATCCCTTTCCCGAGTTCCAGGTGCCCGCGGGCTACACCCCGGAGAGCTTTTTCGAGCGCGTGGTGAAAGAAGGATTTGCCGGCCGCGCCCCGCGCATCGAGCGCCTGGCCTCCGCCGGCCGTTTGCGCCACTCCCTGGCGGAATACGAACAGCGCCTGGCCTATGAGCTTGAAGTCATCAAGAAGATGCGCTTTGCCGGCTACTTCCTCATCGTCTGGGATTTCATCCGCTATGCCCGCGCCCAGGGTGTGCCGGTGGGTCCCGGGCGCGGCTCCGCGGCCGGCAGCCTGGTCAGCTATTCCCTGGGCATCACGGATGTGGATCCGCTGCAGTACGACCTGCTCTTCGAGCGCTTCCTCAATCCCGAGCGCGTCTCCCTGCCCGACATTGACATTGATTTCTGCATGCGCCGCCGCGGCGAAGTGATTGATTACGTCACCCAGACCTATGGCCGCGAAAACGTGGCCCAGATCATCACCTTCGGCACTCTGGCGGCGAAAGCCGCCATCAAGGATTCCGGCCGCGCCCTGGACCTGCCCTTCGGGGATGTGGACCGCCTGGCCAAGCAAATCCCCCAGGAGCTGAACATCAAGCTGGAAAAGGCCTGGGCGGAGTCCGCTCAGCTGCGCGCCGCGGTCGAAAAGGACGAGCGCTTCGTCGAGCTGATGGACGTGGCCCGCCGCCTGGAGGGATTCGCCCGCCACGCTTCCACCCACGCCGCCGGTGTGGTCATCTCCCCCCAGCCCCTCGTCGAGCTCGTTCCTCTCTACAAATCGAATCGTGAAGAAATCACCACCCAGTACGATATGAACGCGCTCGAAAAACTGGGCCTGCTGAAGATGGATTTTCTCGGCCTCACCACCCTCACCATTGTGGACGACGCCGTCAAGCTGATCGCCCAGCACCGCGGCGCCGCCCTGGACCTCGCCGAGCTTCCCCTGGACGATCCCGCCACCTACCAGCTTTTCTGCCGCGCGGAGACCAGCGGCATCTTCCAGTTTGAGTCCCACGGCATGCGCGACATCCTGCGGCGCTACCAGCCCTCGCGCCTGGAAGACCTCACCGCGCTTAACGCCCTCTATCGCCCCGGCCCCATCCAGGGCGGAATGATTGACGATTTCATTGCCCGCAAGCACGGCCGGAAAAAAGTCACCTACGACCTGCCCGAGTTGCAGGACATCCTTCAGGAAACCTTCGGGGTGATCCTCTACCAGGAGCAGGTCATCCAGATTGCCAACCGCTTGGCCGGCTACTCCCTGGGCGAGGCAGACCTGCTCCGTCGCGCCATGGGCAAAAAGAAAAAAGAAGAGATGGCCGCCCAGCGCGAAAAGTTTTTGACCGGATGCCGCGCCCGCAAGATTCCGGAGAAGAAGGCCGAGCGCATTTTCGACCTCATGGAGGAATTCGCCGGCTACGGCTTCAACAAATCCCACGCCTGCGCCTACGCCCTGCTGGCCTATCAGATCGCCTGGCTCAAGGCCCACTATCCCGTGGAATTTTTCTGCGCCTTGCTCACCTCCGAAACCGGCAACAGCGACAAGATGGTGAAGTACATCGGAGAGGCCCGCGCCGCCGGCATCACCGTCCTGCCCCCGGACGTCAATTCCAGCGACATGGATTTCACTCCGGCCGGCGAGGCTATCCGCTTCGGCCTGCGCGCCATCCGCAACGTCGGCGAAAACGCCGTGCGCGGAATCTTGGAGGCCCGCCAGGCCACCACCGGCTTCCGTTCGCTCGCCCAGTTTTGCGAGGCCGTGGACCTGCGCCTGCTCAACCGCCGCATGGTGGAGAGCCTGATTCGCGCCGGCGCCATGGACTCTCTCGGCGCGCGCCGCGCCCAGCTCATGGCCATGATTGACCGCGCCATGGAAGAGGCCCAGCGCATGGGCCGCGCCCGCTCCGTGGGCCAGCATGGCCTCTTCGGCGGCGGTACGTCCCAGGCCGCGGAGCCGCCCGCCGATCTCCTGCCCGATGTGGAAGAGTGGCCCGAGCACGAGCGCCTCGCCCGCGAATACGAAATGCTCGGCTTCTACGTCTCCGGGCATCCCCTGGAGCGTTTTCGCGCCCGCCTCGAGGAACTCTCCGTCTGCCCGCTGGGCACGCTCGAAGAGCGCGCCCAGGCCGGTGACGGCGCGGACGTCACGGTGGCCGGCATCGTCGCCGCCCTGCGCCCCATGCGCTCAAAGAAGGGGGCTCGCTGGGCCATCCTCACCCTGCAAGATATGACCGGCGCCGCAGAGGTCCTGGCCTTTCCCGAAAGCTTTGCCCGTTACGAGCGGCTGCTGCGCACCGGAGCCACCCTGGTGGTGAAGGGAAGAATCAGCGTCGAAGACGTGGGCACCCGCGTGATCCTCACCGACGCCCGCTCCCTCGAAGGCGAAACCGGCGCCGCCGGCAGCGCCCTGCTGCGCCTGCACGTGGATACCGAAACCATTGACGAAGAATCGCTGAACCTGCTGAAGCAGCTTTTCGCCTCGCGCCCGGGCACCTGCCGCGTCTGTTTTGTGGTCGCCACCGCAGACGGCACCGTGGGCACACAGCACACCGCCTACCGCGTGCGCGCCGATGAAGATTTGCTCGCCCGCGTGCGCCACCTGCTGGGCGAAGCCGCTGTCGAATTGTCCGGGGCAGGGAACATCCCCAGCGGTGAGCCCGCCGAAGCTTCCGGCGCGAGTCTCGCCGCCCAGGCGCCCTCCTATCCCCGTGGCTCCCGCGTAGCCTGAGTCTCTGTGGGACAGGCATTCTTGCCTGTCTCCGTTGCTCCCCGCCCCGCGCACGCCACCCACCGCCCTTCGCGCCCCGTCCTCCCAAGCCAGCCGCAGCGGGCAAGGGACCTGCTCGTTCCGGGATCGGGTGTATCTCCCTCTCCCTCCCCGCCCGATCCCCGCTCTCCTTTGCGTCCTTCGCCCCTTTGCGCCTTTGCCAGAAACTCCCCTCCCCGCTCTCCGTGTTAAACTCCTCTCTTCCGTCCCCTCATGGACATCCATCAGAAAAAGCGCGCCCTCGACAATCTCGAAAAGGACGTCGAGGAGCTCCGCCGGCTGGCTGGCAACGGTCTCTCCCCGGGCGATGTGGATCGCCTGCGCGACGATCTGGCCGCGCTCAAACGCGATTTCTACACCAACATCACCCCCTGGCAGCGCACCCATCTCGCCCGCCATCCCGAGCGCCCCTACACGCTCGATTACGCCCGCCTGCTGCTTACCAATTTCAGCGAGCTCGCCGGCGACCGCGCCTACGGAGACGATCCCGCCATGATTGGCGGATTCGGCTGGTTCCGCGGGCGCCCGGTGATGCTCCTGGGACAGCAGAAGGGCCGCGACACCACCCAGCGCCTGGCGCGCAATTTCGGCCAGGCCAAGCCCGAAGGCTACCGCAAGGCCCTGCGCCTGATGCAGCTCGCCGCAAAATTCCGCCGGCCCATTCTCACCCTCATAGACACCCCCGGCGCCTATCCCGGAATTGATGCCGAAGAGCGCGGCCAGGCCGAGGCCATCGCCCGCAATCTCCGCGAGATGATGCGCCTGCCCGTGCCCATCGTCGTCACCGTCACCGGCGAAGGCGGCTCCGGCGGCGCGCTGGCCATCGCCGTGGGCGATCGCGTGCTCATGCTCGAAAATTCCATTTATTCGGTGATTTCCCCCGAAGGCTGCGCCTCCATCATGTGGCGCGATGCCACCAAAGCGGAGCTGGCCGCCGGCGCCCTGCGCATCACTCCCCCGGACCTGCTGGCCCTCGGTTTGATTGACACCATCATCCCCGAGCCCGAAGGCGGCGCGCACCTCGATGCCGAAGCCACCGTGCAATCCGTGGGAGATGCCATCGCCGCCGCCCTCGAAGAACTCACCCCTCTGCCCGTCGCCGATCTCCTCGAGCGCCGCTACCAGAAATTCCGCCGCATGGGCCAGTTCTTCGATCCAGCCGCAAGCTAGCCGTCATCGCGTCCCCGGCCATTTTCTGCCCCTGCCAGGCGCTTGCTTTTCTCCTCCTGGCCTTTTCCGCGTCCGTTTCTCGCCTGCTCTTCTCCTTCTCGTTTTCCTCCTCTTTTCTCGTCTTCTCCTCTCCGTGCTCTCCGTGTCAATCCTTCTTTGATTCCTTGCCTCGCTGCCCCCGTTTCGGTGAGGGAATCTGCTTTTCTCCTCCTCGTCTCTTCCTCTCTGCGCCCTCCGTTCCTCTGCGTTGATCCTTCTCTGATTCCTCGCGCTCTTTCCCTTTTTGCCTCACCCCGGCGGCTCTCCAGTTTTCTTCCGCGATATCTCGCCGCAATCGTGCGCTATAATCCCCCTTCGCATGCCTCTCACTCCCGGCACAAAACTGGGCCCCTATGAAATCCGCTCCCCGCTCGGCGCGGGCGGCATGGGCGAAGTGTATTCCGCTCTGGACACCCGCCTCGACCGCCAGGTGGCCGTAAAAATCCTCGCCGGGCATCTTTCCGCCTCCCCGGAGCTCAAGCAGCGCCTGGAGCGCGAGGCGCGTTCCATCTCCGCCCTCAACCATCCCTCCATCTGCCATCTCTACGACATTGGCTCGCAGAACGGCGTGGACTTCCTGGTCATGGAATTTCTGGAAGGCGAGACCTTGGCCGCGCGCCTCACCCGCGGCCCCGTCCCCGTGAATGAAGCCCTGAAAATCGCCATCGCCATCGCAGACGCGCTCGCCGTGGCCCATCGCCAGGGCATCATTCACCGCGACCTGAAACCCGGAAACATCATGCTCACCAAAGGCGGAGCCAAGCTGATGGATTTTGGCCTGGCCAAGCCCCTGGGCTCTCCGGCCCCGTCTCCCACTTCTTCCTCCGCGCCGTCTTTCACCGCTGCCCCCACCATGAGCGGCCCGAGTCCCTTGAGCCCGCTCACCACCGCCGGCAGCATCGTCGGCACCATCCAGTACATGTCACCGGAGCAGATCGAGGGCAGGGAAGCGGACGCGCGCTCCGACATTTTCGCCTTCGGTGCCGTGCTGTACGAAATGACCACTGGCGTCCGGCCCTTTCTGGGCAAGAGCCAGATCTCTCTGGCCTCCTCCATTTTGGAGAAGGATCCGGACCCGGTCCGCGCGCTCCAGCCGGAAACTCCTCCCGCGCTCGAGCACGTCATTTCCCTCTGCCTCCAGAAAAATCCCGAGGAGCGCTTTCAAACCGCGCTGGACGTCAAACTTGAACTCCAGTGGATCGCCTCCGGCGGCTCCGTCGCCGGCCCCGTCGCCCCGCCCGTTGCGTCCGCGCCTTCGCTCCGCCGCGAGCGGCTGATTTGGGCCGGCGCGCTGCTCGCCGTTGCCGTGCTCGCCGCTGCAGCGGGGACGCTCTTTCATCGCCGGACTCCCCAGCGTGTGTTGCGCACCGCGCTCAACCCTCCGCCCTCCACCACCTTGAATCTCGCCGGAGACGCCGCCGGGCCGCCCGTCCTCTCTCCCGATGGTTCTTCCATGGCCTTCACCGCCACCGGCCATGACGGCAATGCTCTGCTGTGGATTCGCGCATGGAATTCCACCGAAGCCCATTCCATTCCTGAAACCGTGGGAGCTACCTTCCCGTTCTGGTCGCCCGACAGCCGCTCCGTGGGCTTCTTCGCTTCCGGCAAATTGAAGATTGTCGATCTGGCGGGCGGCTCTCCGCAGAGCCTCGCCGATGCTCCGCTCGGCCGCGGCGGCGCCTGGGGTGCCGGCGGCGTCATCGTCTACTCCTCCGATGCCATCGCTCCGCTCTCCCGCATCACTGTCGCGGGCGGAGAGTCCGCCCTGCTCATCCCCCTGGACACGACCCACTACACTTCCTATCGCTGGCCCTGCATTCTTCCGGACGGCCGCCACTTCCTCTATCTGGCCATGAATCACGACGCCTCCAAATCCGCGAACAATGCCATCTACTACGCGTCCGTGGATGGACACGAGAACCGCCTCCTCCTCCACGCGCAGTCCAACGGCGTCTATGCCGCCGGTTATCTGCTGTACGCGCGCGGCAGTGAGCTGCTCGCCCAGTCCTTCGATCCTTCCAGTGGCACGCTCAGCGGCGAATCCCGCATCGTCGCCAAGGGTGTAATGAACGACGCGACCACCTGGCACGTGGCCGCGTCCGCCTCCGCCGACGGAATCCTCGTGTACGCCACCGGCGGCAGTAACGATTTGCAGCTGGTTTGGGTCGATCGCACCGGCCGCCAGATTGCCGTCGCCGCCGAAGCGGTGCCCAATCTCGGCGTCGCCGCGCTTTCTCCCCAGGGAGATCGCGTCGCCCTGGAGATTGATGCCGGCATCGCGGACATCTGGGCCCTCGACCTCGCGCGTGGCGTCCGCACCCGGCTCACCTTCGGGCCCGTCGCCAACACCACCCCGGTCTGGTCTCCCGACGGCAAATGGATCGCCTATGTCTCCAACCGCGATGGCCACGTAAAGCTGTTCCGCAAGCCTTCCGACGGAAGTGGCGTCGAAGAAGCGCTCGCCGATACCGGCGACCAGACCTACGCGGATCAGTGGACGCGGGATGGAAAAAACATCCTGTTTCAGACCGGCAGTGGTTACGACAGCACCATCTGGGCACTCTCGCTCCAGGGAGAGCGCAACGCTCGGCTCGTTCAGAAGGGCGCCATGCAGGCGCAACTTTCACCCGACGCCCGCTGGCTCGCCTACACCTCCGTGGAGTCTGGCGGCTTTCAGGTGTACGTCGTGGGATTTGAAGGCGCGCAGGGCCGGTGGCAGGTCTCCTCCAAAAGCGGCACCGATCCCAAATGGAGCGCCGACGGCAGGGAACTCTACTATCTCGATTCCACTTTCAATCTCTGGGCGGTTCCCGTGAAGTCCACCGGCGATTCCTTGCAATTCGGAACCCCGCAGACTCTGGTGACCACCTGGTCCGCGCCCAACGTCTTTTACAGTGTCTCCGCAGACGGCAAGCGCGTCCTCCTGGACAAGACGCGGCTCGATGTCGGCCAGTCCCTCACCGTCGTCTCAGACTTCCGCGCCGACTTGAACGCAAAATAGCCCTGGGGGACGGACTTTCAGTCTGTCCCACTGTGCATGCCGCCATCCTCCGCTCCTCTCTGTGCCCTCTGCGTTAGTTCTTTTTCTCTTTCTTGCCCGGTTGCACCCGGACCGCAGCGCCGCGGGGAGTGACGCATTGGAACCCTGTCAGTCTGACCAGTTGCCGCCATTTCTCTCCCGGGCTACTGTGGTCGCCACCCTGCCAAGGGTTCGCGAGAGGCAAGCGCCGATGGCCGACATTTTCCGTCCTTTTGAACGCTTGGTTCCCATCACCGTTCTCGGCCACCGCCTCGAGGTGCCGGAGAAGAACAGCCTCCTGCGCGCCTTTCAGTACATCAGCCCGGAAACCATCCCCTACGGCCGCTTCTGCTGGAATCAGGAATGCCAGTATTGCAAGGTCACCTGCAAGCTCCCCGACGACGACGAAGCCCGCCCCATGCTGGCCTGCAAATTTCTGGTCGTTCCGGGCATGGAAGTCACCGAACTGTCCCCGGAATTGAAGTGGTGCCTGAGCCGCAAGCTTGGCGGCGGAGACCTTCCGCAACCCCCAGCCGTGGAAGGCCCGCCCAGCCAGGGCACCGAAGAACTTTCTTCGCGTTGAGACCCCGGCCCCGTGGGACAGGCATTCTTGCCTGTCTCCCGGTTGAACCCATAGTTCAGCCGTACCGTCCCTTGCGGAGAATGTAAAGCTTTGTGACCGGAGTCACAGCGGCGCACGGCCCCTTCTGCCACCCTGGCTTTCGCGGACGTGCTTTGCGCTGTGGTACACTCGGCAAGCACGGGCTAAATGGCGGAGGCCCCGTATGATGCAGACAAAATTTGTGGTTGGGGCGGCGCTGATCGTGGGTACCCTGGGCTATCTGGCCTACAGCGGCGTTTCCGAGAGCAAGACCTACTATCACACCATCTCGGAATTGGACGGACTCAAAGGCACAGCCCTGCACCAGCGCATGCGCGTCAGCGGCAACGTGCGCAATGGGACCATTCAGCACATGGCCGGCCGCGTGGATTTCGTCCTCGAAGAGCAGGGCCGCGGGCTGAAGGTCAGTTACGTGGGCCGGGATCCCTTGCCCGATACCTTCAACGATGGCGCTCAGGCCCTGGTCGAGGGACACCGCACCCCGGATGGCAGCTTCGTCGCCGAGCAGGTGCAAGCCAAGTGCGCGTCCAAGTATGAAGCCGCTCCGGGCGGAACGCCGGGCAGCACCCCCGGCAGTGGCACGGGAACCGCCCAGGCGCCGGCCACCGGTGGAAACGGCAAGACTTGAGTCGTAGCGAGCACAGGCTTTTCATGGACCCTGAGCGCAGCGAAGGGCCGCCTGTGCGGTTGGGAAGGGGGGGCTGACCGCGTGGACCTGTTTGGATCGTTCGCCCTGCTGCTCGCGTTTGCCTGCGCCGGCTACGCCATCCTTGCCGGCTTGGCCGGGATTCGCACACGCAATCCGCTGCTTCTGAAGAGCGCTCGCAACGCCGGCATGGCCGTGTGCGTTCTGGTGGTGCTCGGCACCGCCAGCCTGGTCTATCTCTTTTACACCAATAATTTCGCCCTGGCCTACGTGGCCGAGCATTCCAGCCGCGATCTCCCGTCCTTCTACAAACTCCCCGCGCTGTGGTCCGGCCAGCAGGGGTCGCTGCTGTTCTGGAGCTTCCTGCTCTCCATTTATACGTTCTTCGTCCTGTTCACCAACCGCGGCAAGCATCCCGAGTTGATGCCCTGGGTGGGAGTGATCCTGGCCTCGGTTCAGATTTTCTTCCTCACTTTGAACTGCTTCGTGGCCAGCCCGTTCTCCCTCCTTGGAGCCGTGGGTCCCTCCGGCGCGCCCATGATTCTCGCCCGCGCCGACGGCAACGGCCTGAATCCCTTGCTCCAGTATCCGGAGATGGCCGCGCATCCTCCCAACCTCTATCTCGGCTACACCGGCTTCACCATCCCCTTTGCCTTTGCGCTGGCCGCGTTGCTGGGGCGCTACCCCGGTGAAAAGTGGATTCACCTCACCCGCCGCTGGACCATGGTCGCCTGGGGATTCCAGAGCGTGGGGATTTTGCTGGGCGCCCACTGGGCCTACGCCGTGCTTGGCTGGGGAGGCTACTGGGCCTGGGACCCGGTCGAAAACGCCTCGCTCATGCCCTGGCTCACCGGCACCGCCTTCCTCCATTCCGTCATGATGCAGGAGAAGCGCGGCATGATGAAGGTCTGGAACATCTGGCTGGTGTTCATCACTTTTCTGCTCTGCATCCTGGGCACCTTCCTCACCCGCAGCGGCGTGGTCAGTTCCGTTCACGCCTTCGCCCAGTCTTCCATCGGCCAGTGGTTTGCCGGCTTTCTGGTCCTGATTCTGGCCGTCTGCCTGCTCGCCTATTTCAAGAACCGCGATTACCTGAAGAGCGACAACCAGCTCGATTCCATGGTCTCGCGCGAGTCCAGCTTCCTGTTCAACAACCTCATCCTGCTGGCCGCCTGCTTCGCGGTTCTCTGGGGCACGCTCTTCCCGGTCATCTCCGAAGCCTTCACCGGCAATAAAATCAGCGTGGGCCCGCCCTTCTTCAACAAGGTGAACATTCCCATCGGTCTGTTCCTTTTGTTCCTCACCGGCGTCGGCCCGCTGCTCGCCTGGCGCAAGACCTCCGCGGACAGCCTGATTCGCAACTTCGGCTGGCCCCTGGTGGGTGGCGCTCTGGCCGGCGCGGCCGCCTTTGCCGGCGGCTTCCGCCACTTCTACGCCCTCATCTGCCTGGCGCTCTGCGTCTTTGTCACTCTCACCATCGGCGGTGAATTCTTCCGCGGCGCAAAAGTCATCCGCGCGCGCACCGGCATGAACTGGCTTTCCGCCGTCAGCGAGCTTTCCCTGCGCAATACCCGGCGATACGGCGGCTACGTGATTCACTTCGGCATCGTGCTCATCTTTGTCGGTCTGGCCGGCTCCGCCTTCAATAAAGACGTGCAGCAAGCCATCCATCCCGGCGAGCAGTTCTCCATCGGGCCCTACACCCTGCTGTGCCAGGAATTCGAGACTCGCCAGGGACCAAATTACACCGCGGAGCGCGCCACCATCGAGGTCACCCGCAACGGCAAGTCGCTGCTCATGCTCTATCCCGAGCGCCGCCAGTTCAACACCGCCAACAACGAGACGGGAACCATGGTCAGCATCTACTCCACCGCCCGCGAAGATTTGTACGTCGTCTATGCCGGGCGCGATCCCGATTCCGGCGCTCCCATCGTTCACGCGTATCTGAACCCGCTGGTGAAATGGATCTGGATTGGCGGGTTTGTGCTCATCCTGGGCACCGGGCTCTCCATTCTTCCCAACCAGCGCGTGGCCATCGTGCTCTCTGCCGCCCGCCAGTATGCAGAAGGCGGGCCGGCCCCGGCCACTAGTCCCGCACCGGTTTCTCCCTATGGCGCGCAGCACTAATTCGTGGGACAGACATTCTTGTCTGTCTCTACCCCGGCTTCCAGCATCTCGGCGCCATCCGGCGCTCGGTCCCATCCTGGCCTTTGTGCTGGCCCTCGTGGCCCTCACCCCGGCCCAGGCGCAAAAGACGGACCGCGCCAAGGCCATCGGCCACCGCATGTTCTGCATGTGCGGCTGCAAGCAGATCCTGGTCGAGTGCAACCACGTGGGCTGCACCATGTCCACCGCCATGCTCAAGAAACTGGATGCGGAAGTGGCCTCCGGAAAGAGCGACGACCTGATCCTCCAGGCCTTCGTTCAGGATTTCGGTGCGGAGGTGATTGCGGAGCCGCCCGCCAAAGGGTTTAACTGGCTGGCCTGGATCATGCCCTTTGCGGTGGTGGGCGGCGGCCTCTGGGTCATCCGCGCGCTGCTCTCGCGCTGGCATCAGCCCGCGCCCGCGCTCCCCTCCGGGTCCGCGCCGCCTCCAGACGTGCTCGCGCGCATCCGCGAGGAAACGGACCGGGAGGAGTAGTAGCACAGGCTTTCAGCCTGTAATCCTGGGCGGCACGGCTTCAGCCCCTGGGGTTAGGTTTCGACACGCAAATGGCTGACGAAAACATCATCGCTCTCGCCTGTCTCCTGCTGGCCGCCGCGGTGGCCCTCTTCATCTTCTTCGTTCGCCAGGAACCCGGGGATTCCGCCCCCTTTCGCACCCGCCTGGACCAGTTGATGGAGCGTCGCGACGCCATTTTCGACAATCTTCGCGATTTGCGATTCGAGTTTCGCTCCGGCAAATTTTCCGAGGGAGATTACGAGCAGGTGCGCCAATCGCTCGAGGCAGAAGCCGCCAGCGTGCTCGCGGAGATGGACGCGCTCACCGGTGCCGGTTCCCTCCGCCCGCGCCCCCGCCCGGGCTCGGCCACTTCCGGCGGCGAGGTGAAAGGCGCATGAGCCTTTCCGTCCCGCTCCCGGCCTCGCGATCCTGTCATCCCGAACCCGCTCCTGCGGGTCAGGGACCTGCTTTTCATCCGTTCTCCGCAATCTTCGCCTGCGCCGCTCTGCTCGTTGCCCTCGCCCTGCCTGCCGCCGCCGGCACCATTCAGGGCCACGTTCGCAACGGCACCACCGGAAAGCCCGTTCCCCGCGCCGAGGTGGTGCTCATCTCCCTGGTCAACGGCATGGAACAACTCACCTCCGTGCAGACCGACGCCGAGGGCGGCTTCCGCTTCAATCGCCCCGAAATCGGCACCGGCCCCATGTTGGTCCGCACCACCTACGAAGGCGCCAGTTATTTTCAAATGTCTCCGCCCGGCCGCCCCACCGCAGACCTCCAGGTATTCGAGGCCAATGCCCCCTCCTCCGCCGTCCGCCTCGGCTCGCGCGCCATCATCTTCCAGCCCAATGGCACGCGTCTGATGGTGGGCGAAGAATTCATGCTCCAGAATTCCTCACAGCCCCCTGCCACCTACAACAGCCCCAAGGGCGCATTCGCCTTCGAAATCCCCGATGGCGCCAAACTGGGCCAGGTCACGGCCACGCCTCCCGGAGGCATGCCGCTGCCGCAGGGAACCTCCAGCATCGGCAAGAATCGCTACTCCGTGGATTTCCCGCTGAAGCCCGGCGACACCAATATCCGCATCTCTTACGATCTGCCCTACTCCGGCGATAACGCCACCGTGCGCGCGGCCACGGTTATGCCCGCGGAGCGCGTTATGGTCGCCGCGCCTGTGGGCATGCAAATCAGCGCCGAGGGTTTCGCCCCCGGAGGCACCGAGCAGGGTTTCACCGTGCTCACCCGTTCCGGCGTCGCCGCGGGAACTCCTCTCTCCATTTCTCTCTCGGGCACTGCACCCATGCCCCAGGAGCAGGGCCAGCCCGCCGATGCGGGAACCAATCCGGGCGGTAGAGACGCCGCCGCCGCCGCGGAAAACCTGCAAGTCATGTCTCCCCGCCTGGCCAGTTTTCAGTGGATTGTGCTGGGAGGCATGGGCGTCTTTTTCATCCTCGGGTTTCTGTATCTGATGCGTCAGCCCGCGGCCGTCCCCGCCGCGGCGCATTCGGCCGTCGCGGCCGAGATTTCGGATACACCGCTCTCCGGCCGGGCCAGAAAACGGATGGCCGCCGCCGCGGCGCTCCCCGCCGCGGCCGCCCCGGTCCCGGCCGCGCCGCTCCCGGCCGCTGCCGATGCCATCCTCGAAAGCGCCGAGCGCCAGGCTCACCTCAATCTGGAAGAATTGAAGAACGCGCTCTTCCGCCTGGAATTGCGCCACCAGGCGGGCACCATCACGGAAGAGGACTACGCCCGCGAGCGCGCCCGGCTGCAGACCGTTCTCCGCGAGCTCGTCCGCGAGTAGTTGGACAGGCATTCCTGCCTGCCCCCGTGCCGGCTGCGCGCTCGAAGAGTGGAGAGGCTCGAAAGCAGTGGACCCGCTGCCTGAAAATGTTGGAGCGCTTTCGGCCCCCGGTCTGACTGCCGGCCTGGGGGTCACATTCTCCAATGCCGAAAAGCGCTACGGCGCGGTCCGCGCGCTGCGTCCCACCACTCTCGCGATCCAGCCCGGAGAGTTCGTCGCCCTGCTGGGGCCCAATGGCTCCGGAAAAACCACGCTGATTCGCATGGCCGCGCTGCTCTCCCGTCCCACCGCGGGTACCGTGCGCTTTCACGGTCCCGCCGGAGAAGAACCCGCCGCCGCCGCCCGCCGCCGCCTGGGAGTGATCGCCCACGCCACCCTGCTCTACGACGAGCTGACCGCTGAGGAAAATCTCCACCTCTTCGCCCGCCTCTATGGATTGCAGGGCGCGCGCGCCGCCGTGGCCGCCCGCCTGGCCGTCGCGGGACTCGCCGGGCGCGAAGGCTCGCTCGTGCGCACCTTCTCGCGCGGCATGCGCCAGCGCCTCACCCTGGCCCGCGCGCTCTTGCATGGACCCGGCTTGCTCTTGCTCGATGAGCCTACCACCGGCCTCGACAGCGCCGGTTGCGACTGGCTGGCGCAGGAGCTCCGCGTCCTGCATCAGGCCGGCTGCACCATCCTGATGAGCACCCACCAGGGCGGCTCCGTGCTCACTCTGGCCACGCGCACCGTGTGGCTGGAAGCGGGACGAGTGGTGAACGACGCGATCGGCCCCGCCGCCGTGCCTCCCGGTTTCTCCGGAGCCGTCAACTGATGGCCGTGCGCACCCAGCCGGTTCTCGATCAGGTCGTGGCTACCGCCCCGCCCCTGGAAGTTTCCCTCTGGCGCGGCGGCTGGACCATCCTCGCCAAGGAAGTGCGCACCGAATTTCGCTCTCGCGAGCTGCTCACCACCACCGCCGTGTTTGCGCTCATGGTCGTGGTCATGTTCAGTTTCAGCTT
>DATIYQ010000207.1:0-2306 GCA_035517515.1 Binatia bacterium
GAGCCCGCTTCCTCCTCGCTGTCGAACAGCAGCTTTACGTTCACGCCCAGCGGGATGTGGTTGGCCCGCAGCGCATCGAGCGCCGTCAGGATGGCCACGATGGCCGCCTTGTCGTCGGAAGCCGACCGCGCGTAGATTCTCCAGTCGTCTTCATATTTCGCCGGTGGCTGCGGGAAGGGGATTTGTTTTCCACCGGCGGCGAGCGCGGCGGTGAAGAGCATCGGCTCGAAGGGCTGGTTCGCAATCCACACCGCCGGATCCACGGGTTGTCCGTCATAGTGCGCGTAGAAAACCACCGTGCGCGTGGCCCCGGGCGCGTTGATTTGCGCAAACACCAGCGGCCCGCGCCCCGGCAGCGGCAGCATCTGTGGGTGGATCCCGCGCGCTTCCAGCATCTGGCCCAGGCGCTCCGCGTTGCGGGCGATGTTCGGGGCGTCGGAAGCGATATTCGGTATGGCCAGAAATTCCGCAAATTCGCGGATGATTTCGTACTGGTGCGCGGAGCGATAGTCGCGCACCGCCGCCGCAACGGCGGCCGCGTCCCCCCGGGCCGGCGCCGCCGCCCGTGCCAGCGTTGACTTCTGCGGCCCGTCCGCGTACAGTGCGGTGGTTAGTCCGAGGCAGAGCCCCATGAAGGTAAACATCCGCATCGTCATTGTGTCCGTCCTCCTGTAAGCCGGCGCGCCGCCGGGAACTTCTCGGCCGCCCGTAGGGGTGGCCATTTTACATTCAACATTCCCATGTCCGTGCGGTTTTGCGGTGCGTGCCTTTCCGCGGCGCACCGAGAGAAAGCGAAGGATACCAGCCATGAGTTCCTGGGCCATTGAAGTGGAAAACCTGGTGAAGGTCTATCACCCCAAAGGCGGGTCCCCGGTGCGCGCCGTGGATGGGCTGAGCTTTAACGTCGCGCGCGGCTCCATTTTCGGTTTGCTGGGACCGAACGGCGCGGGGAAGACCACCACGCTCAAAGTGCTGAATACGCTGCTGCGGCCCTCCGGCGGGCGCGCCGCGGTCATGGGGTTCGACGTGGTCGCGCAGCCGCTCGATGTGCGCCGCAGCATCGCCGTGGTGCTTCAGGAATCCGCCGCGGAAATCTTTCTGAGCGTGCGCGACAATCTGCTCACCTACGCCCGGTTTTTCGGCCTCCCGCCGCGCGAGGCCCGCCGCCGCACCGATGAAATCCTGGAGCGCTTCCAGATCGCTGCCGAGGCCGGCCAGAAGGTGCAGGACCTGAGCGGAGGCTCCCGCCGCCGCGTGCAAGTGGCCAAGATCTTTCTGGTCGGCTCGCCGGTGGTTTTCCTGGACGAATTCTCCACCGGCATGGACGCCTTGCTCAAACGCCAGGTGATGGACTGGCTGCGCGAAGAGTCGCGCCGCGGCCGCACCATCATCCTGACCACGCACATTCTGAGCGAGGCGGAGGCGCTGTGCGACGACATCCTGATCGTCAACAAAGGCCGGCAGGTGGCCCGCGGCGATCTCCATACCCTGAAGCTGCTCTCCGAAGGCGTGTACGAGATCGCCATCACCTTCGCGGAAATGCCTGCGGGCATCGACCAAGCCGTGCGCGCGCTCGCGCCCCTGCGCTCTTCGCGCAGCCAGAACACCATCGAGGTGGCCTATAAAGCCAGCGACGGCAGCGTGCTCGACGCGGTCGGCGCCCTGGCCCGTACCGGCCGCGTGCTCCACGTGGAAGTCAGCGGCGCCAGCCTCGAAGACGTCTTCGTCGAACTGCTGCAGAAGGAAACGGGGAATTGAGAGCCACAAAAAAGTGGGGGAAGGGCGGGGCTTCAGCCCCGCCGTACGCTGCCCAAAGCTTCAGGGGTTTTAGCCCCTGAAGCCGTTACGAGGAGAACACAAATGTCCGCCATCACTGCCGTGCTCTATCGCGACGCGCGCATCCGCGCCACCAATTTCACCTTCGTCATCTGGGACCTGTGCTACCCGATGATCAACCTGCTGGTGTTCGGCGTGGGCATTGACGCCGCCCTGGGCCTGAAATTCGGTTCCGGCGGCCTGAACTACAATGCCTTCTTCCTGGGCGGCTGCCTGGCGCTGGGCAGCTTCGCCATTCCCTCCAACACCGCCTGGTCGTTTTTCATGGACCGCGATAACGGCATCTTCTTCGAAATGCTCACCTATCCGATGACCCGCGGTGAGTATCTCTTCGGCCGCATGCTCTTCACCATGCTGGTGGCGCTGGCCCAGGCGGCGCTCACCCTGGCCGCGGCGCACTGGCTGCTGCACGTTCCCCTTGCGGCCGCGCGCGTTCCCCTGCTGCTGGTGGCGCTGGTGGTGGGGCCGGC
>DATIYQ010000208.1:0-12137 GCA_035517515.1 Binatia bacterium
CGATGGCTGGCGGGCCGAGAGTTCGGAAGTATCCGGATTTCGTGTAGTAGCGCCGCCCATGTGGGAATTCATGATCGGCCATGGCCTGCAATTGGAGAAAAGGGAGCACCGCCTTGGTGATCCCCGCAGGCTTTCCCAGCGAGAGGACCTTGTCCACCGCGCGGTGTCCTTCTTCGATTGCGCCAATCCACAGCACAGAGGTGCTGGCCACGGCGCGCCCGCGGAGTTCGGCGGGGATGCTTGCTGAGTGCGGGGCCACGTTCAGCGAGAAAACCCAGCGCAGATGATCGGGAGCCCCGGGCATGAAATCCCGCCAGATCTCGAGAGCCTTGGAGATTTCATCCGCCGGATAGAACGCGGAGGCCAGCAGGACTTCAGTCACCGGGTGCAGTTTTACTTCGAACTCCGTAACCACGCCAAAATTCCCGCCCCCTCCGCGCAAGGCCCAGAAGAGGTCGGCGTTTTCGTGCGCGGAGGCCCGGAGCACGGTTCCGTCGGCAACGACCAGAGTGAAAGCCTCGACGTTGTCGCAGGAGAGTCCGTGCAGCCGGCTGAGCCAGCCGGTTCCTCCTCCCAGCACCAGTCCGGCCGCGCCGGTGTGGGAGACGACTCCGGCGGGGAAAGCGAGACCCACGGATTGCGTGGCTGCGTCCACGGTGCTGAGCAGGCAGCCGCCGGCAAAGCGCGCGCGGCGGCGCTCCGGATCCACGCTCACCTGGCGCATCCGCGAGAGATCAATCACCAGGCCGCCCTCGCAGGTGCTGAACCCGGCGAGGCTATGGCCGCCGCAGCGCACCGCGGTCTCTACGCCCGCGGCCGTGGCCGCGCGCACTGCGGCTTGCACATCCGCCACGCTGCTGCAACACGCGATCAGCCCAGGCGAGCGGGCCACCAGCGAGTTCCAAATCGTCCGTGCCTGCGCATATTCCGGATCGGAAGGTTGCAGCAATTCTCCCTGGAAGGATTCACGGAGTGAGGAGTAAACCTCTTCGATGGCCTGGCGCATCGGCTCGGAAGACACGGGCGGGCAGAGTCTACCACCGGCGCGGCAATCCGGTGCGGCTCCGCCCCGCCGGGGGCGCCACCCGGAGCGAGCGGCTACACCAGCGGCCGGACTTCAACCGTGCCCATCCGGGCGGAAGGGACGCGTTGAGCGATGGCGATGGCCTCGTCGCGGTCTCTGGCCTCGATCAGGAAGTAGCCGCCCAACTGCTCGCGGGTCTCCGCAAACGGGCCGTCTGTGACCATGCGCTTCGCCTGCCGAACGCGAACGCTCGCGGCCGAAGCCACGGGCGCCAGTTGCGATCCCGACAGGTAGTGGCCGCTCGCTTTCAGTGATTCACCGAGCGCGCGGTACTCGGCCATGATCTTCTGTTGTTCGGACTGGCTCAGCTTCGCCCAGGCCTTTTCTTCGTCGTAGATCAGCAGGATGAATTTCATGCGCCTCCCTCCTCTGGTACGACGCGCGCGGGAGCCGAAATCGACAGGGACGCAGGGGCATTTCCACACGCTCACCAGACCGCTCAGGATTTCCGCCCGGCTCGAATCATGGCATGCTTACTGCCCCTGGGAGGGGAATGCCATGGGCAAACGGGATCCCCGCGTGGACGCGTACATTGCAGGATCGGCTGATTTTGCGAAACCCATTCTGAGGCACCTGCGCGAACTGGTGCACCGCGGCTGTCCCGAGGCGCAGGAGACCATGAAGTGGAGCTTCCCGCATTTTCAGTACAAAGGGATGCTGTGCAGCATGGCGTCCTTCAAGGGGCATTGCAGTTTCGGGTTTTGGAAGGCGGGGCTGCTCAAAAAGAAGAGCCCATCGGCCAGCTTGCTCACTGGAGGCGAAAAGGACGGGATGGGCCACCTCGGGCGCATCGTGGCGCTGGGCGATCTGCCCGCAGACGCGGCCATCGTGGCGCTTGTGAAGCAGGCGGCGGAACTCAACGACCAGGGAATCACCAAGCCGAAGCCAAAATTGAAGCCGAAGGCCCCCATTCCGGTACCGGCGGAGTTTGCCGCCGCGCTCAAGAAAAACGCGCGTGCCGGAGCGCACTTCGAAGCGTTCAGCCCGTCCCACAAGCGCGAGTATCTGGTGTGGATCACCGAGGCCAAAACCGCGGAGACCCGGGCGCGGCGCATCGCGGAAGCGGTCACGTGGATCACCACAGGCAAGCACCGCAACTGGAAGTACGAACGTTAGCGCAGCGCTCCGGATTCGTCCCAGATCCGCGCGCGACCGGCAGGGCGAGCAGTAACTCCGTACGGCCGGCGCGGGACGATGGCGCCGGGACCGGGGCGCCGCTACATCCCGGAGTGCTCCACGCCCTCGAACACCGTGGACAAATTGGTGAGCGTGAAAAGATCCTTGAGGCGCTGATTCAGGTTGATGAAGCTCAATTTTTTCTTGGCCTGCTTCGAAGCCACCCACAGGCGCACCATGGCGCCCAGGCCCGAACTGTCCATGTAGCTGAGGTCGCGGAGATCCATCACCACGCTGGCGCTGCTGGCGATGTGCGGGCGAACGGCGTTCAGCACCTGGTCCGTGGAGGCCGCGGTCAGCTTGCCGGAACAGCGCACGATCGTCTCCGTGGGTTTGGCGTCAATCTCGATGGAGAATTCGGGGGAAGGGACCGGGGAACTGGAAGCCATAAGTGCTCTCCTTTCGGTTACCGATGAGGCGATAGAGGATCCTGGTGGCCGGGATTATAACAACCAGCGGCGGGAAGTCATCAGAAAACACGGGAGGGACCTCGAGCCGAGGGCCCATCATCGCACCCGGGACGCGCAAGCGCCGGTGCGGAGTCTAGCGCGGAGAACCCGGGGGGCCGGGAGGAGTATGCTCCCCTGGGCGCCGGGCAAAGATCAGCACGGCCACGCGCGTGCAGAGGTACACGCTGCCCACCAGCAGCAGCACTCCCGCGGCGAGCGTGGCCACAATGGCCAGGCTGCGGCGGAGCGGGTCTTCCATCAGATCCGCCTGAACGGTCATGAACAGCAGAAGGAAGACCGAGGCCAGAGTCAGCGCCGCGCCGAGCAGCGGAGTGAGCACGGCAATCAGTTTGCGCAGCATGGCAGGAGCCGTGGCGAGCAAGACCGAAAGACGGACGCAGGAACCAGACAGCGCAGCGGCGCAGAGAGACGCAGAGGCGCGCAGAGAAAAAGAGTCCGCGGGCCAGCGACGCCCGATGAGCGATGAGTGGAGAGGGGCATGGCGGCAGGCGGCGGCTCAGTGCAAGCCGCTCCAATCTTCGGCGATCAACATGGAGTTGCCGGGGGATTGGGGGTCGTACTTGACGCTGGCCTGCTGTCCGGAGATGAGCTGATGCAGGCAGGCGCGCTCTTCAAAGCCGGTGACGTCTTGCGCGGTTTCGTAGGTGACGCCGGAGATGGAATAGGTATAACGCACCAAATGGCGCGCGCCGTTCGCGGCCCCCTGCCCCGGGGGATGGGCCGCGTCGCGCCGGCGCCCCGAAGATTTTCCGGCGGGTAAGGCGGGGGGCGTGGCCTCCTCCAGAATTTCCAGGATTTCGCCTTCGACGATGCGTCCCACGCGGCTCAGGTATTCGCGGCGGCCGCGCTCCACTTCTTCCGGGTCCGCGGGACGCCGGCGCCACCAGACCAGCGCGAACAGCAGCAGCAGCGCGAACGCGCAGCCGGAAAGAAAGTAAGGAGAAGCCAAAAGAAGTCGCAACGTGCTCCTATCGTCCGCGGCAGGAAGCGCCCACGCGCCCTGCGCGGCTGCCGCCGCCACGGCTGCCCGCCTGCATCAATCCCCGCGCGGGGCCACGGGATTGCGCAGGCGGCCGATGCCGCTCACTTCCACTTCCACCAGATCTCCGGGTGCGAGCGGCCCGACCCCGGCGGGGGTTCCGGTGGCCACGACGTCTCCGGGCGCGAGCGTCATGATGCGTGAAACCCAGCGAATTATAACATCAACGGAAAAAATCATTTCCGTGGTGCGGCCGAACTGGCGGCGCTCGCCGTTCAGAAAGGTGGAGACGGAGGCGGCGGCCAGATTGAATTCGGTCTCGATGAGCGGCCCCAGCGGACAAAAGGTGTCGAATCCCTTTGCGCGCGTGAAGTGTTTGTCGAGCATCTGCAGGTCGCGCGCGGTCACGTCGTTCAGGCAGGTATAGCCGAGCACGTAGGGTGCTACATCGTCTGCATCGCGCAGGCGGCCGCAGGGCCGCCCGATCACCGCGGCGATCTCGCCCTCGTAGTCCACCCGCTTGGAAATCGCGGGGATCAGCACCGGCTCCTCCGGGCCGATGATGGAGGAGGGCGGCTTCATGAAGATCAGGGGCTCTGTCGGCACGGGATTCTTCAGCTCCAGGGCGTGCTCCCGGTAATTGCGTCCCTGGCAGACGACCTTCGAAGGCACGATAGGCGGCAGCAGCCGCACCTGGGTGAGCGGCCAACTGCGCCCGGTGCGCTGGCGTTCACCTTCAAACGGGCCGCGCAGCTCCCAGATGGTGTCCTCATCCAATTGGCCGAAGCTCGCAGCGGGAGCCACATGGCTCGCCGAGTGGGGAGAGGGAGCGGGAAGCAGGAGGGGCTGGACGCGGACGAGTTTCATTCGTTGGGACGCGCGGCACGGCTGTGCGAATGAGAATGCGCCAGGGTGTGTTCGATGGTCAGTTTTGCGGACTCCACCACCCACAGGGCCACGGCCACCAGCGCGTAGCTGCCCACGCCCAGGAACAGCATGTGCAGGTTGGAGATGTTCAGGCGCGTATGCAAATTGTCGAACACGACGGCCGCCACGGAATATCCCAGCGTGAACACCAGCCAGCCGCTGGCCCCGGAGACAAACAGTTTCCACGGCGCGCGGAAAAACGTCCCTATGGGGACCAGCGCGAAGATCAGGAATACACCGCGGCAAATCCAGTTCCGCAAATCCGCGAACGGCTCCAGCGCCGGCAGGCGGTTTGCGGCCACCAGCGCCACCACCATCACTCCGGTCAGGTACACTCCGGCCAGCACACCCGTGCGCATCGGCGGGTTTTTGAGCCACCGGAGCCAGACGCTGCCGGGAAGTTGAACGTGCCCTGAAGTTGTATGAATTTCAGCCCTCGGGTTTCGGGATGACCACCGAGACCGGGTTGCTCGGCAGACTCTCGTTTCCGGAGCGGTCCACAGCAGTCACCGTGTAACGGTACCGTACCCCGGACACGACGGAAGTATCACGAAACGCGGGCGTGGGCAACAGCGCGGGCGTTACCCGTTGTGCTTTCGCTTCGTTTTCGCCAGAGCGGTAGACGAAGTAGCCCGCGGCATCCGGCTCCGGGCTGATGGCCCAGGAGAGCTCCACGGCGGCCGGCGCGGCCGCAACCGCGGGAACGAAGACGCCCACCAGGTCCACCGGCGGCGCCGGAGGAAAAATGTCCTTCGGTGTAACCTGCACGGGCGGCGAGTCCGCGGACTCGACGGTTGCATCACCGTAGCGCGCAACGGCGCGCACCGTGTAGGTGTACGTTTTCCCCCAATCGATTTGAGAATCCAGGTACTCCGGCCCCGGGGAGGGAGCCAGAAGCGGCGCCGGCTCGCCCTGCGCGCCCGCGGCCGCACCCGTCTCCACACGATAAATGTGGAAGCCGCCGGGCGAGCTGAGCGGCCCGCCGCCGCTTACCGTGCTGGGCGCTTCCCAGCTCAACTGCACGCCGGCTTCGACCACCGCGGCATGAACCTCGAGAATCGTCGCCGGGGCGGGTTGGAGCAAAAAGGACGCCACATTGGAATCTTCCGATACCATTCGCTTCGATACCCGGCAGCGCACGGCATAGAAGACGGGAACGCCGGCGTGGCGGAGAATCTCCTCCGGAGGTATGGCGTCTTGAAATTCCACGCGCCCCGCCCGCAGATAGGTATCCAGCACGCCGCCCGGCAGCGTGTAAACCACGGCGAGGGCGCCGGCCGGCGGAAGCTGCGCGCCGGCGGGGCCAAAGCCGCGCAGGATTTCAATGGTGGGCGGGGCCGCCAGCCGTTTTCCCTTCTCGCCTTTGGCCGGCGGGGTAAAGGTGAGCCGCGCGCCGTCTCCCAACTGGGCCGCGGCCAGATCCTTGATCTGGGCGGGGATCGCCGGATGGCGCGGCTGCGGTTCGGCGGGTGCCGCGCAGGAGACCTGGAAGAGCGCGGCGAGAAGGAAGAGCGGCGAAAGCCGAACATCGAAAAACGAAAACCGCCAAACGCCTCGCCCGGCCCGGGCCCGGCGCACCGCGGCGAGGGGTGCATCGCATTTCGCTGTTCGAATTTCGAGTTCCGCGCTTTGAGTGCTCACAAAATGTAGCGGCTCAAATCCTGGTTCTTGACGATATCGGCGAGCTGTTTCTGGACATACTCGGCGTCGATCTTCACGGCCTTCTTTTTCATTTCCGGCGCGTCAAAGGAAATCTCGTCCAGCACTTTTTCCAGGATGGTGTGCAGGCGGCGCGCGCCGATGTTCTCGGTCTGGGAGTTCACCTGGGCGGCAAAGCGGGCCAGGGCGAGGATGGCGTCGTCGCCAAAGGAAAGCTTCAGGCCTTCCGTCTCCAGGAGCGCGGCGTACTGCTTGATCAGCGCATTCTTGGGCTCGGTGAGAATGCGCACGAAATCCATTTCGGTCAGCGGGGTCAGCTCCACGCGGATGGGAAAACGGCCCTGGAGCTCCGGGATCAGGTCCGAGGGTTTGGTCACGTGGAACGCGCCGGCGGCGATGAACAGGATGTGCTCGGTGCGGATCAGGCCGTAGCGGGAATTCACCGTGGTGCCTTCCACAATGGGCAGGATGTCCCGCTGCACGCCCTCCCGGGACACGTCCGGACCGTGGCCCGCTTCGCGGCCGGCGATTTTGTCGATTTCATCGATGAAGATGATGCCCATCTGCTCCGCGCGGTCCACCGCCATGCGCGTCACCTGGTCCATATCGATCAACTTGTTCTCTTCTTCCTGGATCAGGTACTCGTAGGCGTCGGCCACGCTCATCTTGCGCTTCTTCTTGGACTGGCCGAAGAAATTGGAGAGCATGTCGCGGACGTTGATGTCCATTTCCTCCACGCCCTGGCTGGAGACGATTTCAAACGCGGGCATGGAGCGCTCCCGGACCTCCACCTCCACCATGCGGCCGTCCAGCTTGGCGTCGCGCAGTTGCGCGCGCAGCTTCTCGCGGGTGCGCGCGTATTGCTCCGCGCGCTGCACATTGTCCGCCGCAGAGGCGGGTGACGCGCCCGGGGTGGAAATGGAGAATGGCCCGGAAACGCCGGGCGCCGCGGCAGCCGGCGCGGGGGGCGGCAGCAGCAGGTCCAGCAGCCGTTCCTCCGCCGTCTGTTCGGCCCGCTCCGCCACCTCGTCCAGTTTTTCTTCCCGGATCATGTCAATGGCGTTTTCCACCAGGTCGCGCACCATGGATTCCACGTCGCGGCCCACGTAGCCCACTTCCGTGTATTTCGAGGCTTCCACCTTTACGAACGGGCAGCCCGCCAGGCGCGCCAGCCGCCGCGCGATTTCCGTTTTCCCCACGCCCGTGGGGCCGATCATCAGGATATTCTTCGGCAGGATTTCTTCGGCCAGCTCCGGCGCCAGTTTCTGCCGGCGCACGCGGTTGCGCAGGGCTACGGCCACGGCGCGCTTCGCCGGTGTCTGGCCGATGATGTATTTGTCCAGCTCCGCAACGATTTCGCGCGGGGTCATGTCGTCCAGCGCGGGAAGCTGTTCAGGCTCCTCCGGAGGCATTTCGCCGGGCAGGTAGAGCACGCGCTGTTTGTCGCCCTTGTCGCTCACAATTCCTCGATGGAAAAATTATTGTTCGAATAAATACAGATCTCACTGGAAATGCGCATGGCTTCCTGCGCGATTTCCCGCGCGGAAAGGCGCGTGTGCGCGGCCAGCGCCCGGGCCGCGGCCAGCGCGTAGGCTCCGCCGGAGCCGATGGCGCAGATGCCGTCGTCCGGCTCGATGATGTCGCCGTTGCCGGAGAGCACAAAGGTGGAATTGGCGTCCGCCACCACCAGCAGCGCCTCCAGGTGCCGCAGCAGCCGGTCCGTGCGCCAGTCCTTGGCCAGCTCCACCGCCGCCCGCGGCAGGTTGCCGTGGTATTCCTGGAGCTTGCCTTCGAAGCGCGAGAAAAGCGAAAGGGCGTCCGCGGTGTGCCCGGCAAAACCGGTCAGCACCTTGTCCTCGAACATGCGGCGAACTTTCTTTGCGCCGTGCTTCACCACGCTGTCGCCCAGGGTCACCTGTCCGTCCCCGGCCATCACCACTTTCCCTTCGCGGCGCACGCACAGAATCGTGGTGCCGTGCATCTGCTCGCGTTTTTGGCGTGGCGGCATCCGGCCATTATAGCTTGCGGCTTCGGATAGCGCGAAATACGGAATTGATCGAACCCCTGATTGCGTTGCCTGGTTTCGGACACCGCCCGCCTTGGCGATTGCGTGAGTTGCACTGCGCGGAGGCACCGCGTCCGCGATTGTCAAAAGCCCGCTTCGCTACAAGCCGATTCCCAGTTTTGACCTTAGGTACTCTTGAAGCCGCTTCGCCTCTTCTCGCCGCGGTGGTCCCGCGGAGCCGGAGTGCTTTTCTACAACCACTGGTCCACCTTCGGTGGTGCGCCCCACCAGGACGCAACGGCTTGACACGGTGCTGCCATAGTCGGTTCCGTTTCCTCCAAGCTTCGCCTCGACCTGAACGCCCATGTCAACAACTAACCTCATCCAGTCTGCGCCGAAAGCAAAAACTGTCGGATTTCCAAGGTCCGCTATCGGTTTCCAGATGAACTCGCGGATGATTACCGGATCGGGCCTGATGTCCCCCCTCTTAATTTTCGAGTGCCAGGGATACAACTCAAAAGTTAACATCTCAGTCTCGCGAAAGTTTTCGCCGAACCAGGTTCGCAGGAACCGAAGTCGCGATTCGTGGAAGCGGTTCTTCCCGTATCTCCTCCGCCACTTCTCGCCAAAATAGGGGAGTGTTGCCGCCCAAAAGTGGTAAGAACCGAGAGCCCTGATTTCGTCCGCGAACACGCCAGCGCGCCCTTGAAAATCGAGCCGGGCCTCTCCAGGGTTGAGCGCGAGGATGACGGCTCGGAACCTGCCGGCCGCAAGGTCGCCAATATATGGTTCGGGAAGAGCTTCGAGAACTACCGCGCCTGCACCGCGGCCCGAATAGCTTTGCAACCATCGTTTGAGCGGCTCCGGCGAGTAACTCGTGTCTCCCTCCAAGAAATGGGAAACAATTGCATCCCAATATTCTACGACGGTGGAACGCGGTGGCATTGACGAGCGGATCTCCTGAAATCGCTGACCACGGGCAAGGATATCCCACAATCCTCCTGCGAAACCCGTGTGATTCGTTGCGGTAGTTCAGCCCCGCCCCCGGAATTCCAGAAGCATAAGATCCAATGAGCAGAATTATCCGGCATCGTCCAGCAAGCGCGCCAACACTTCCGGCGCAATGTAGAAAGTGGTGTTCTGAAGCCGCTCGACAGCGGCGCGCAGGTCCAGTATCCCCAGCGCTGCCGCCTCGCGAAGCACGCCCAACGTTCCCAGAACGTGGAGGCCCCGCCTTTCTGCCTCTTGCCGGCCTTCACGGTCGTCCATCAGCAACTGCCCGGCAGCGAGTTCTTCGGCCAGTTGGATTGCCGCCCGCTCGCCCGCGTCCAACCGGGCCAGCGATTCATCGGGGGCTCTTGTGGGGGACCGTACTTCCAGCCAGGAAGGAGGATGACTCACCCACTGCCGGATCGGTTCCGGCGCTGAGGGATGAAGGAGTTCCTCGCGCACGGCTGGCGGAATCAGAACATGGCCGTAGATTCCTTCCAGAATGCCGACTGCTTGAATCTGGATCAGGTAATGGATAGGCGAGGAATCCGCAACAACGATCATTCGCGCTCAGGCGGAGTGCTTCTCTGTGTGTGCCGGTAACTTCCCGCGAACCCGTTGCGCAGTGGACTGGTCCTTCTCGAGGTCAGAAACGTCGTAGTGGAGATAGACGCCGTGCTCCTTCAAAAAGGCGTGCACTTGCATGCGCGTTGCGAATCCCAGCATTTCGCGCAGGGCGGACTCGCCGAGCAGTTCCTCTCGGTACGATTCAAGAGCGAGGGCTTCGAGCGCAGCGCGCGCCGGGTCTTTCCCGGCAGTCGCCAGCTGTTGGGCGGCTTCATCGGGAATGTTGATGATGACCTGCATTGCAAAAGGATAGCACAGAGCCGACTCGCCAAGGCCCGCCATGCGTTCGAAGGTTCGAGCGCCTGGTCGAGCTTGCGTGAGCGGCCCCGGCCCAGGGCCACTGATTGCTGCGCTACAGGCTCTTCTCAGCTCCCCTTCACTTCCGTGCGGTAGCCGCCCCTTCCCGCGGCCATCTTTCTTCCCGCCGCCCGGATCACCCAGGGCATGAACCGTTCGAGTGCCACCAGGGCCTTGCCGTGGCCAGTGATGATGGCCTCGCGGCGGCCCTGCGCCACGGCACGCAGAATCTGCCGCGCGGCTTTCTCCGTGCTCATCTGCAGCCACTCTGGAATCGGATCCTTGGCCCCGGCGTGCAACTCCCCACGGTTATCCACGCGCCGGATGTCGCTGGCTACGAACCCCGGGCTGATGAGCGTTACCTTGATTCCCGCCAGGCGCAGTTCCGGGGTGATGGAGTTGGCCAGAGCGCGCACCGCGAATTTGCTCATGGCATACGGCGAAGCCCCGGGCGACGCCGCCCATCCGGAAACGCTGCCAATGATCACCAGGTTTCCCCTGGACTTTTCCAGCTCCGGCAGCGCCGCATAGATCGTGCGAAGCACGCCGAAGACGTTGGTTTCGAACTGCCGCCGGTAGTCTTGCAGGGCGAGCTTTTTGAGGGCGCCGACCACGCCAAACCCCGCGTTGGCGATCGCTACGTCCAGTCTTCCGCGCTGCCGCACCGTCTCCGCTACGGCCCGTTCCAGGTCGCCGTCGCGCGTCACGTCGCAGGCCACCACCAGCGGCCTTTCGCCTCCGCTCGCGGAGATGCGCTCCGCCACGCGCTCCAATAATTCTGTGCGCCGCGCCGCTAGCGTCAGCCGGGCCCCGGCACGGCCCAGTTGCCAGGCCAACTCCTCCCCAATTCCCGAGGAGGCTCCGGTGATCAGCACCGTCTTATCTCTAAAGTAGGAATCGGTGGAACTCATCGGCGCCTTTTCCCAGGGAGCGCGGCGGATTATAGACCGCGGGGAGCAAGACCTTCCACGATCGAGTGAACGCACCGGAACCGTTCCCCGGTTGGTTCCGCAGATAGGGGATCGAGGATGGCTCACGCGGCTGGCAACGAATCCCCTGCCGGTCCGCTGGTGTGATAGGCTCCTGCTCCACGCCACAAGGAAGTGAGCCATGCCCACCCAGGCAATTCGCATCGCCGTGCTGACCGTGCTCCTAGCCGGAGCCCATGCGCAACAGCAGGGGTCGCCGGAGACGAAGCAAGCGCCCTCCGCCGGGAGCAAGACGGCCGCCCAGCAAATCGTTCGCCTTTCGCCCGCCGCACTGCCGCAATTGCCGGAGGCGGTGCGCGCCGAACTGGAGCGGCGCGGGTGCCTGATTCCGCAGTCGATTCGCGCCAGCGGGCCGGAAAATTTTACCTCCGGGAGATTCCGTGACGCCGGTGGCACGGACTGGGCGGTGCTCTGTTCCGTGAACGGCTTCACATCCATCCTGGTGTTCTTCCAAGGATCCGCGGGAAAAGTGGAAGAAATTGGCAAGCGCGCGGATGCGGATTATCTGCAGGCCCGCGCGGGTGGAGGCCCATCGGGGTTTTCGCGCCGCATCACCACCGCCTCTCCGGACGCAATCCACAAACGAAAGCAGAACCGGAAAGTGGGGCCCTTCGACCATGACGGAATCGAAGACGCGTTTCTGGGCCAGGGGTCGCTGATCCACTACTTTCGCAACGGCCAGTGGGTGGATCTGGAGGGTGCGGATTGAGGCGGCACGCTGGGAACGTCCGGATGCACTGTCTTGGCCGGCTCCGAGTTCTTATTTCATCGAGGCAGCGATGAGGAGCGCTTGAGGCTGAGGACGTAGGCCACCAAGGGCTGCAGGTCCGGGCTATCGGCGGCAATCGTGGGCATTCCTGCGGAGTGGGCATCGGGACTGGGGTGCTGCAAGAACGCGGCGATCTGATTCCCATCCAGCCGCGTACCGGTCAGG
>DATIYQ010000209.1:0-5543 GCA_035517515.1 Binatia bacterium
CTCAAAGGATGGTACGCGGCATCTGCGGGTCTGTCAATCAATTGCAGGTGATTCTTCGTTCTGGAACAAACAGCTTGCCCGCCGGATGGGCTTGCTCGTTTCCATTTTCGGAACCAATCAAGGGTTCTGGGCTCCGTAAAAGCGTACCCTTTTGCAATGCGTAGGGCGAAGGCCAGTGTTACATCCCGGCGCGCTGCGGCGATTCTAACGGCCGCATTCGGAATCCCTGTACCTGCGTGATAAAATCCCCGTTCCCTCAGAACGCCGGCCCTTGGCAGTCGACGGTCAACGGCCAAACGGAAGCGTCATGCCCTTGGAAGTGTGCGCCGCGGAAATCGTCTCCAACCTGGCCTGGTTGATTTTCGTCGCGGCGAGCTTCCTGCTGTGGCGCAGGTGGGTGCGACCGCAACTGGGCGGCCGTTGCCGGCGCAGCCTGTGCGCCCTGTTGGCCGTGCTGCTGCTGATGTTTCCGATCATCTCGATCAGCGACGACCTGCATCCCGATTCAGTGGCCGCGGTGGAAGGCGAGTCGAAAGTCCGGCTAATGCCTCTGGCACATTCCCTGCGCGCCTCGACCGCGCCGGCGCTCCACCTGGCGCCGCCGGCGCAGCTCTCCACCTACCGCGCGACCGAACCGGAGACCGGTTCTACAGGGTTGATTGTTCGGCCCGCCCACGCCGGCGGCGCGCGCGCGGAAGCGCGCACTTCCGGTTATCGGGGCCCCCCAACAAACCTCCTCACCTGATTCCTCCTGCGGCTGCCGGGCCCGTGCCCGGTGCCCGCATCGAAACTTCCTGATACGAAGGGTGACGGAAGCGCTATGCGACCACGAGTGTCGACACCGGTTTACTGTCCAAGGAATGGCCGCGCACGGGGCAGCGAAGGAGCATGGGCGCGCACCGCGCGTTGGGGCTTCACCGCTCCGCAAGCAGCGGCCCGGGGAGTTGCTCCCCTGATCCGGCGGCGATTTATTCTCCCGTGCTGGCTGGCTATGCCGGCTCTCATCGCGGGGTGCGGATCGCACTCCCAACCGGCTCCATCGGGGCCCGTTTCCGCCGGGTCCGGAAATCGACCTTCCGGTTCCGCCGCGGCGCTGCCGGCAGGGATGACGGGAATTCGCACCCTAGTCGTGACTGCCGCAAACGTTGCGGACTACCTGGAGATTCCTGCGCGCATCCAGGCCGACCCTACCCTGGTGGTTCGCGTCTACCCGCCGGTGGGCGGCCGGCTGGTGGCGGTCAATGTGAAGCCCGGAGACCAGGTGAAAAAAGGCCAATCGCTGGCGGAACTGCAAAGCGCAGACGCCGTAGCCGCCCACTCGGAGTTCATCAGGGCGCGCACCGACGCGGAGCTGAAGCGCAAAGCCATGGAGCGCAGCCAGTCGCTTTTCGATCATGGCGCCACCTCCCAGCGGGAACTCCAGCAGGCCCAGGCGGACGCGCAAATGGCGGAGGCGGACCTCCGGCGTGCAGAGACGGCGCTAAAGGTCATCGGCATCTCTCCGGACAGCACCTCAGACCGGTTCATCGTGTTCGCACCGCGCGATGGCGTGGTGATGGAGATCGGAGGGGCTCCGGGAGAATTCTCCAAGTCACTGGACGCCCCGGCGCCGGTATGCACGTTGGCCGACCTGAGCCACGTGTGGGCGCTCGGCGACGTTTACGAAAAGGATTTGCCCGCCCTGGAATTAGGCGCGCAGGCTGAAGTGCGCGCGGCCGCTTACCCCGAAAAGGTGTGGAAGGACCGCGTGGTGGCTCTCTCCGGCGGCTTGGACGCGGCCACTCGCACCCTCAAGGTGCGCGTGCAAATCTCCAATCCGGACCGCCGCCTCAAGCCGGAAATGTTCGCAACCATCCGCCTGCTGCGTCCGCCACGAGAGGTGATCCTGGTCCCTGCGGAAGCGGTCCTGAGGGAGGGCCCGCAGGCCTTCGTCTTCGTCGTGAAGCAGGCGCAGGGGTTCGAACGGCGCTCGGTCCAACTGGGGCAGGCGCATGGCGGCCAGGTGGAAGTGAACTCGGGACTCAAGCCCGGAGAGGTCATCGTAACCGAGGGCGCGCTGCTGCTTCGCGCCCCGGCCTCCTGAGACCATGCGCGCTTTGGTCAGGATTCTGATCCGCTATCGCGCCGTGTTGGTGGCGGGGATGCTCACCTGGATCGCGGGCGGGATCTACTTCTTCACCCGGCTGGATATCGAAGCCTATCCCGATCCCTCGCCTCCCCTGGTTGAGGTCATCTCTCAAAATCCGGCTTGGTCCGCGGAAGAGATGGAACGGCAGGTCACCGTCCCGGTGGAAACGGAACTGTTCGGAATGCCGGGCCTGCAATACGTGCGTTCCATCAGCCTGTTTGGGCTGAGCGACGTGAAGCTGTACTTCGACTACGGCACGAGTTACGTGCTGGTCCGCCAGGAAGTGATCAACCGGCTCCAATTTGTCACCCTGCCGCCGGGTATTACCGCGCAAATCTCTCCCTGGTCTCCTATCGGCGAAATCTACCGGTACCGCGTGAGCGGGCCGGGGTACTCCTTGAACGAACGGAAAGCCGTGCAGGACTGGGTGGTGCGCAGGGAACTCAAGCAGGTTCCGGGAATCATCGACATCACCACGTTTGGCGGAACCACCCGGCAGTACCAGGCGGAGGTGGATCCCCGCCGCCTGCTCCAGTACAACGTCTCCCTTCCCCAGTTGTTGTCTGCGGTCAGTGCCAGCAATGCGAATGTGGGGGGCAACTACCTGACCGAGGGCAGCCAGAACGTCAACGTGCGAGGCGTCGGCCTGCTGCGCAACCTCGACGACATGCGCAGCGTGGTGATCGCCGAGCGCAACGGCGTTCCCGTGCTGCTGGGCGACGTGGCCCAGGTGCACGAGGGCTTTCAGCCGCGGCTGGGCCGCGCGGGAATGGACCGGGAGCAGGATATCGTGGAAGGCATCGTCCTGTTGCAGCGCGGGCAGAAGTCCATTCCCGCGCTGGATGCCTTGCGCGCCCAGGTGGACAAAGTGAACCGGCAGATCCTGCCTCCCGGCCTGCGCGTGGAGCCCATATACGACCGCATTGATCTGATCCGCATGACCACCACCACGGTGCGCGAGGTGGTGCTCTACGGCCTGGCCCTGCTCACCGTGCTCCTGCTGGCCTTTCTGGGGAGCGTGCGCATCTCGCTGATCGCCGCGCTTTCCGTGCCGCTGGCGCTGCTCTTCGCCTTTACCATGCTGGTCCTGACCGGCCAGTCTGCGAATCTCATCTCCATCGGAGCGATCGACTTCGGCATTCTCGTGGACGTCTCGCTGATCGAACTGGAGCACATTCATCGCCGGCTGTCTCTCCGGCAGCCGGGAGAGACAGCGGCCGCCGCGATCGCCGAAGCCATGGTGGAGGCGTCCCGACCGGTGTTTTTCTCCGTGGGCGTAATCCTGCTGGCGTTTCTGCCGCTGTTCACCATGACCGGGGTGCCCGGAAAAATCTTTGCGCCCATGTCCATCACCTACGGCTACGCGCTGGTGGGCGCGTGCCTCTTCGCGCTTTTCCTGGCTCCGGTGTTGGCCTCTTGGGGTGCCAGGCCGGAGCAGGACCGCCGTGCCGGCCGCGGAGAAACAAGGCTCGTCCGCTGGATGAAACTTCGATACGAGCGGACGCTACCCTGGCTGTTGGAGCATCGCGCTCTGATTCTGGGGATTGCCGCGGCGGCGCTCGGCGGCTCGATGATCCTGTTCCACCAGGTTGGCGGCGAATTCATGCCCAAACTGGAGGAGGGCAACCTCTGGATCCGGGCCACCCTGCCGCAGGATGTCTCCTTCGAAGCGGCGTCGGAAAAAGCGGAGGAAATCCGGGCCATGCTGCTCGGCTTCCCCGAGGTCACCCACGTGGTCTCGCAAGTTGGCCGGCCCGATGACGGCACCGACGTCACCACATTCAACAACATAGAATTGTTCACCATGCTGCGCCCCCCCGGCCAGTGGCGGCCCGGAAAGAACAAGCCGGGCCTGATCGAAGAAATAAACACGCAGCTTTCCCGCATCCCGGGCATCGCCTTCAACTTTTCCCAGAACATCCAGGACAACGTCGAAGAAGCCATGTCCGGGGTGAAGGGAGAAAATTCGCTCAAGCTGTTCGGAGACGACATCGACGTGCTGGCGGCGAAGGCGGAGGAAATTCAGAAGGTGATGGCTTCCGTTGCCGGCGTGAAAGACCTGGCAGTATTTCGGGAAACCGGCCAGCCGCAACTGCTGATCTCCGTGGACCGCCAGGCCAGCGCCCGCTATGGCCTGACCGCAGGCGACGTGAACGCTACCGTCCAGGCGGCGATCGGGGGACAGGCAGTTACGCAAATTCTGGACGGAGACCGCAGATTTGATTTTGTCGTGCGCTTTGCCCCGGAGTCCCGCCAGACGCCGCAGGCCATCGGCGGTCTGCTGGTTTCGACGCCGGAGGGGAACCGTGTGCCCCTGGCGCAGGTGGCGCACATCGAGCAGCGGCCCGGCGCGTTCATGATTTACCGCGAGAACGGCCGCCGCTACATCCCCATCAAATTCAGCGTGCGCGGAAGGGACTTGGCCACCACGATGGGCGAACTGGAGCGCCAGCTCGAGCAGAGCCTGCGCCTGCCCCCGGGTTACTCCTACGAATGGGCGGGAGAATACCAAAGCTTGCAACAGGAGGAGCGGCGCCTGGCCATCGTGATCCCGGTCAGCCTCCTGCTGATCGCCCTGGTGCTCTATATCCTGTTCAATTCCCTGCGCGACGCGCTCATCACTCTCTCCGTCCTTCCATTCGCCGCAACCGGAGGAGTGCTGCTGCTGAGGCTGAGCAACACGCCCTTCAGCATTTCCGCGGCCGTGGGCTTCGCCTCGGCACTGGGCGTTTCCACTCTGGCCACCGCGGTATTTCTCTCTGGGATTCGCCGCCAGGAAAATAAGGGAATGCCGCGCCGAGCGGCCGTGCTTTCCGGGGCCCTGGTGGAGATGCGTCCCGTCGTTCTGGCCTGCCTGGCGGCCGGCCTGGGGCTTTTGCCCGCCGCGGTCTCCACCGGAATCGGCGCGCAGGCCCAGCAGCCACTGGCCCGCGTGGTTGTGGGTTCGATGCTGACCGCGGCGCTGGCCGTGCTGTTTCTGGTTCCGATTTTCGCGGCCGCGCCTGGTGGCGAAAACTAAACAGCGCGGAAAAGGCGCGCTAATTCTGCGGCCGATCCGCGCCGCCAGGCCGCGTGCACCCGCGCCGCGAATTGTGTATCTTCTCCGCGGCGGTTTTTGTGCCAGCGTGCCGGCACCGAAGGAGCTTCCCGTTGAAACGCACCTTGGCGGTTCTCTTCCTGTTAGCGGGGTTCGCGGCGCCCGCAGCCCGTGCGCAGTCCGCGCCAGTGGAGGGCGAACATGACTGGCAGGTTTGGACCGGCGGCGGCCACGGCATCAACGGCAGCCAGCACGGCGACGGCGTGTTCAACATCGGCGGGCGCTTCGGACTGATCCTCACCCCGCCGGTGGGGCCGGGATTTCTGCGCGGGCAGCTCGAATACGCCATCGACGCGGTGCCCGTTTTCCTGGTGATGC
>DATIYQ010000210.1:0-36310 GCA_035517515.1 Binatia bacterium
TTCACCGCTTCGCTGAAGTATCGGTGGGAATTGTCGTGGCACTGATTTTTGCGCTGGTGTGGCCGGAAAGCGAAGAGGGGCCACCGGGGAAGCAGTGAATCCTCCCCACAGGATGGAGGAAGACACCTCTTCCTCCGCGAACCGGGAGCAACCTGCAAGCCGCCGGGGAACCTGGAGCCCCGCGGAGAATAGCGAGCACCACCATGGCAACTGACCGGCAGTCCGCTGGAAATCCGGCGAGAACGGCTCTCCCCCGGGGAATGGAGCTGTTGAACCATCCCGGACTCAACAAGGGGACGGCGTTCACGGAAGAGGAACGCAGCCAACTTGGCTTGCATGGGCTGCTCCCGCCGCAGGTGGAGAGCCTGGAAGGACAAGTCGTCCGTGCCTACGAAGCCTACCAGAGAAAAAGTGATGACCTGGAGCGGCACATCTACCTGCGCGCGCTGCAGGACAGCAACGAAGTGCTCTTCTACAAGCTGCTGCTGGAGCATATCGAAGAGATGACCCCGATCGTGTACACACCCGTGGTGGCGCAGGCGTGTCAGGAGTTCAGCCACATCTACCGGCGGCCGCGGGGATTGTTCATTTCCTATGCGCTTCGCGACTCGATTCCCGCGCTGTTGCGGAACCGGCCGAATGCCGAGGTGGACGTGATTGTGGTGACGGACGGCGAACGAATCCTGGGCATCGGAGACCAGGGAGCGGGGGGCCTGGGAATTCCCATCGGCAAACTGTCTTTGTACACGCTCATTGGCGGGATTCGGCCGGAGCGCACGCTGCCCATCGTGCTGGACGCGGGAACGAACAATGCGGAGCGGCTGAACGACCCGGAGTACCTTGGCTGGCGGCACGAACGGATCACCGGGCAGGCGTACTTTGACTTCGTGGACCAGTTCGTACAGGCAGTAAAGCAGGAACTGCCCACCACCTGCCTGCAATGGGAGGATTTCGCGACGCCACATGCCCGGCCGATTCTGCAGCGCTACCGCGAGGAATTGCTGACCTTCAATGACGACATCCAGGGAACCGCGGCGGTCGCTGTGGGCGCGGTGCTGGGCGCGGTGAAGGTGACCGGAAAGAGTCTGAATGAGCAGCAGATCGTGATGCTTGGAGCAGGCTCCGCGGGCATCGGCGTGGCGGATGGGCTCAGGGCGGAGATGATCAGCCAGGGGCTCGGCGAACGCGAGGCGGGCAGCCGTTTCTGGGTGGTGGACGTGAACGGGCTGCTGCACTCGGGACGAACCGATCTGACCCCGGAACAGCGCGTTTACGCCCAACCGGCGGACCGTGTGGCGGATTGGCCGCGAACCTCCCGTGGCCAGATCGGACTTGCCGAAGTGATTGGGAAGGTCGAGGCTTCCATCCTGATCGGCCTTTCGACGGTTGGCGGGGCTTTCTCCGAAGCGATCGTTCGCGAGATGGCCCGCAAGGTTCCGCGTCCCATCCTGTTCCCGCTTTCGAATCCCACCGCGAAGTCGGAAGCCAAACCCGACGATTTGATTCGCTGGACCGAGGGTCTCGCGCTGGTGGCCACGGGATCGCCTTTTGCGCCGGTGGATTACGGCGGGCGCACGATTCCAATCGCACAGTGCAACAACGTCTTCATCTTTCCGGCGATGGGACTTGGGGTTGTGGCCTCGGGCGCGCGGCGGGTGACGGACGGGATGATGCTGGCGGCAGCCCGGGCGCTGGCCGCGAATTCGCCGGCGCTGAAGGACTCTTCCGCGTCCCTGCTGCCTGCCTTGAGCGACATCCGGAAAGTCGCCGTGGAAATCGCGGTCGCGGTGGGCGTGGAGGCGGGGAAGGGCGGCCATGCCCCGCGAATGACCGAGGAAGATCTGCGCCGGCGAGTGATCGCGGCGCAGTGGAACCCCGCCTACGAATCACTCTCCCGCTGAGCGGATGCGTTCGAGCAGCGCAGAGGTGGAATATCCCGGCTCAAGCGGGATGGTGACCACGCGGCCGCCGGCGGCCTCGACTTCTGCGCGGCCGACGATTTCACTGGCGCCCCAGTCACCACCTTTGACCAGCACATCGGGCAGCATGCGGGCGATGATTTGCCGGGGCGTGTCTTCGTCAAATACAGTTACGTAATCCACGGCGGCCAGGGCGGCCAGAATTTCCGCGCGCTCCACTTCCGGCACCACGGGACGCCCGGCACCTTTGAGCCGGCGCACGCTGGCATCACTGTTGATGGCGACGACCAGAAGATCGCCCAGCGAACGGGCCTCTTCGAGACATTTGACGTGGCCGGGATGCAACAGGTCGAAGCAGCCGTTGGTCATCACTACGCGGCGGCCGGCGCGGTGGGCGGGGCCCACTCGGGCGAAGAGTTCGTCCTGGGAGAGCACGAGACCCATGGGAGGATTTTACACGCAAGGGGTGCGGAGGCTGGGAACAAAGAGCAGAGGCTAAGAGAGTGGGATACAAAGTGGAAAAGCAGGTCCCTCGCGCGGGCCACGACGGCGGCGACGACGACGACAACGAAGATAACGGCCGCCGGCGCGTGTGCAGATAAAGAGCACAGGCTAAAAGCCTGTGCTGCTAAAAGCGTGCGCTACTAAAAGCTTGGGCTGCTGAAAGGCGGTGCTCCACGCTGCGCGCTAGCGGACGTGAAAGACGGAGACGGCCAGTTTGCCGCGCGCGGACTCCGCCTTCTTCCAGATGCTGCGATCGTTGAGCGAGACCCAGCGGCGCTCTTCGGTACGGTAGTGCCAGTCTTTGTCGTTCTGGAAGAAGATCTGCAGACCCTTCCCTTCCAGGATGTTGAGAATGCTGTTGTCGTGAGAATTGCGCTCGTCGAAATCAATCGAGGCGCGCTGGCCCATCTCCGAATAAATCTCATTGAGCTCGAAGAGCAAACGGTTGATCACTTCATCGAGCGGCTCGACTTTCAAGCCGATTCTGCGAGCCTCGCGCAGGGTGATGGGATAGCTGTGCGAGGGATAGGCGGCGTTCAGGGTGTTGCTGATCTCCCGGGCTTTCTTGGCGTCCTTCAGGTGGTAGGAAAGAATTTCAATGCACAGCTTGGTGGAGAGGGCGCTGGCGCGGTCCACGGCACCCACGACCAGGGGATGCACGTAACCGAAGAGCGAGGCGTAGGGGTTGGCGCCCTCGACTTCCGCCTGGGCCTGCCAGAGCTTGACCACGCGGTGCAGCTCGTCCTGGCTGACGCTGACGCGGTCGTTATCGCGGTCCACGGGCGAGAGGTCGTGGGTCAGGGAGGTATCCACGGCGGAAAGATGCGCCAGTGGTCCCATGAGGATGCGGTCCGCGCCCAGGGCCATCATGGTGGCGGCAGACTCGCACTCCAGCGGGACGAGCACGGTCAGCCGGCGCACAAACTGCCGGAGCAGGTTGACCATGCGCAGGGAGGATTGCCCGGAACCGCCCGTGGACTTGATGAACAGGGAGAGCCGGTCCACCTTGCCGATGCTGCGCAGGATGCCGTAGAGACCCACGACGTCGTTATCGCAGATAGAACCGTTCTGCGAGTTCCAGTAGGTGAGCACCGGCTCATCCAGCCGGGCTTCGATCTTGCGAATCACCGCCTGGGTCTTCACGAACAGCACCGGGGGATTCTTCGCCGTCCCCTTGGAGGGCTTGGGCAACGCCGTCAACCGTGTGGCCATAATGTGCGAAGTGTACTACAACGTAGCGGCCGGTTGTCCGGCATGGCCTCCATGGCTCGCACTTCTCTGATTGCGTTGGCCGCGGGCGCGCTGCTGCTGGGATTGGGAGTGATCCTCCAGCAGCAAGCCGTACCGGTCACGGCGCATGATGTCTTTCTGGATGGCGGCGCGGCCTGCCCGGGCGCTCCTGTGCGCATTCTGGAGCCGGTACAGTCCGCGCCTGCGGCCGGCTCGCTGGTGGTATTTCACGGCCTGGGCGCGAACCGGCTGGTCATGCTCCCGCTGGGACGGCAGTTTGCGGCCGCGGGCTTCCGCGTGTTCCTGGTGGATTCCCCCGGACATGGAGTGAATCCTGCTCCCTTCTCGTTCGCCTCGAACGAAGCGTGCGCCCGCGGGGTGCTGGCCCGGCTGGAACGCTCCGGAGAAATCACTCCGCGCCGGACGGTGCTGCTGGGCCACTCTATGGGCGGGGGCCTGGTGATCCGCCTGGCGGACGACTTTCTCGCCGCCGGAACGATCGCCGTGGCCGGTGCTCCCGTGGTTCGCCCGCATCGCTTGCCGGCGAACTTGCTGCTGGTGGCTCCGCAGTTCGACATGCCGCCGATTCTGGAGCAGGAACGCGAACTGAGCGGAGCAGCCGGCGCGACACGGGACTCGGCGGAAGACTTCCGGCAGTGGCGCGGGTTCATGCTGCTTCGCGTGCCGTGGCAAACGCACACCAGCCCGATCTTCAGCCCCGGGGCAACCAGGGCCATGGTGCGCTGGGCCCTGAACTCCGTTGGTGCTTCTGCCTCGCCGGCGCCGCGGGTGGATCACCGGACGTTCCACGGCGCGCTGCTCGGACTGGCGGGAATCCTGATGATGTTTCCCGCGGCGCTGGATATGTTCGCAAAGCTGGCGGGCCGGCAACCGCCGCAGAACGAGTTTGCTGACGCGGACGTCAGGATCGTTCTGCTGGCCTGGCCGGCAGCGGGAATTTTTGCGGCCATCGTGGTGGGCTTCTGGATGCCGCTCTCGCGCCTGCACCTTTTTGGCGGAGACTATCTCGGCTCATTCTTGCTGGTCGCCGGGCTTCCCCTGGCCATGGGATTCAGCAGCAGGGTTCTGCTGCGCCCGCACCGGCCGGGGACCGCGGTAGCGGCGGCGACCGTGGGCCTGGTGGCGGCGCTGGCCATCAGCTCTGCTGTGGGCGGCTGGTCGAACCGGAATCTGGCGGAACTGTGGCCGATTGCCGCCCGCTGGGCCTGCTTGCCGCTGCTCGCGGCGGCTCTGCTTCCCGCTTGCTTCGCGGAGGAGTGCGCGCTTGGCTCGCCTGGGCCCTGGTTCTCCGGGCGCGGCGCGCGGCGATGGCTGCTGTTCATGGGGCTGCGCGGAATTCTGTGGTCGGCAATGCTCGCCGCCTTCTGGTTTGGAGCCAGCGCCGCGCTGCTCCCCGTAATTTTCGCCGGGCCACTGGGAGGGGTTTCCCTGGGCGCGCGGATCGGCGCCGATCTGGTACACCGGCGAACCGGCTCCGCGACAGGGGCCGCGGTCTTCGATGCTATACTGATGGCCTGGTTCGTGGCCGCCGTCTTTCCGCTGGCCTGAACCCAGCCTCCTGATGCGCGATATCGCCATTGTGGGCGGAGGGCCGGCCGGAGCTCTCTGCGGCGAAAGACTCGCGGCCGCCGGTTTTCACGTTTCCATTTATGACGAGCACCTGGCCTGGGAGAAACCCTGCGGAGGAGGCCTGACCCCAAAGGCCCTGGTGGCTTACCCCTTTCTGCGCGAAGGCCCGCAACCGAAAAAGATCGTAAGCGAGTGCGAGCTGATTGCCAGCTCCGGCCAGCGCGCGCTTCTCTCCCTGGACCGTCCCATCGTCATCTACTCGCGGAAGATTCTCAACGGGTTGCTGCTGGAGCGCGCCGTCGCCGCGGGATGCGAAGTGGTGCGCGCCCGGGTGACCCAGGTGAACACGGCAGGAAAGCAGGTCCGCCTGACCGCGGCCGGCCGGGAGATCCTGGCGGACTTCGTGGTGCTTGCGGCCGGGGCGCGAAATCCGCTCCTGCCCGGCACCACTCCGCTCTGTCCGCAGGATCTCGAGCTGACCGTGGGCTATTTCGTTCCGGTGGCAGCAGACGCCATCAAGATCAAATTCCTCTCACGATTTTCGGGATACATCTGGTCGTTCCCGCGCTCCGACCATCTTTCCGTGGGGATTTGCGGCCGGCTGGCCCCGGGGGGCACGCGCGCGATGAAGGAGCACCTGCACGCCTTCCTGGAGAGCGAAGGGATTTCCCGCCAAGGCGCGGAGTTTTACAGCCACGTATTGCCCTCGCCGCGCGTGGACACGCTGCGCCGCCGCCGTGTGGTGGGCGCCAACTGGGGACTGGTGGGCGACGCGGCCGCCTGGGTGGACCCGCTGACCGGCGAAGGATTACATTACGCGCTGCGCTCGGGGAATCTGCTGGCCGACGCCCTGGCCGAAGGTTTGCCGGAAAGCTATCCGGCGCGCGTGCGGCGCGAGTTTGCGGCGGATTTCGAATTCGCGGTGCACGCGGCGCGGCGCCTGTTTACCGGGAACTTCCTGGGCGGCGCGGTGACCACGCGCATGATCCAATTTGTGCGGCGCAGCCCGGCATTTTGCGCGCTGATGAGGGATGTGTTCAGCGGCGCGCAGGACTACCGCAGCCTGAAGCGGCGGCTGTGGTTGCAGCTCGGATTGACCATGAGCGAGATTTGCGGCAGTTTTTTCCGCCCCGCGCCCGCGCGGAGGAGCGCCGGGATGCTACCGCAGTAGAGAGTCCGCCTGACACCCGCGATGCCCACCGATCCCGCAATGCTTTCCCCCGGCCTGGAGCACACCTTCGAGCAACCGGTGCCCCGGGAATTCACCATCGCGCACTATGACCCGCGGCTGCCCGCGGTGCTTTCCACGCCGGCGATGATCGGGTGGATGGAGCTGGCGGCGGCGCGCGCGGTTGAAGCGGAGCTGGCGCCCGGGGAAATCACCGTGGGCACGCGCATCGAGGTGGACCACCTGAAGGCGTGCGGGGTGGGCGACCGCGTGCGCGTGTGGGCGCGCTACGAGGGCGCGAAGGGCCGCTTTCTGGGATTTGAAGTGACCGCACACTGCGGCGAGACGCTGATTGGGCGGGGGCGCGTGTTCCGCGCGATCGTGGACCCCGGCCGGCACGGCTCGCGGAAAACGGGAGCCTGAACCTGCACGCGGATCGCGGCATGGCCCTGCGGCCAGGGGTTAGAAGGAAACGCGGCGGGCCACGACTTTTCTGGGGACCGGGGCCGGAACGGTGGCCATCTTGCGGATCATAGCCAGCACCAAGCGCTTATTTTCGTCGGAGAGGGTGGTGCTGTAGCGTTTGATCTCGCCCAGAAACCGGATTTCATCCTGGGAAAGCTCGCCGAGGGCCTTTTTCGCCTCCCGTTCGCGCACCGTCTCCATGCTGGGAAAGAAGTCCGCGAGGCTCATGTCCATGGCCTCGGCGATTTTCGCCAGGGTTTCGAGGGAGGGAACGGTGTGGCCGTTTTCCACGCGGGAGAGATAACAACGCAGCAGGCCGGTGCGGCGCTCAATATCGCCCTGCGACAATCCACGCTCGCCGCGGTAACTCCGGATGACTTCGCCGATATTAACCTTGGGCCGTTCTTTCGGCATGGCCGGGAAGTTCGCCGCGTATTGTTGCAAAACGGCGCGGCAACTGCAAGTGGAGAAAACCAGCGCTGCGCGGCCCGCGTTGACACATGTGGAGAAGAATGAAAGAGTAAGGCGCGAGTTGCGACTTATCGGGGAGCCTGCTGGATGCCTGAAGAGACGATTTCACATTACAAATTGTTCGAAAAGTTGGGCGGCGGGGGCATGGGAGTGGTGTACAAGGCCAAGGACACGCGACTAGGCCGCAGCGTGGCGCTGAAGTTTCTGCCGGACGACATCGCCCACGACCCGCAGGCCATCGAGCGCTTCCGGCGCGAGGCACGGGCTGCTTCGGCGCTGAATCATCCCCACATCTGCACCATCCACGACATTGACGAAGCCAGCGGACGGGCGTTCATTGTGATGGAACTGCTCGAAGGACAAACGCTGAAGCACCGCATCGGCGGCAATGCCATGGATGCCGCGGAGGTGATCGAGCTGGGGATTCAGATTGCCGACGGGCTGGAAGCCGCGCACGCGAAAGGAATCGTGCACCGGGACGTCAAACCCGCGAATATCTTTGTGACCGCGCGTGGCCAGGCCAAAATCCTGGACTTCGGCCTGGCAAAACTCGAACTGGCGCCGACGAACGCCGGGGAGAGCCTGGGACTGACCGCGGGCGCCACCGCCGCACCAAGGGTGGCTCCGGAACATCTGACCAGCCCGGGTACCTCGGTGGGCACAGTGGCGTACATGTCTCCCGAGCAGGCGCGCAGCGAACCGATCGATGCGCGCTCGGATCTTTTCTCGCTGGGTGTGGTGCTGTATGAGATGGCCACGGGCACGCAGCCCTTCCAAGGCAACGCCGCGGCCGTGATTTTCGACGGAATTCTGAACACCACACCGCCGCCCGCGGCCAGCCTGAATCCGCGGCTGCCGGCGGGGCTGGACGCGATCTTGAACAAGGCGCTCGAAAAGGACCCCGACCTGCGGTGCCAGACCGCGGCGGAACTGAAGGCGGACCTGAAGCGCCTGAAGCGCGACCTGGAAAGCAGCCGGCGGCCGGCGGCGGAGAAATCACCCACGGGAGCGGCGGCACGCGCCGCCGCGGCCGGCCAGAAGCTGGTGGCCGTGCTCTACTTCGAAAACCAGAGCGGGGCAAAAGAGGACGAGTATTTTCGCGACGGTATGACGGAAGACATCATCACGGAACTGTCGAAGATCGGCCAGCTTCAAATCTTCCCGCGCTCGGAGATTCTGCCATTCCGCGACAAGACGGTCACGGCGCCGCAGGTGGGCCAGCAACTTGGCGCTTCCTACGTGCTGGAGGGCTCGATCCGGCGCGCCGGCAACCGGGTGAGGGTGACCGCGCGGCTGGTGGAAATCGCCACGCGGCTTTCCACCTGGTCGGAACGCTACGACCGGCAGATGGACGATGTCTTCGCGATCCAGGAAGAGATCGCGCGGAGCATCGCCCAGGCGCTGCGAATCACCCTTTCTCCACAGGAAGAAAAGGTGATGGCGCGGAGGCCGACGGAAAACGCGCAGGCCTATGACTTTTACCTGCGCGGGCGGAGCTACACGCGGCGGGAAAACCTGGATTACGCGCTGCAGATGTTCGATCAGGCCATCAAACTGGACCCCAACTTCGCGCTGGCGCATGCGGGTGTGGGGGCGGTGTGCGGGCTGATGTACGAACTGCGCGAGCAATCGCCCAAATGGATTGAGAAGGGGCAGGCGGCCTGCGACCGGGCCACGGCGCTGGCACCGGAGCTGGCGGAGGTGATGGCCGGGCGCGCGCGAATTGCCTATGCCCAGAAGAAGTATGAAGACGCGTATCTCTGCGCCCTGCGGGCGATTGAAAGAAAGCCGGACTGCGACGGCGCGTGGAACATCCTGGGCCGCGCCCTGCTGGTGTCTGACCGGCTGGAGGAAGCGGCCACGTTTGCCCACCGGGCGATTGAAGCCAATGGGGATGACTACAACGTTTACATTCCCTTTTCCAGGGTGATGGCGCGGCTGGGCCGAACCGACGACTACCGGCACCTGCAGGCGCAGATGACCCGTGCGCTCAAACAACAATTGGAACTGGTTCCCGAAGACGTGCGGGCGCGAATTCTGCTGGCCACGAGCCTGGCGGACGCGGGGGAAACGGAGGAATCCGTGCGCCACCTGGAAACGGCAGTTGCCCTGCGACCCAATGACGGGAACACCCTCTACAACGCCGCCTGCACGTATGGCCTGCTGCAAAAGAAGCCGGAAGCCCTGGAAACGTTTCGCCGAGCCACGGCCGCGGGATACAGCAACTGGGAGTGGGCCAAGAGGGACTCCGACCTGGCGTGCATCCACGAGGATCCGGAATTTCAGAAGCTGGTCTCCGCCGGCGTGGCCGCGAAATAGTTCCCGGCCGGGCAGAAGGAGCGCGGCCTAGTCCGTGCCGCCCACCTGCCGGAGCAAGAAAGCGTAATCGAGGGCCACTTCCCGCAGCAGATCGTATCGCCCGGAAGCGCCGCCGTGGCCCGCGGCCATGTTGACTTTCAACAGCAGCGGATTGGAGTCCGTCTTCAAGGTGCGCAGCCGCGCCGTGTATTTCGCAGGCTCCCAGTACATGACCTGGCTGTCGTTCAGCGCGGTGCGAATGAGCATGGCCGGATAGCTGCGCGCGGCCAGATTGGAATAGGGGCAGTAGCCGCGCATGCAGGCATATTCCACCGGAACCTGCGGATTGCCCCATTCCTCGAATTCGCCCACAGTCAGCGGCAAAGAAGTGTCGGACATGGAATTGATCACGTCCACGAAAGGGACGTGCATGACCGCGGCGTGGAAGAGTTCCGGCCGCTGATTGAGCACCGCGCCGATCAGCAGACCGCCCGCGCTGCCGCCCTGAATGGCCAGGCGATTCCTGCTGGTGTAGCGTTCGGCGACCAGAAATTCGGCGGCGGCGATGAAATCCGAAAAGGTGTTGGGCTTCTGAAGCATGCGGCCCTGGTCGTGCCAGGGCTTGCCCATTTCGCCGCCGCCGCGGATGTGCGCCAGCGCCACGGCGAAACCGCGGTCCAGCAGGCTGACGCGGTTGGAACTGAAGGCCACGGGCAGCGAATAGCCATAGGAGCCGTAACCAGAAAGCAGCAGCGGGCCGGAGCCATCCCGCGGCCGGTCGCGCCGGTAGACGATGGAGATGGGAATGTGTGTTCCGTCGGACGCGCGCGCCGCCAGCCGCTCGGTGACATACCATTGCCGTTGGTAGCCTCCGAGCACCTCGGTGCGCTTGCGCAGCGTGTTTTCACGGGTCACCAGGTTGTAATCGTAGATGGAGCGCGGGGTGACCAGGGACTCGTACATGTAGCGGAACACGCTGGTATTGAACTCGTAGTTCTCCGCCGGAACGGCCGAATAGGCAGGCTCAGGGAATTCAATGCGGTGTGATTCTCCGGTGGCCAGGTCGGTGACGCGCAGGCGCGGCAAACCCTCTTCCCGCTCGAGCAGCACCGAATGACCGGCAAAAAAATCCATCCCCGCCAGCATGACGTCCGGGCGGTGGGGCAGGATCTCCTTCCAATTTTCGGGGCCGGGCTTCTCCACCGGCGTGGAGAAGAGCGCGAAGTTGCGGCCGGAGCGGTTGCTGCGGATATAGAAACTGGAGCCGTGATGTTCCAGCTCGTACTCGTGTTCGGGCTGGCGCGCGGACACCAGCTTCCATTCGCCTGCGGAGTCATCCGCGCGAAGGTAGCGCATCTCTCCCGTGGTATGGCTGGAGGAATCGAGAAACAGATAGGCGCGGCTGCGGGAGCGGGAAACATGCAGACGGAAGCGCTCATCATGCTCTTCGTAAACCAGCGCGTTGCCGGTTTCGCCCAGCCGGTGGCGCCACAGGCGGTAGGAGCGCTTGGCATCGTCCTCCGTGGTAAAGAACAGCGTTTTGCCGTCCGCGGCCCAGGCGGCGCTGGCCACACGCTCAATTTCCACGGGCAGAAGGGCTCCGGTGCGCAGGTCTTTCACCCACAGGGTGTAGTCGCGGAAGCCGGTGAAATCGGTGGCGTAGGCGAGCAGATTCCCGTCGTCGGTCACTTCGTAGAAGCCGAGCGCAAAGAATTCATGGCCTTCCGCCAGGCGGTTTCCATCCAGCAGGATTTCCTCGAGGCCCGTTTCGCTGCCGGCGCGGCGGCACCAGATGTGGTACTGCTTCCCTTCCTCGGTCCTGCGGAGATAGAAGTGGTTTCCCTGTCGCGCGGGAACGGTGAGGTCGGTCTGCTGGATGCGGCCCAGCATCTCCGCGTAGAGCTTCTCCTGGAGGGGGAGGGTGGGCGCGAGCACCGCGTCCGTGTAGGCGTTTTCCGCCTCAAGGTAGCTGCGAACTTCCGGGCTGTTTTTCTCGCGCAGCCAGTAGTAATCATCCACGCGGCGTTCGCCGTGCAGCTCGGTGACGTGGGCCGCGCGCCGCGCCACCGGCGGCGCGGGCGCCACCGTCTCAATCGGCTCTGCCATCCCTGATCCTTCCTGATAGTGTCTTTCTGCCTGCACCTGCGCGCCCTAGGACGACCGGAGCGCCACCTGCGGTGGGACTACGCGCTTATCTTGCCGCGGGAACTTCCGGCGTCATGGTGAGCGGCGCATCGAGACGGAACTCCAGCAGCGTTTCGCTGGGCACCTTCACTCTCTCGCCTTTGGTAAAGATGTTGATCGCGGTGCCTGTGGCGGCACCCGCGCCGGCACCGATCGCCGCTCCCCTGCCCCCGCCGGCCAGGGCGCCGATGAGAGCGCCCAGCACCGCGCCACCGGCGGCTTTTTTCGCTGTATTGCCTCCACGGCCTTTGCCCGCCACCTCGTAGTCCCCGGTCATCAGCGGCACCAGGGTGTTATGGACGAGAAGATCGGTCAACTGGAGCTTCAACTCCGAATGGCCGGTGAGATGTCCGGCTTCCTTCGCAGTCACCAGTTGACCATAGACCTCGGTCCCGCGGCGCGCGACGATCGCTCCGTCCTGTTCGAGATTGGTTTCCAGGCTGGCCCGGAACCGGTCGTTCACATGATTGTAGTCGGAATCCACGGTGTCAATCATGCGCACGAGGATGCGCGTGCCGGCGGGCACGGTGATTTTCCCCGCGTCCGGACTGGCGGCAGGAGCGGCCGGTGGAGGAGGAGCGTTCAGGGGCTGCGCGGGCGGTACGGGGGCATCCGGAAGTTGAGCGGGCGGCGCAGCCTTGGGAGCAGGGGCCGGATCGCGCGCCAGGCTCTGCACCTGGTTCATGTCAAAGGTCTGCACCTGGCCGTTTACATCCATTTCAATGGTGTCCGCAGTGCCGCCAATATAGCGCCCGTGAATCACCCTTCCGTCTTTCAGGGTGAGGGTGTCGGCCATAGCAGACAGGGAAAACACGGAAAGAGCCAGGGTGACAGCCACAGCCATCACCGTTGCGCAGCATGACCTCGGACTCATCGGTTCACCTCGGGGGGCGCCTGCGGCAAACCCGTGCCGCAGCCGGGCATGGCCTGAAGGCCCCATAGTACACCGGATGCGCGAGGCGCAGAATGGGCTGCATTCTGGAGCGCTCCCCTTCATTCCACGGCCTGATAGAGCGTCCGAGCGATCTCCGCCATCAGCGCGGAGCTCTTTTCCTTTTCCGCGATTCCCCGAACCAGGATCACCAGCACAAACGGCCGTGGCGCATACACGATCGCCGCGTCGTGGTGAATCTTGGTGATTTCGCCGGTCTTGTGGGCCACGGGAGTGCCCGGGGGAAGTCCGGCGGGAATGGCCTCGTTGAAGGTCTGGCGCTTCAAAATGGAAATCATCTGTTCGCTGGAGGCCGCATCCACGGCGCGGCCTTTGGCCATGCGCATGAGCAATCCAGCGAGGGCTTCGGCAGTGGTGGTGTTATTGATGCCCTGGTCAAAGGCTTTCCCATCCTCCAGCACGCGGACGATTTTCAGTCCCTGCCCGCCGTTGGCGTTCACGGTGCGCTGGATTTGCGGGATGCCCAGTTTCTCCATCAGCAGGTTCGTGGCCAGGTTGCTGCTACGGGTGATCATGGCCTCGCAGAGTTCGCGAGCGGTCATGGTTGAGCCGACTTTGGTGTACGGTTCGGGATCGGAATCGTCGCCGGGATCCAGCTGGAACCTGCTTCCGTCCACCACGCTGTGAAATTCATTTTTGACCGGGACCGGTGCTTCGAGGGTCAGTTTTCCCGCGCGCACCTGGCGGAACAGCTCCAGCATGACTCCCAGTTTCATCGTGCTGGCGGCGTGAAAGGAAACCTGGGGGTTGATTTCCGATCGGGCTTTGCCGTCCAGGCTGCGCAAAACCACGGCAACATCCGCTCCGCTGGCCTGAATTTTCTGCTCGACCTGCGCGCGGGCGGCGGCGAGCCTGGAACCCCGCTCACTCGCTTTGCCGCCTGGCACCAGCGCAAACACACCGGCCAGGAGAAGGAGCAAAGCCATCCGCCCCCGATGCACCGCGACGCGCGCGAATCCGACTTTCGTGAGTTTCATGGAATCTCCAAAAAACCGGCCGGGCGGCAGGCCCCTCGCCAGAGAAGGGACGGCTGTTTCGGCCGCCGGGTTTCGATCACCGTATCGGAACGAGATTTCTCTTGGCGTGCAAGCGCGCGCGGCAGCCCGCACAAAACGTGGACCCCTTCAGATCCACCCACTCCACGGCGTGGGAGGAGGCCATCACACATTGATAATCGTCGCAATGGAGCAGCCCAAAGGTATGCCCCAATTCGTGTACCGCTTCCTTCAGCAGGCGCGCACCCAGCAGGGCAGCATCCGCGGGCAGGCCGTAGAAATCCTGCCGCAGGCGCCAGGTGGATACAACCGCGCAGACGCCCTCCAGTTGCGCTTCGCCGAACACAAAGGTGAGCACAGGAATATAAAGGTCCGAGTGAATTACCGCCAGCAGGCGTGCCTCTGGCGGCGCCCGGCGGGCCAATGCTGCCAGGATTTCCGTGGAGGAGTACTGCTGGCGGCTCGCATTGAAGGCCTGTGCCGGAGGGCTCTCCGCCGGCAGAATCTCCACTCGGCCGCCGAAGATCCGCTCAAGGCCGGCGCGGAGATCTCCCAGCATTCCGGCGGGAACGACTCCGAGCGGCAGGATTTGAATCTCGTTCACGACACATCGGCCGTAACTTTTTTCCATCCGTACTTTTTCAATTTATTGTGCAGGGTCACCCGGTCAATGTCGAGAACCTCGGCGGCCAGGGTCTGGTTGTTCCGGCACTCGTTGAGCACCGCCAAAATGTGGGCGCGCTCGGCATCCTCCAGGGTGCGCTGGCTCTCGTCGGGTGCCGAGAGCTTCAGGGAAAAATCCTGCGCGCGCAGTTCCGGCTCCTGAGCCACCACCATGGCGCGCTCCACGGCGTTTTCGAGTTCGCGGACGTTTCCCGGCCAGGGATAGCCATCCAGCAGCTCCATGGCCTCCGGGGAAACGCGGGTGATCCGCTTGTTCATGGACGCGGAGAACTTGCGCACAAATACGTCCACCAGCAGCGGAATGTCGCTCTTGCGCTCGCGCAGGGGCGGCAGGCGGATTTGAAAGACATTCAGGCGGTAAAAGAGGTCCGGGCGGAACTTCCCTTCTTCGATCAGCGCCTCGAGGTTTTTGTTGGTGGCGGCGATGCAGCGGAAGTCCACGTGCATGGGATGGGTGCTGCCCACACGGGTAATCTCGCGCTCCTGGAGCACGCGCAGAAGATCGGTTTGGGTCTTGAGGCTGATGTCGCCAATCTCATCGAGAAACACGGTGCCGCCCTCGGCCACTTCGAAACTGCCCTTTTTGCGGTATTGGGCTCCGGTGAACGCACCTTTTTCGTGCCCAAAGAGCTCGCTTTCCAGTAGCGTTTCGGTGAGCGCCCCGCAATGAATCACCACAAAGGGATTGAAGCGGCGGTTGCTGGCGGCGTGCACGGCGCGGGCGCAAAGTTCCTTGCCGGTGCCGCTTTCTCCGGTGATGAGCACGGTGGCCTCGGTGGGCCCCACGGTCTGGATGGCTTCCAGGACGCGCATCATTTCCGGACTCTGCCCGGCCAGTTCCTTGGGCGCGGCCACGGTGGCCAGGGTCTCGCGCAGCTTGGCGTTTTCCTGCTCCGCCTTTTTGTGCGCCAGCGCGTTGCGCAGGGTGTGCGCGATGTCCTCCGGGTCGAAGGGTTTGGAGACGTAATCGTACGCGCCGTTTTTCAGGGCGGTGACGGCGGTTTCCACCGAGGCATAGCCGGTCATGATGATCACGATCAGATCCGGATCCACTTCGTGCATGCGGCGCTGGAGCTCGACGCCATCGGTTCCGGGCATTTTGATATCCACCAGGGCCAGATCGTGGCGGCGCTCGGCCATTTTTTCGAGCGCTTCCTTCGCGCTCTCCGCGGCAGTCACGTCGTAGCCTTCCTGGCGAAACCATTTGGAGAGCGAATCGCGCACAATCAGTTCGTCATCCACAATCAACAGGCTAGGGTTGGTGGCCACGGTTCATCTTCTCCTTCACGCGGCGCGGGCCGCCCGGGGATCGGCAGCTTCCCGCCCGCGCACCGGCAGGGTGATGGTCAGGCGAGTCCCGCGGCCGGGGGCGGAGTCCACGTGGATGGTGCCCGCGTGGCGCTCGATGATGTTGCGGCTCACGGCCAGACCCAGCCCCAGGCCGCGGCCGCGCTCCTTGGTGGTGAAGAAAGGCTCGAACAGGTTCTGGAGGACCTCCGGGGGCATGCCCACGCCATCGTCGGCCACTTCCAATTGCACCTGCGCCTCTCCGCTCGCCCACGTGCGCAGAGTCAGATTTCCACCGTTGGGCATGGCGTCTATGGCGTTGACCACCAGGGCCAGCACCACCTGTTCAATTTGTCCCGGATCGCACCACACACTGGGCAGGTCGGCGGGGAGCTCGAGTTGCAGGGCGATATTGGCCAGTTCGAGCTTGTGCTGCACCAGGCGGACGCAGCGCTCGACCACCGAATTCAAGTCCGCGGGCTCATAGTTCATGGAGGTCTTGCGCGCAAAGGTCATCAAATTGCGCACGATCTCCCCGCAGCGGCGGCTTTCCGTTTCCACCAGGTCCAGGCTGCTGTAGGCCTCTTCATCTTTCCCTGCGAAACGTTTCTTCAGCAGCTTGGCGTAGGTGAGGATTCCGGCCAGGGGATTGTTGATTTCATGAGCGACGACCGCGGCCAGCTTGCCTATGGAGGCCATGCGCTCGACGCGCAGCATCTCTTCCTGGGCGCTGCTCAATTCCCGGGTTTTCTGCTCGACGCGCGCCTCCAGGGTCCGCGCCCAGGCATTGATCTCCTCGTGGGCCTCGCGCAACTGGCGGCTCATCGCATTAAACGCGCGCGCGACATCGGCCAATTCTCCCGCCTGCCCGACTTCCACCTGCACGCCGAGCTCGCCGGCGCCCAGGCGTTCCGCGCCCGCCTTCAACGCGGCCAGGGGATCGCGCACCACGCGCCACACAAACACGGCGCTGAGCGCGGCGATGGCCAGCACGGCCAGCAGCGTGGTGAGCAGCACTTGCCGGGTGCTCTCCGCCAGGCCCGCGTCCGCCGAGGCCAGTGAAATATTGGTGTCCAGCACCCCCAGGACTTTCTGGTCCGCGGGGTGCGCGTGGCACTGGGCGGAAGAGCAGGTGGGCGAATTTTCGATGGGATTGGCAATTCCCAGGGCCCGTTCCCCGCCGGGGAGCTGATAGGTGCGGAAGAGCCCTCCGGTCCCCTCTTTTCCATCCACACTCCCGGGCCCCAGAGGCGCGATTTCCCTGCGGTCCACCATCTGGCCCATCTCAGGGGGATAGGAAGTGAAACTAATCCTTCCTTGCGCGTTGATGATGCGCACGCGGATGATTCCCCGCTCACGGGCCATGTCGGAAATCATCTGGTGGAGCCCGTCGCGCTCGTTGTGCAGCATGGAATAGTTGGCGTTGCGCTTGATGACGTCGCTCAGGCGCTGGGCGCTGGCCATGGTGCTTTGTTCCAGGTGCTGCCGCTGCAGGCGGATATGCAGATATCCCAACAGGCCGAAGACCGCGGTCATGGACACGACCAGCAGGATGACCAGACGGGTGCTGACGCTCTGCCAGACCCGGCGAACGCGTTTAGGAATCACGCTTTCGAGATCAAGAGCCGGCATGGGTCAATTCCAGCACTTCCTCGGCCGGGACCTCGACGGCCGCGGAATGATCCGATTGGGAGGCGAAGATGGGCAAATATTTGACCGCCAGGGCAAAAATCGCGAAGCCCGCACCGATGATGCTGGCAGTGACGGCCCACTCGGTCCACTTGGGGAAATAGTGGACGCCTGTGGAAGCCTCCATTCCGGTAATGGCTACGTTCATCCGGTTGGTAACGAATCCCAGGACCACGAGCACGGAGGCAAGGTAGAGTCCGCCGGAGCTTTCGCGAACCCGGGGAATGAGCAGCAGGACAATTGGCAGGGCCAGGCCGATGGTGATTTCCAGCAGGAAGAGGCCGGTCTCATATCCTCCGTGCGCGAGCAAACGGAGGGCGCCGCGATCGAACAGATCCTGGATGCGCAGCACCGAATAGACAATCAAGCCCACCAGGAGCGCCCGGCCCAGCTTCCGCAGCAAGGACATCTCCAGGTGCTTGCCAAAATGGCGCGCGCTCATGCTGGATTCAAAGATGGTCATGGCCAGTCCCACGCAGATGGCCGAACTGAAAAACAGAAGCGGGAGGAGCGGGGTGTACCAGAAGGGGTGCAGCTTTTCAGGTACGATCAGGTACAGGCTGCCCAGCGACGATTGGTGGAGCGTGGAAAGCATGACCCCGGCGATCACCAACGGGATGACGATGGCGTGCTGGATGCGGATCAATTTTTCCAGCCGCAAGCGCTCAAAAATGATGGGGGCAAATTCGAGCGAGAGGACGGTGGTGTACAGGGTGACACACCAGGCGACTTCAAACATGACCGAACGGGGATTCCACATCACCAGCGGGTGCCAGATGCGATAGCCGCGCCCCAGATCGAAGAGCAGCGCCACCACCACCAGCACGTAGCCCAGGAAAGCGGTGAGCACGGTGGGCCGCACAATCGGCCGGAACGATTCGAGGTTGAAGATGTAGACCGTCGCGGTGAGCGTGAATCCGCCCGCGGCCAGCATCACGCCGCACATGACGTCGAAGCCGATCCAGAGGCCCCAGGGGAAGGAATCGCTCAGATGGGTGGATGCCCCCAGTCCCTCCACGAACCGCAAGACCGTGGCTGCGGCCCCGGCGATGAGCACCAGGCCAAGGACTGCCTTCCAGAAAGTGAGTCTGAAATTGCGCATCGAAGGTCTCCTCAATCCCCGCTTTTTGCTTCCGCGGCCGCCACCGCAGTCCGCCGGCTGGTGATCCACCAGATGCCGCCCAGGAGCGCGGCTCCAAACGTGACCACCTGCGGCAGCTCCGAGAGCACGCGGTAGGTCAAGGCGGGCAGTGCCTGGGTGCCGACGCTTGCCTTGTAGCCGAATTGCTCAAAGGGCACGCTGGAGAGCAGCAGCACGGAGGTGCCGCCAACTTCCTCCAACCCGTAAATGTGCTGCACGTACTGGTCTGGATTTTTGGCGATGCGCTCTTGCGCCTCGGCAATCAGGGCCTCGCGGTCTCCGAATTTGGTGGCCCCGGTGGGGCAGGCTTCCGCGCAAGCGGTGGGCTGCCCCTTGGCCAGGCGATCCGCGCACATGTCGCATTTGCGGACCAGCGGCAGCGCTTTCTCCCACTCGTACTTCGGCACGGAGAACGGGCAGGCCAGCATGCAGTAGCGGCAACCGATGCAACGGGACGCGTCGTAGGTCACCGGTCCTTCCGCGGTCTTGCGAAAAGCACCCACCGGACAAACCGAGGCGCAGGTCGGGTCCTGGCAGTTCATGCACAGCCGGCGCATGTACTTGTCTCCGTTTTCGAGCACCACGGTCAGTTTGTGCGCCGATTGCTTCTGTTCCGCGGCAATGGCTTCGGAATACGGCAGGCCGTTGCGTTCCGCGCAAGCACGCTCACACTGTTTGCAGTCGATGCACAGAGTGGCGTCGTAGAGGATTCCCTTGCTCATAATGGCTCCAATCTCATCCCCCCCAACTCCGGGGAACATTGAATCGCACGGGGAAAGAGGGGAATTTCATCAGGCCGGTGCGCGGCATGCCAGAAGGAGATAAGAAACTCCGCGGGGGACAGGCTCTCCGGCAAAACACCGCAGGCGCACTCGATGAGGAATTCAACAGTCATGGCCGTTCGCGCGCAAATACAGGCTAGCGGGAAGCGACGGGAATTGTGGTGATGGTGGTCACCAATTTGGGTGACTGGCCTCACCCCGGCGAATCGCTGCTGCGACCCCCAAAAAGCCCCGGCCGGCTGTCCATCGTGGCCAGCCGGCCGGGACCTGGACTTGGGTGGATTCACGCTCACATCAGGAAGAATTCCCGGGTGATTTCCGCCCACTGCACATCCGGCATCTGCGCGGTCAAATCGTGCACAGCCAAGCCGCCATCCTGGGCCACGGCTCCGGCCATCGCCGGCATCCTGGCGAACAGCCGGGCGGAGGCTTCTGCCATCCAGGAGCGCGCCAGGTTTCCGCCAAGAAGATTGCGGAAGCCGGTCTGCGCATCGGGAGAGAAGACTGAGACCAGCCAACCCTTGCCGTAGGGCTCGCGGGCCGCAAGCGCCGGCTCACTCAGTGCCGCTTCGTTCACCTGGGTCACTTCGCCTTCCACGGGGGAAACCAGTTCGGTCTTCGCGCCATCGCGGAAGATGGTGGCGAGCTTCTGGCCCTGACGAATCCACTGTCCGCGCTTGGGCAGATCCATGTGGTCCATCTTCCCAATCAAGCGCGCGGCGAAATCGTCCAGGCCCACGCGGACCAGGTTGGGGCTCTCCGCCAGCGCCCAGGTGTGTCCGGGGTGGTAGCGAACATTTGCCGGCAGCTCGAATCCGGCCACGTAGCTGGGGAGCAGCCGGGGCGCGGGCTCCGCCTTGGCCTGCACCGTTTGGGTGGCGGGTTTTTCCTGCCGCAGGTAATCAATGGTCAGGAAGATTGCAAAAGTGAGCAACACCAGGATCACGGTCATCACACACCTCCTCGCCTTCGGCACTTTCTTCAATCTCGCTCTTTTGTTCTTCGAACTCCACACTTGCAAAGTGCAATCGCCTGGCCAATCCGCTTTACTGCGCGCGGCGCGGGCGGAAGTGGTGAAGATTCAAGGGGAAACAAGCAGAGTGGCGATCCGAAGCGCACTTCGGGAGTGGAATTCTTCATCGCGCAGCCGCTGAAAATCACAACGGAAGAAATTCTCCGCACAGTGCAGATCAAAGCCAGGTCTTGTGTTTTCAGCGGCTCGCGGGCGTGATGAATTTCGCATCGGGCGAAGCTGAAGAATTCAACGAACGCCTCCAAGCCGTTTGGGAGCGCGGATCGGAGCCGGGATCAGTAGCCGGGGGCCGTGAGATCCAGCGGGTTGAAGCCGCCTGCGCGGCGGCGTCGGCGTGAACGCAGCGGCACGCGCGATCAGAGCACCGCCAGCATTGCCGCTGTCGCCTGCGGAAGTAAAAACGGGCTCCGTGCGGCGAAGCGCGGAGCCCGTTTTCGAACCTGCATCCGGTGTGGGATGGCCCGGGCGAGACCGGAGGGGCGCCCCCGGGCCCTCCGAGTTAGAACGTGGCGCCTTCCGGCACCCAGATGACCTCAACTCGGCGGTTGGCGGTGTCCGCACCTTCCGCGCCTGCACCCTTGCGGGTGTTCACGCGGTTGGGATCCACGCCGGCTGCGCCCTTGCCTTTGCCCTTGGCCGCATATTTCTTGGCGTTTTCGGCGCGGGTCTGGGCAATGTTGCCCTTCTTTTCCTTGACGGGATCTTCGTAGCCGATCAGTACGAGGGTGCCCGCGGGATCGTTCTGCATCCGTAGCACGGCATCATCCAAGAGACGGCTGCACTTGTTGTCCACGCGCGTGCTTCCGGGCTTGAAGATGCACTCGCCCAGCTTGACGGGCTGCGGCTTGGGCGCGGGAGCATTGACGTGCACGCCGGCCACGCAGTCGGCCGCGCCGCCGTGTCCATCGGAGGCCCTGCCGGTGATGCTGTAGTCTCCCGGCGCCAGGCCAGAGGTGTCGAACTGCACCCGCGAGCCGCTGCCGGTCACCCGTCCACCATTGGCGCGCCAGGTGTAATCGAGCGGAAAGCCCTCGGGGCTGGAACCGTCCGCAGTGACATTGACGATCTCGCCCGGCAGCACGGCATTGCGGTCCACGGAGCAGGTCAGCGTGGGAGGCCGCAGTGGGCGCGGCTCGACAGCGACATTCGCCGAACAGGAGGCGGTGCCACCATGCCCATCATCCACGCGCGCGGTGATGGTGTAGCTTCCCGGCGGCGCGTCTCCGGGAGTCCAACGAGCGGTGGGGCCTGAACCATCCACGCGGCCGCCACTGGCGCTCCACGCGTAGGTGAGCGAATCCCCATCGGGGTCGCTGGCATTGGCGCGCACTGGCACCGCGCCGCCCGAGCCCTGCACGATGGAAGCGGCGTCGGCGGAGCAGGCCGCGGTGGGCGGCTTGTTCACGATAATGGGCTTGGCGCCCCAGCGGAGAACCAATCCGGTGGAGAACCGCATGTCGTTCTGGGTGTGATAGCCCGGGAGATCGAAGCGGGACATCAGATATTCGACTTGCGCCAGGCGCAGCGCGAGATGCTTGGTCAGCCCGAGGTCCAGGCCGCCGCCCGCGCTCATGGCAAAGGTATTGTCAGAGCCGCTCAATCCCGCGAACGACGCGCTGGTGTGGTCGCCACCCAGAAGCACCTGTCCGAAGAGGGTATGACGCTCGTTGTCTCCGAACCGGTAGTTGAGCCTGGGTCCGAAGAGATAGGTGAATTGGGTGACATTAACGCCCACGTCGCCGATCTTTCCGGTTTCATATCCGCCCAGGTCCGCAACCAAACCGATCCAATGGTTCAGATTGTACTCGAGGGAGGTGCTGCCACCGTTGCCGTTGTAGGACTTGATTCCGGAGCCCACGCGCCCATTCAGATAGGAATAGCCCATGAACCATTCCCAATGGGGGTAGTTGCTGCCGGGTTTGATGTGAGGGTCGCTTCCGGATTTCGCCGGAGCCGGCGCGGGCGCCGGATTGGAAGGCTGCGCGGCAGGGTCGGAAGGAGGCTGTGCGTCCGAATCCACCTTGGCCTTGTCCGCTGCAGCCGACTCGGACTTGGCCGGCTGGACCGTGGCAGCCGGAGCCGTAGCGCTCGCGGCCGTGGCTCCATCATCCGCGGCCGCATTCCCGGCCCAGCTTGACGGCGCCAGCAGCATTCCCATCACCATCCCCAGCGTTAGACCCGAGATCAACCATCGAATCGTCTTCGTTTGCATCCGCCTAACCTCCTGCCTCAACGGGCATGAATTACAAAAAGGAATTCACCGCGGGATGATCCTTCCAAAGAATCCTGCTCCGGCGATCGCCCCGCGAACTTGCGCCCAGCCGCCGTTCCTGCGTCCTCCGGAACCTCGCGCATGCGAGCGGGGTTAGTTCAAGCCTTCCGGAGAGCCGGGTTCGGCACTGCTGTTGTCCATCGTTTCCGCGCGATCATGCCGCAGATAACGGAAAAGTATCCACTTAGCGAAAACCGGAATCCTCTGTCAAATCTGACAGGTCGGGCAACAGCCCATAAATACCGGGGCCATGCTATCGCACCGGGTGCGGAAATCAAAACGCGGGGACGCAGCGGGGAGCCCCACCACCCGTTTCCCCCCAATGTTGAATCCCTTGCATCTCCCGGCCCAGGCAAATTGCGAACGTATGCCGGGCCGGACTGCCTTCACAGTGCGATTGTTTGCACCCGCCGCGGTTCCGGTTTTTCTAGAAGCACATTTGTGCGTGTGCTAGAGTTGGCCCACTCGGGAGTTTTTTCAGCGCACGCGCCGGGCTTCACCGGGGGGCGGCGGGCGCCAAATCTTGATGATCTCGCGCGAAGCTGCTTCGCGAAAGCGAATACCGTGATCGAACGCCTTCGCCTGCTACTGCGGAAAGCCTCCTATAACCTGCGTGGTGGATTCCTGGTTCGACCTGTGACCATCGCGCTTGTCCTGGGTTGCGCCGGCGCAGTGCTCTCCTGGATCGAAGAGTCCAACCCTTCCATCAGCAACTGGGCTCCCCGGGTGCTTTTTTTCTCGCAGGGAGATCCCACGGTCGCCCAGGTCATCCTCAGCGACATCGCCACCTCCACCATGACGGTGGTTTCCATCGTCTTTGCCATCCTGCTGATGACCCTGACCCTCGCCTCGATGCAGTTTTCGCCGCGCATCATCGTCAGCTTCGCGCGTGACCGTGTGACCCAATGGACCCTGGGCATTTTCCTGGGGACGTTCCTTTATTGCATGGCTGCGCTGCCGGCTGCGCATTCGCGGCCCACCCCGTTTGCTCCGGTGGTGACCGTGATGGCCGCAATCCTGCTGGCCATTCTGTGCGTCGCTCTGCTGCTTTTCTTCATTCATCACATTTCCCAGGCCATCAGTGTGAATCACATTGTGGACAGAATCGCCAGGGAGACCGAGGCGGTCATTGATGAAGTGATGCCAGCGCCGCGGCGGGACATCCACATGGAAACGAGTGATTCCGCGGTCCCGCCGGTGTGGGACGCTCCTTTGCTGAACGACGCCGCGGGCTACATCCGGTTTGTTGATCTCAAGCAGCTTTTGGCTCTCGCGACCTCACACCACCTAAAAATTCAAGTGGTGCGCCGGGTGGGTCAGTTTGTGCCGGCAGGCACGCCGCTGGTTCGAGTCAACAAAGCCGACCGCGTTTCCCCTGAACTTGCTTCGGCCTTCCGGGGTGCGTTCGACCTAGGCCCCACTCGAACGCTCCAACAGGACATCGAGTTCGGTGTCCTGCAAATCGTGGATATCGCGCTGAAAGCCATCTCTCCGGCGGTGAATGACCCCACAACGGCGGTGGGATGCGTCGACCAGTTAAGCCGCATTCTGATTCGTTTTGCATCCAGGGAAGTGCCGGAACCGCGCCTCTATGACCTGGGCGGCGCCGCTCGCGTGCATATTCAATGGATCGACTTCGAGAAGTTGCTGGAGTCCGCGTTCGGCCAGATCCGCATGTACTCGGGAAGCGACGTTGCGGTCAGCCTGCGCCTGTTGAGAGCCCTCAGCGATATCGCAATCACATCGCAGGATGCGAGTTACCGAAGGATGCTCCTCGACCATGGCCGGCGCGTGGTCCAGGGTTGCTCGAAGCAGATGGGCGGTGAAGACCTGCGCAACCTCAATGTCCGCCTGGGCGAGCTGGAAACGCTCGTCGAAAACGACAAGGGCCCGCCCCGCGCCGTTTTGGCAGCGGGCACTCGATCTGTTTAAACGTACTCGTCCCCCAAACAATCGAGCCTACAGAGGTTTCCAATCTTCGAGATCCAATCCAACAACAATTGGGATGAACGGGAAACCACGTCCGCTTTCAAATCACCGGCATTGAGTTCGCCGCATTCCACTTTGTGACCAGGCTGTGAGAAGCCACCTTCCAGCCCGCAACTGCGCCACGATCAGGCAACTCGCCCCTGGCGAACCGATTCGCTTGACCCCGCCCCCGGCCTGTCTATACTTCTCGCGATTCCAGAGCCAGCTGTTCCCTATGCGCCCAGGAGGCCGTTGATGTCACCCGATTCCGCCCCGCTCACTCCATCCATCGTCTTTGAAAACTTACAGGCATTTCAAAAGACCGCGGCGCTGCGCGCGGCGATCGAGCTGGACATTTTCGGCGCGGTCGGGAAGGGCTGCCGGGACGTGGCCTCCATCGCCCGCCACGCCGCGGCCTCGGAGCGCGGCATCCGCATTCTCTGTGATTTCCTGGTGGTCTGCGGCCTGCTCCAGAAAGCCGCCGGGCAGTACCAGAACACCCCCTCGGGCGCCGCATTTCTCGATCCCGCCTCGCCGCATTGTCTCGCTTCGATTGCGCGCTTTTTGTCGCTGCCGTCTCTGCGCGAACCCTACGAGCATCTTGCGGATATCGTCCGCAACGGCCGGACCGTCCTGGCGGGCGCGGGCACCGTCGAACCGGAAAATCCCGTTTGGGTCGAGTTTGCGCAGAGTATGGCCCCGATGATGGCGCCCCTGGCCGGCCCCCTCGGCGGCGTCGTCCTGGCGGGCCGCAAGGGACCCATGCGCGTGCTGGATATCGCCGCCGGCCATGGCCTCTTCGGAATCGAAATCGCCAAGCAGAATCCCCAGGCCCATGTCACCGGGCTGGACTGGGCTCCGGTCCTGCGTGTGGCCCTGGAGAACGCGCGGAAGGCGGGCGTCCACGATCGCTACGACATGCTGCCGGGCAGCGCGTTCGATGTGAACTTCGGCGGTCCCTACAACGCCATTCTGCTCACCAATTTTCTGCACCACTTCGATTTCGATACCTGCGTTTCTCTCTTGAAGAAAGTGCGCGCGGCCATGATCCCCGGCGGCTGCGCCGCCACGCTCGAGTTCGTCCCCCATGAGGATCGGGTCTCTCCGCCCATGCCGGCCGGGTTCGCGCTGACCATGCTCACCACCACGGCTGCCGGAGACGCCTACACCTTCCGCGAGCTCGCGGAGATGCATGTCCGCGCGGGCTTCGCCCCGGCCTCCGAGCACCCCATACCGATGAGTCCGCATACCGTCGTCCTGGCGGTCAATCCGGCGGCCTGACCGCAACGTGGCCCGGTCTTTGACCGTCTGATCCGAATCCGCATGGATTCGCGGGGTGCGCCGTTGCCGCGCGCCACCTTTGCCACGAGGATTTCACCGATTTGTGACCCGGCATTTACCCCTCATGCGCCCGTCCTCCCCATGATGAGCTGGCTTTGCATTCAAACTTTCACGCAGGAGGAATGTCGGCAGTGAAACCATTCAGCCTTCGCATCGCTCTGGTCCTTCTCGGCCTTTGCGTCTTTGCCGCACCCGCCGTCTTCGCGCAAAACGCCACCCAAACCCTTCCCATCCTGGCCATCGGCACACTCGACGCCACCCGCGCCGGCTCGGAAGCGGACCTCTCCGGCCTGCACTATGCTTTGGAAAACGGCGTGCCGGCGAATTACCTAGGGGGTTTCGGCTCGGCCATCTGCTACGCTGGCGGCCACACCTTCCTGGCGCTGCCGGACCGCGGCCCCAATGCCGTCGAATTCGACGACGCCATCGACAACACGGCCAGCTACATCAACCGCTTCCACACCATCCACATGAAGCTGGTGCCGAACACCTCCGGCGCGGGCTATCCGTTCACGCTCACCCCGGAAATGCGCGCCACCACGCTGCTGTGGAGCCCCACCCCGCTGGTCTACGGCAGCGGGAGCGGCCTGGGCGTGGGTTCCGGGGTTCCGCCGATCAACTGGCTCTTCTTCCACTTCTTCACCGGCCGCTCCGACAATTTCGACCCCCATCACAACTCCGGTGATGCCGCCGACGCCCGCCTGGACTCGGAAGGGATGCGGCTCTCCAATGATGGCCGGCGCGTCTACATCTCCGACGAGTACGGCCCCTACGTCTACGAGTTCGACCGGCTGACCGGAGCACGGCTCCGTTCCTTCGCGATGCCCACGGACTTCTACGTGCCCAATCTCTTTCCCGTCGGCAACACGGAAATCTCCATGAACGTGGTGGGCCGCACGGCGAATAAAGGCATGGAGGGGCTTGCCATTACCCCCGACGGCAGGACACTGGTCGGCATCATGCAGAATTCGCTGATCCAGGACGCTAATGAAGGCGGAGCCGCCGCCAAGCTGCTGCGCATCGTCACCATCGACATCGCTTCCGGCAAGGTCACCCACCAGTACGCTTACCTGCTGACCAACGGCACGGGCGTGAGCGAGATCGTGGCCCTGAACAACACTGAATTCCTCGTGGACGAGCGCGACGGACACGGCCGCGCCAATGGCGACAAGGCCAAAGTGAAGCAGCTCTTCAAGATCAACCTGGCCGGCGCAACCGACGTGAGCGGCATGGACGGCACCACCGCCGCCACCTACGCGGTCAACAAAGTGCTGTTCCTCGACATCGTCAAGACGCTGACCACCCTCCCGGTCGATCCTGTTGCCGCCGGCAACATTCCGGCAAAGATTGAAGGCGTGGCCTTCGGTCCGGACGTCGAACTGAACGGCACGGCGATGCACACGCTGTGGATCGCCAATGACAATGATTTCCTGGCCACGGTGGACGATGGCAGCGGAAATCAGATCCCCAACCCCAACCAGTTCTTCGTTTTCGGATTTACAGACGCGGACCTGGCGGGATCGAAGTTCATCCCCCAGGAGCTGCACGAAACTCTATTCCCCTGGTAGACCTCGTTGGAGGAGGTGGGAGCGGGCCTGCCTGCCCTGCGGGTGGCCCGCTTTCCCATTCATCCGGTCACCCGGGGTGAACCGCACGGCTCATTTTCGGCCGGTACCGTCGCAGCCTGTTATGCTTCGCTTTCGCGGCTGGCCAGGCGCAGCGTGCGCCGGCCGCTCGCGCCTCCCTGCTCGTGCAACTCTCGTGCTTTTCGCGTAGTATTCCACCCATGAAAAATTGGATCCTCGCGGCGTTGCTTCTGGCCACTGCGGCCTTCGCTCAGCAAACCCACAACCAGTACGAGCCCCCGAACGCGCCGGGCGCCGGCCAGAAACTGCTCGCGCAATTTGCGGGCGATTGGGATTTGGTCAAGACCTTCTTCCCCATGAATGGAAAGCCGATCGTCACCAAAGGCACCTGTAAGCAGTACATGATTCAGGACGGCAAGTTTCTCCAATCCGATTTCGTCTTCTTCAACGCCGATGGGACGAAGAGCACCGGGACCGGAATCTCCGGCTTCGACTCCAAAACGAATCGCTTCACCACCGTCTGGTACGATTCGCGGCAGACCACCATGTCCATCCGCCAGAGCGACGGCACCTTCGACGGCAAGAACATCATCCTATGGGCCACGCCGCTCGATCCCGACCGCCCCGGGCGCAAGACCGTTGCGCGCGCGCACCTTGAAGCGGACGGCCGCGTTCTTCTCCATCGCCACTTCCTCATCGATGACAAGGGCGAGGAGCGGATGATGATCGAACTGCGGCTGACTCGAAAGTAGCCGTCCCCCGGGCGATCGGGTTCTCGTCCGCGATCTTGACCGGTCCGAGATCGTGCTATACCCTCGGAATGCTTTGCGACGCGCACTGGCAGCTCTGTTGGCATGGATCTTTGGCGCGGGACCTCTGTTCGCGGCCTGGGCGGCAAGCCGCCCGGAGGACGGCCTTCCGCCCTGCTGTAAGGGTAACGGCGCGCACATGTGCTCCGTCCGCCGCACCGCAAAGGGAAGCGCCGGGGATACTTCGGGAGCCCGCCTAACGGCGCGCTGCCCATACGCCGGGCACGGGGCCGCCAACCTCGTGGCCAACAGGTCGTTCCTTTCGCAGAGGGCCACCTCCACGGGAAGCACTCAGTTCTCTTCCCCGCTTCCGTGCGCTGTGCCGGGATGCGTCGCGAGCACGCCCCTCTTTTTCGGACCCTCCAAGCGCGGCCCTCCTTCTCTCTTCCTCTGATTTGCCCTGTATTGGTTTTCTCAAGATTTTCAAAGCTGCCTGGTCGCGCCGCGGCCGTGGCCTTTCGCGCCGCTGGGCTTGTTCCTGCGCTCGGGTGGGAGGCATTGCCTGCAGCATACGTGGAAAGGAGTGCTGAAATGCGTGAGCAAATTTCGTTGCGGATTTTGTGCGCTTTGCTGTGCTGTGGATTCGCCGCCTGTGGGACCTCGACACGGCATTTTCAACTGACCGGACAGGTCATCAGCAAAGACCCCGCAAATCATACCTTGGTGGTGGACCACGAAGACATTCCTGGCTTTATGGCGGCCATGACCATGCCCTACTCCGTTTCCCCCGGGACAGACCTCTCCGCGATCGAACCGGGCGACCGGATTCGGGGAACCGTTGTGGTGGAATCCAGCAGCAAATACTGGCTCGACCGGATCTCCGTGGTGGACTCATCGCGCCGCGGATTGGTGGTTTCGCAGGGAAAACAGCTTTCCGAGGGCTCTGGGGTTCCCGACGTTGTGCTGGCCAATCAGGACGGCAAGCTCGTTCGCCTGTCGGATTTCCGCGGTAAGACCCTTCTCCTCACGTTCGTCTATACCCGCTGTCCCTTGCCTACGTTTTGCCCGCTGATCACTAGCCAGTTTGCCTTCGTGAACAAGGAGCTGGCGAAAAGTCCGAAAGAGTACGCGAAAACTCAGCTCCTGACCATCAGCCTGGATCCGAAGTACGACACGCCCCCCGTCCTGCGCAAGTATGGCTTGGCGTATCTCAACGATGACGCCGGTGGATTCACCCACTGGCAATTCGCGGCCCCTTCCCCGGAGGACCTCAAGAAGCTGGCCAGCGCATTCGGCCTGGTATACATCGAGTCCGACAACCAAATCTCGCACAGCCTGTGCACCGTACTGATGGACCCGCAGGGCAAGGTGGTCAAGGAGTGGATGACCAATGAATGGAGGGCGCCCGAGGCTCTCAGCGCCATCCGGCAGGTGGAAAATGCCAGCGGCACCTAAGCGGCCGACGCGCGGAGTGACTCTCGCCGCGCTCTGCGCGCTGGGATTTTTCATCGCCGGATGTGAGCCGAGCTCCGGCGGCGCTTCCAGCGATCGCCTGCCGGCCGTGACGGTCGGCTCGGCCGTTTACCTGCAAAATTGCAGCGTCTGCCACGACGCCGATAGCCTGGAGTTAGCCAAGAAGCCGCCCAAGCTCGCCGGCCTGTTCAACATGAAGGCGCTTCCCAGCGGCGCCCCGGCTACCGACGACCAGGTGAGAAAAACCATTCTCGACGGCCGTGGCATCATGCCGCCTTTCAGGCAGACGCTCGACGCGCAGCAGGTGAACGATCTCTTGAAGTATTTGCACACGCGGTGAGGACCGGGAGCGGAGCATGAGATATCGAGGAGGGAATAGCGCGATGTCGCAAGTAAAAAAATACATGCTGCTGATGATCTTGATCTGCCTGCTGGCTCCCGGAGCGAAATTCCAGCAAGCCGGCGCCAGCTCAAACGCCCAGCCGGTGCGTATTCGATTCGAGGGCCGGCTGGCCGGAAGACCATTCGCGTGTGGAAAGCTGTACCCGGACGTAGGCACCGGCGCAACCACCGTCACTCCCGCTGATTTGCGCTTTTTTGTGTCGAGCTTCGAGATGGTTGACGGGCAAGGCAGGGCCTCGCCGGTTTCCCTCGATCAGGACGGTGTATGGCAGTACAAGTCGCTGGCTCTGATCGACCTCGAAGACGGAACGGGCGAGTGCCGCAACGGAAATGCCGCGACGCACGCCGAAATCACCGGGTCCGTTCCCCCAGGAAGGTACACGGGAATTCGGTTCACCGTCGGTGTACCGTTCGAGCTGGATCATCTGGACCCGGCCGAGGCTCCTTCCCCACTGAACATGACGGCAATGTTCTGGACGTGGCAGAGCGGATACAAGTTCATCCGAGCGGAGGTCCTGGCGGAGCCATCCCAAGCCTCCAATACCGCCCCCGAAACAGCGGGCAGAGAATCGCAGATTCCGTCAGGGCGAGCGCATGCTCGCGGTTTTCCCGTCCACGTCGGCAGCACCGGATGCGGGGGGACGATTCGCACGAACGCACCTCCGGAGGAATGCACCCATCCGAACCGCGCCGTTGTAACGCTACAGGGGTTTGATTGGGCTACCGACCTGGTGATCTTCGATCTCGGCAGACTCCTGGCGAGTTCAGATGTGACCGCAAATGCCCCGAACACAGCGCCGGGGTGCATGTCGGGCGAGGAGGACCCTGACTGCCAGGCGATCATGAAAGCGCTTGGGATCGTTTCTCCCGGCGCTCCAGCGACATCGCAAACGGTCTTCTACGGTGAGAGAAGATGATCACTCCCTCCGTGGCACCTCGGAACGGAGGACCCTGGCCGCGGCTGTGCTCGTCCATGGTTGTGCTTGCCTCGCTGTTTTGCGCTCCTCCTCAGCGTTCTCTCGCCGGACAGGCGCCGGCTGCCTCCGGCGCGGACGCGGCAAGTGCTGCGTTCCAGTGGAATAAACCCGCCTGGGCGCCCACCCCCGCTGTGCCTGCCGGCAATCCCATGAGCGTGGCCAAAGTGCGGTTGGGGCGCAGGCTGTTCTATGACAAGCGGCTGTCCGTAAACGAGACGATGTCCTGCGCCACGTGCCACCAGCAGGCGCACGGCTTCACAGATGGGCAGCCCACGCACCTCGGGGCCAAGGGTGATCCCGGGATTCGCAGCGTGTTGACTCTAACCAACGTGGCCTACTTGCCTTCCTACACCTGGGCGAATCCGCTGATTACCTCCCTTGAAAAGCAGATGCTCATCCCGCTCTTTTCCGATCACCCCCTGGAGATGGGAATGGTCGGACGCGAGGCCGAACTGACCGCCCGCCTCGCCGGGGATCGGGACTATGCGCGCGAGTTCGCCGCGGCCTTTCCTCAGGAGCAAATGCGCATGGACGTGCCGCACATGACCAAGGCCATCGCGGCCTTTGAGCGCACTCTGCTCTCATTCGATTCTCCCTACGACCGCTATAAGCATGGCGATGCGGACGCCATTTCCGCGGCCGCCAAGCGGGGCGAAGCCCTCTTCTTCGGTGAACGGCTGGAATGCTATCACTGCCACGACGGCGTCAACCTCACCGACAACTACACCGCGAAGGGACTCGCCTTCCCGGAAACCGGATTCCACAACACGGGGCTCTACAACGAGGATTCACGCGGAGCCTACAAACCCTGGGACCACGGACTCCGTAGCGTTACCTCCCGTGCTGAAGACGAGGGAGCCTTCCGTACACCCACGTTAAGAAACATCGCCGTCACTGCACCCTACATGCACGACGGTTCGCTCTCCACCCTGGAGGCGGTAATTCAGCAACACTATGCGGTCAAAGGACACGCCGCGCTTACTGCATTGGGACCAAATCCGCTGAGGAGCGAGTTCGTCGAGGGGTTTTCAATCAGCGAGGGCGAGGTGAAAGACCTGGTTGCATTCCTGAACTCGCTTACGGACCGAAACTTTCTGACCAATCCCGAATTTGCGGACCCCGCAGGGACGCCCGGTTCCGCGGAAGCAAGGAGGGACCGTGCGAGCAATTGAAAGCGGCCGGACGGCGGCGGGGGTGCTGTTGGCCGCCGGGGTCACTGTCGCGTGTGGATTGGTGCGCAGCCGTCCCGACGCATATCAATTCGAGCCCGTGCCGCGGGCGGTGCTGGTGCAGGGGGGAGTCACCACCTCGCGAACTCCGAAGCTTGGAGCGGACTGGGTGTCATCGCCCACGCTCTACCTGCTGGCGGTGCTCCAGCAGGGGGAGCAGTCGCGGCTCGGGCTGCTCACATCCTCCGATGGAGGCGACAGCTTTGGGAGGCCGGTATGGGTAAGCGCTTCAGGGAGGGCTGTGACATCCGGCGGAGAGAACAGTCCCGCTTTTGTCGCGACGGAGAGGGCAATCTACGCCGCATGGAATGAGGGTCATCAGCTCCTGTTCGCCCGATCGCTCAACTGGGGCGGCAGTTTCGAAAAGCCCATCGCCATTGCGGACAAGACGGACGACAGCTTCAGCGGTTACCCGTCGCTCGGAGTGGCCCCGAACGGCGACGTATACGCGGTCTGGATTGACACGCGAGACCGCGAGGGTGGAGCTGACGAAAATTACGCCGTCTATCTCGCACGATCCACGGACGGCGGCGCGACCTTTGGTAAAAACACGCGCGTGGCCATAAAGATCTGCCCTTGCTGCCGGCCGACGTTGGCCTTTGGGCCGGCTCGCGAGGTGCTGGTGATCTGGCGCCACATTTATCCGGGCCCAATTCACGACATGACGGTGGCCGTAAGCCGGGATAAGGGGCAGACATTCACCGCACCGCGGCGCATCGCCGAAGACAACTGGAAGATCGACGGCTGCCCGGACTCCGGGCCGGCGGTGGCACGCAGCGGGAAGCGCATTTACGTGGCTTGGCTTACGGAGGCACGGCCGGAAATCAGCGGTGTGCGGCTTTCGTGGACAGACGACGGTGGCGCTACGTGGGCTCCGGCCGTAATGGGCTCGCAGGGAATTCTGGACGCGAACTATCCGGCGTTTTCCGTCGGGGACGATGGACGGGCTGTGCTGGTGTTTCAGGGGCGCGATCCACGCTCGAAGGCGGGCTGGAATCCCTTCGGTGTGTATGCCGTCGAGATCAGCCCCGACGGAAAACTCGGAGTTCCGACCGCCGTGCCCGGGATCACCTCTTCCGCGCAGCGGCCCGCCGTCGCTGCGGGCACGGGGGGCCGGTTGTATGTGGCCTGGACGGGCACAGCAGAAAACCAGAAGGCCGTTTATCTCTCGCGCGGCCGGGGTGTGGGGCAAGGGCAGCCCTGAAAGGAGAAAGCGAAGATGAATCTGCTCGTGCTAGTACTCGCGCTCGCGGCAACACCGGCCGCGCTGACACCGCAGCAGCACGCCGCAATCCGGCGCGTGGAGGACAGACTGCTCGCACCCTGCTGCTATTCGCAATCCGTGGCAGAGCACATGAGCCCGGTGGCCGAACAGATGCGCGAGGAAATCACCCAGATGGTGGCTTCCGGCGAAAGCGAGACCGCCATCCTCGATCACTACAAGGCCTTGTACGGCGAGCGCATTCTGATCATTCCCGGTGGCGGGACAGGCAGGGTGCTCTTCGCACTCCCGGCGGCCGGAGTGGTCCTCGGGTCGGCGATGCTGTTCCTGTTTCTGCGGAATGCTGTGAAGCCGAGGTTGAATGCCAATGTGCCGGCTGCGGCGGCGATGCCCGGCCGCTTGGCCGACACACCACGAGACGAGATTGACCGGCTGGGAGGAGATGAACTGTGCGACTGAGTGCGATGCCGGGTCGAGGCCAGAGCCGCGGTGGAGGAGAGGCATGCGCAGGGAAACCGGAAGCCTTCCCGCTTTGTGATTTGAGGAATGGTGAATCGGCGACGATCACGAAGATTGCCGGGGACTATCCGCACCCCGAACTACTAGAGGGTTATGGATTCGCATCGGGCGTGCGGGTGGTCCGGGAGCGAACCGCTCCCCAGGGCGACCCAATCATTTTCCGGGTGGAAGGACGCCTCATTGCTCTCCGGCGGGAAGATGCAGTCCGCATTTCGGTGAAGCGCGAGATTCAGGAATGAGTTCGGGAATCATATCCGCGGCAGCAGAGCCGGGCGCGAAGGATGCTCTGATGGAACCGCGCCTCCCGTCGAGGATTCGCGTGGTCGCGCTGGTGGGACCGCCCAATTGCGGGAAGTCCACGCTCTACAACCGCCTGACCGGGACCCGACAGAAAATCGCGAACTATCCCGGCGTGACCGTGGAATACCGCGTTGGAAGGCTGTCGATGGACAAAGGCATCTCGGTGATCGATCTGCCTGGAATCCGAGGCAGACATGCCCATTCCGAGGATGAAGAGGTTGCCTGGGAAGTTTTGCAGGGAAAGATGCCCGGAGTGGCAAGGCCGGATGCGGTTTTTCTGATCCTTGACGGAACGAAGCTCGAGCCCCAACTGACGCTGGCACTGGACCTCCTGGCGCTCGGACTACCCACGCTGGTCCTAGTGAATCTGGCTGACGCGCTTTTGAATCATGGCGGCGCGCTGGACGTGGCGTCGCTGGAGGAGTCGCTAGGAGTTCCGGTGGGTCTCGTTAGCGCGACGGAAGGAACGGGGCTCGAGTGCATCGGGCGGTTCCTGAAAGCGGACGGCCCCGTTGAACCACCGAAACTGCCGCCCGTAATACAGAATCCATCCGGATGTAGAACATGGGCCCGACGCGTGGCAGAGGACTCGCGATACCGCCTGCCGAGAGAATCGCCGTGGACGAAGCGCCTGGACTCGTTTTTCCTGCACCCCTTCTTCGGTCCCGTGTTCCTGCTGCTGGCGACGGTGTTCGTCTTTCAGTCGGTTTTTAGCGCGGGGCTGTGGCTGGGAAACGGGATAGACGCGGGATTGAGTCGCGCCGATGCAGCGATCCGGCCGGCGATTTCCAATGAGATTTTGAGTTCGCTGCTGATGGACGGATTGTGGAAAGGGATGGGCTCCGTGGTCGTGTTTCTTCCTCCCATTCTATTGCTCTTTCTGTTCCTTGGGCTGATGGAGGATTCCGGATATCTGGGCAGAGCCGCGGTAATTTCGGACCGGATGATGGCGCGCATCGGACTGAATGGGAAATGTTTCATCCCGTTGCTCGCCGGTTATGGATGCGCGGTCCCAGCCATCATGGCCACCCGGGTTGTGGGCAGCAGAAGAGACCGGCTGGCGACGATCTTCGTGATCCCTTTCATGACCTGTTCGGCCCGTCTGCCGGTGTACACGCTGTTGATCGCCGCGTTTGTACCGCAGCGGTCCATCCTCGGAGGAACGATCGGGCTGCGCGCTTCCACGTTGCTGGGGCTGTATGTGCTTGGATTCTTTGCTGCCGTGGCAACTGCGAAGTTGCTGAATTCGACCGTGCTCGAACATTCGCGCATGCCATTCGTGCTGGAGTTGCCGGAATACAGGCTGCCGCGTCCCAGGTCGCTGGTTATGATGCTGCTCGAACGGGCGAAGATTTTTCTGACTCAGGTGGGAACTGTGGTGCTGGGGGTGAGCTTTGCAATCTGGTTCCTGGTTCACCTTCCGCTTCGCGCAGGGCAGCTTGCCGCGATGAACGACAGTTTGCTTTCCCGCGCCGGGCATTGGATCGAACCGCTGGTTCATCCGCTTGGATTCAACTGGAAGGTTGCGGTCGGCCTGCTGACTTCGTTCGTGGCCCGGGAAGTGATGGTGGGAACTCTGGGAACGATCTACGGCGCCGATCCGGGCGCGGGTTCGCAGAGCCTGGCGGCCGCGCTTCAGCGGGATTTGACCGTGCCCGGTGCGATGGCCCTGCTCGTGTTTTTCGCGCTGGCCATGCAGTGCACGTCCACCTTTGCGCTCGTCCGGCGGGAGACGAACAGTTGGAGATGGCCCATCCTGCAGTTTGTGTATATGGGAACGCTGGCATACGCGTGCGCCTGGATCGCAAATCTGTGCTTCAGTCTTGTTCTGTAGACAGCACGCCTCCATCCAACTGGCTCTGACCGCCAGTTTCAGGGGG
>DATIYQ010000211.1:0-6396 GCA_035517515.1 Binatia bacterium
GCGTAGACATTCAGCGGAGGCAGTCCTTTCGGCGGCCGCAACTTCACTTTGATTTTACGCCATTTCCCGTCCCGGGAGCGATTCGAAGGCCGGTACCCGAGGACGTACTGGTTACGCAGTTCCATTCCGATCTTGATGGCGATATCCGGCAGATCGCTGAGGTTGCGGTTGCCGCTGATGGCAAAGGCGCGCCCGCCGCTGGTCTCGGTGACTTCCCGGAGCAGTTCCGGGCCGTTGGTCTCTTCGATCGTGGGGCGCGCGCCGTCTGGCTCATACAAGCCGATGGCATAAATCTGCGTATCCGCCTCGCGCACGAAGTTGCGGATGTCGCGCTCGGAGTAGCGGCTGTGGTTATCCCCGCCGTCGGAGATCACCAGCAGCGCTTTCTTCTGGTTGCGCGCCCCGCGCATCTGCGAGAGTCCCAGGTAAAGAGCGTCCAGCAGGGCGGTGCGCCCATGGGCCGCGGTAAACAGCAGCCTCGTCTCAATATCCTCCACGCTGGTGGTGAAAGGACTGGTGAGCTGGGCGCGCTCATTGAAGCTGACTACAAAAAACTCGTCCCGGGGGTTCGCGGTCTTGAAGAACTGCAGCGCGGCAATGCGCGTCTTGTCGATCTTGTTGGCCATGCTGCCGCTCAGGTCCAGCACCACCCCGATGGATACGGGCACGTCTTCGGAGGAAAAGTGGGTCACTTCCTGCTCGAGATTGTCTTCGAAGATGCGGAAGTTGTCCTGCTCCAGGCCGGTCACCAGACGGTTGTAGGGGTCGGTGACCGTGACGTTCACCAGGGCCAGGTCCACGTCCACACGCAGCGGATTTTTCTGTCCCTTGGCCGCGGCCTTGGGCGCCGCGCCGGCAGGATTGGGAAGAATGATCGTATCGGGAGGAGTCTTCGGATTTTGAGCGGGCGCGGGCTCTTGCCCGGCGGGAGACTGCGCGCTCACCGCGCCGGTCAGAAAGGCACACAGGAATGCGCATCCGAGCAGTCGGAGCGCTTTCGCGGCCCTCCCTATCACGGTTCCCCTCGCACGCCCCGGCTAGCCGGGGCCGTGTCCCCATCTGCGCAGGTCACCTGCGCGAGCGCTTCCCGCATGCCGGGAACCGCCCGCCCAACCATCAGCGGGATTGTAGCACCGGGGTTCCGCAAAGCAACAGGGATGGAATGGGAACCCGGCGCGGCGGACCTGGAGGGTTCCACCACGCCGGACCCGCTCACGCCCCGATGGTGCTGCGAACACAGTTTCGGCAGCCGCGCGCATGCGCGGGTGGGCGGCGAGCCGGCAAGGGCCTGTGGTACCATCCGCGTGCCCGGAGGCGCCTCGCGTGCACAATTCCGTCATCGCCGTGATTCCCGCGCGCTACGGTTCCACCCGCTTTCCGGGAAAAGCCCTGGCGCCCATTGCCGGAGTGCCCATGGTGGTGCGTGTACTCGAACGGGTACGCCAGACGCGGGGCCTTGCGCTGGTCATGGTGGCCACGGATGACTCGCGCATCGCGGACGCGGTGCGCTCTGCCGGCGGCCACGCGGTGATGACCCGCGCCGATCACTCCTCGGGAACCGCGCGGCTGGCGGAAGTGGCTGCGTTCCATTCCGAGGCGCTCGCGGATTTCTATCTGAACGTCCAGGGAGACGAGCCGCTGATCGAGCCCGCGGCACTGGAGGCGCTGGTGGAGAGCATGCGGGCCACAGCGCCGGCCGCGCGCCCGCCCGTAGCCACATTGGCCACTCCGATCCGGACCGAACAAGACCGCACCGACGGGCATGTGGTGAAGGTGGTCACCGACGTTTCCGGGTACGCGCTCTATTTTTCGCGCTCCGCCATTCCCAGCGTGCGCGCCGCGGCGGGCTTGCCCAATGGTTCCGGTACCGCGGCAGCGGAATCGCCGGAGACGCCGCACCTGAAGCATCTGGGCGTTTATTTGTACAGCCGCGAGAGCCTGCTGGCGTTTCCCCAACTCCCCCCGGGGCGCCTGGAGCAACTCGAACAGCTCGAGCAGTTGCGCCTGCTGGAGAATGGCTATCGCATCCGCGTGGTGGTGACCCCGCACGACTCCGTGAGCGTCGATGTGCCTGAGGATATCGCCCGCGTGGAATCCCTGCTGAAGCAGTGACCGGGGTCGGTGACGGGTGTAAGAGCGGTTTCGCGGCGCCTCGGCTCAACCGCGTCCCGGCGATTGCCTCGGGCATCTTCGCGTGGCGGGACTTGCCGATGAAACTCTGCGCGCGAATCTCCCAAGCCTTCCACTCCTCGCGAATCACCCGTCACCGTTCACCAATCACCCTGCACGCTTCCCGTTGACAACTTTCCTCCCGCCCCGCATAATACGTCGTACTTCGGGATTGCGCAGCCGCGTAAGACCTTCCGGCCGCGCAGGGGTACACTAGAAAAACTTTGACCGGACAGACGCCAAGCCCGAAATTTATTTTTGTGACCGGCGGCGTTGTCTCCTCTCTCGGCAAGGGTCTGGCCGCAGCTTCCATCGCCTGTCTTCTGGAAAGCCGCGGTCTGCGCGTCACCCTTCAGAAATGCGACCCCTACCTGAATGTGGACCCCGGCACCATGAGCCCCTACCAGCACGGCGAGGTTTACGTGACCGAAGACGGCGCGGAGACCGACCTGGACCTGGGACATTACGAGCGCTTTACCTCCGCGCGCCTGACCCGCGACAACAATTGGACCAGCGGGCGCATCTACGAAACGATTCTCTCCAAGGAACGCCGCGGCGATTACCTGGGCAAAACCGTTCAGGTGATTCCCCATGTCACCGACGAGATCAAGGCCGCGTTCCGCAAAGTGGCCCACGATGTGGACGTGGTGATCGTGGAAATCGGCGGCACGGTGGGAGACATCGAGTCGCTGCCCTTCCTGGAAGCCATGCGCCAGATGCGGCTGGAGATGGGCCAGGCGGAGACGGTTTTCGTCCACGTCACGCTGGTGCCCTGGATTCCCACGGTGGGCGAACTGAAGACCAAGCCCACCCAGCACAGCGTCAAGGAACTGCTCAGCATCGGCGTGCAGCCCGATATTCTGCTGTGCCGCGCGGACCGGCCCATCCCCCAGGACCTCAAAAAGAAAATCGCCCTGTTCTGCAACATGGCGGAGAACTGCGTGATTGCCGCCAACGACGTGGAGTGCATCTACGACGTTCCGCTCTCCCTGGCGCAGGAGGGCTTGGACGAGCAGATCCTGCGGCTGTTGCACCTGGAAGCCGGGGAGCGCGACCTGCGGCCGTGGCTGGCGTTTCTCGAACGCATCCACAATCCCGAGGGCGAGGTGCGCATCGGCGTGGTGGGCAAATACGTGCAGCTCGAGGACGCTTACAAAAGCCTGCGCGAGGCGCTGGTGCACGGCGGCGTGGCCCATAAAGTCCGCGTGCTGCTGGAATGGATCGAAGCGGAAGAAATTGACTCGCAGCAGACCGCGGCGCGGCGTCTGGCCGGCGTGGATGGCGTGCTGGTGCCCGGCGGCTTCGGCAAGCGCGGCATCTCCGGAATGATCGAGGCCATCCGCTACGCCCGCGAGCAGAAGATTCCCTTCTTCGGCATCTGCCTGGGCATGCAGTGCGCCACCATCGAGTATGCGCGCCACGTGGCCGGCATCGAGGCCGCGGACTCCACGGAGTTTGAAGCCCAGACGCCCAACCCGGTCATCTTCAAGCTGCGCGATCTGCTGGGCGTGGAAGAGATGGGCGGGACCATGCGCCTGGGCGCGTGGCCCTGCGCGCTCCAGCCCGGCTCATTCGCCGAGCGCGCCTACGGCGCGGAACAAATTTCCGAGCGTCACCGCCATCGCTACGAGTTCAATCCCAAGTATGAAAAGCAATTGACTGCGGCGGGCCTGCGCATTTCCGGCCGCACCCCGGACGAGGTGTACGTGGAAATCGTCGAGGTGCCGGAGCACCCGTGGTTCCTGGGCTGCCAGTTCCATCCGGAATTCAAGTCCGCGCCGCTCAAGCCGCATCCGCTCTTCGCCGCCTTCATCGGCGCGGCGCGGCAGCACGGCCGCTCCGCCGGCCGCGAAAGCGCCCCGGCGCGTGCCTCCCGCTCCAGCCAGCCCCTCGCCGCCGCGGATTGATTGTTCTTCCGCCGGCCTCGTAGTCCATTTCCCAGACTCCAAGTCGCAGCGGCCCGAAGGCCTTCGGGCTGGTGCGCAGATCAGGCTGGGATGAATGTTGGTCCGCCACTCCAAAGCCGGCTGGCTAGGTTGGGGACATATCGCCTCGGCGTGGGCAGTTCGTTGAGCCGCGCGGCTGCACTCCTCTCCGCTCAGGCCCCATGGGCCGCTGCGTGCGCTTGCGGATGGGGACATGACCGGCCGACGGAGAACGCATTTCACCGCAGCCCAGCATCCCCGCTTGGAATGGGGCCCACAGCGACTGGGCCATCATTACTTCAGATGCAGCCCGAAGCGCGCCAGCAGTTCGCGGCGGCCCCGTGCGGTGATCTCGAGCGCGCGGCTGTCCAGGTCCTGCAAGACCCACCTGCGCTCCAGCGCCGTCTGCAAGAGCGCCGCGCCCAGCGCCCCGCCCAGGTGCGGGCGGCGTTCACTCCAATCCACGCAGCCAAACGCGAAGCGCCGGCGCAATCCGCGAGCCGCATGCGCATCGATTCCCATCGCACGCACTCCCTCCGCCCCCTTGCGTGTCAAGTCGTAGGCATTCTCACCGTCAGAAGATCCGGAGAGCCAACGCAGCGCGAGGAAGCGGTCGTGAAGCTGAACGCCCAGCGACCCGGCCATGTGGTCGTAGCAGGTGCGTGCGGTGCGCAAATGCACCGGCGTGCGCGGTGCCGGGGAGTTTCGCGCCCCACCGGCCAGAACGCTCAGGGCTTCGAGCGCGTCCGCCACCTTCGGTCCTTGCAGGCTGTAATAGCGGTGCTTCCCCTGGGCGAACATTTTCACCAGGTGCTGGTCCTTGAGCTTGTTCAGATGGGCGCTGGCGGTCGAGGGGCTGACCCCCGCCACCACGGCCAGTTCGGTACTGGTGCGAGCGCGGCCGTCGGAGAGGCAGTAGAGCATGCGCGAGCGGGCGGTCTCGCCAATGGCCGCGGCAATCGCTGCCGCGGTCTGATCGTGATCCGTGACATTCATATTGTGATGATAGACGAAGCGTGGGTGCGTGGCAACGGCCAGGATGTTGGTGCCCACCTGCTTCGGCAGGCCGGGCATCTCCGCCCGACCTGCGGCTCATCGCCGTGGCCGGAGCAGCCTCGAGGAGGGCACTGATGAACGTCACCTGTATCATCCGCTACGAAATCGATCCCTTTCAGCGGGACGCGTTCCGGCAGTACGCAGAAAACTGGGGGCGCATCATTCCGCGCTGCGGCGGCCACCTGGTGGGTTATTTTCTTCCCCATGAGGGCACCAACAACGTAGCCTGGGGCCTGATTGCGTTTGAAAGTCTCGCGGCGTATGAAACCTACCGGGCGCGCCTGAAGTCCGACCCGCAGGGCCGCGCGAACTTCGAGATGGCGCAGAGCCGGCGGCTGATTCTGCGCGAGGAACGAAACTTTGTGCAACTGGTCGAGGGCACCCTTGCAGTTCCCCCGGCGCTTGCACCGGATGAGGACCGCACATGACCACACCGGCTGACAAGGGGCGCGCCTTCCGCGCGCTGCACCAGCGCAAAGAGGCATTCATCATTCCCAATCCCTGGGACGTAGGCACGGCGCGCTTGCTGGCGCACCTGGGGTTTGAAGCGCTGGCCACCACTAGCATGGGATATGCGTTTGCTTGCGGCCAGCAGGACACCACCATCGGCCGCGAGCGCATGCTCCAGCACGTGGCGGAAATCGCCTCTGCCACGGACCTGCCCGTGAACGCGGACCTGGAACATGGTTACGGCGATGCGCCGGAAACTGTGGCGGAAACCATTCGCATGGCCGGCGCGGCCGGGGCCGCCGGCGGTTCGATCGAGGACGCCACCGACAGAGCCGACCAGCCCATCTACCCGCATGAAATGGCCGTGGAGCGAATCTGCGCCGCGGTGGAGGCGGCCCGCTCCCTGGCGCACACGTTCACGCTCACCGCCCGCGCCGAAAACTATCTGCACGGCCGCCCGGACCTGCAGGACACCATCCGCCGGCTGCAAGCCTTTCAGGAAGCGGGCGCGGATGTGCTCTACGCGCCCGGCCTGACCAGCCAGGAAGAGATTGCCGCCGTGGTGCGGTCCGTGGACCGTCCGGTCAACGTACTGATGGGCCTGCAGGGCGTTTTGCTGGACCGCAAGACCCTCTCTGCGCTGGGGGTGAAGCGGATCAGCGTAGGCAGTTCGCTGTGCCGCGCGGCCCTGGGCGCCTTCCTGCGGGCCGCCCGGGAAATGCGCGAACAGGGCACTTTCCGATTCGCCACCGAGGCGGCGAGTTCCGGCGAAATCAGCGCCATCTTCAAGAGCTAG
>DATIYQ010000212.1:0-5913 GCA_035517515.1 Binatia bacterium
CCGAAAGGGCGCGAGCTCGCGTTGCGCGAGGGCGCGCATCATGTGCTGGATCACCACGCCCCGGACTATCTCGAGCAGTTGCGCTCGCTGACCGGCGGAAAAGGCGTGGACGTGATTTTGGAAATGCTGGCCAATGTGAATCTGGGGAAAGATCTGGGGCAACTCGCCCCGCGCGGCCGGGTGGTTGTGGTAGGCAGCCGCGGAGCGGTGGAGATCAATCCCCGGGATATCATGGGCCGGGATGCAAGTATCCGGGGAATGTCTTTGCTGGTGGCTCCGGCTGCGGACCTGGCCGGCATCCACGCGGCGATTTACGCCGGGCTGGAAAACGGCACGTTGCGGCCGGTGGTGGGCCAGGAAATTCCCCTGGCGGAAGCCGTACGCGCGCAGAAGGCCATCCTGGAACCGGGAGCCCACGGCAAGATCGTATTGATCCCCTGACGGGGGGCGCAAACCGCCGGCCGGATGCGCGCTGCCCGCGCAGAGGGAGCGAGCGGCGCGGTCGCTTGGCTTGATGTTTCGTTTCCGGCTTTCTCTTTGAAACAATTCGTCCACGGGCGTCACGATCGCAGGGGAAAACGATGAAAGCGTTTCAAATCCTGGGCAGCTTTGGGCTGGAAAATTTGAAGCCGGTGGAACTGCCGGATCCGCAGCCGGGCGCCGGGCAGGTGCTGGTGCGCATGCGCGCTGCATCGCTCAATTACCGCGATCTGGTGGTCCTCAAGGGAGGCTATGGCCCGCGGCAGAAGTTGCCACGCATCCCCGTTTCCGACGGCGCTGGGGAAATCGCCGCCGTTGGCCAGGGCGTGCAGCGCGTTAAGGCCGGGGACCGCGTGGTGCTCTGTTTTTCCCCCGGCTGGCTCGAGGGCCCGCCCACCCAGGAGAAAATGGACGCCTCGCTTGGCGCGTTTGTGGATGGCGTGCTCTGCGAATCCATCGTGCTCAGCGAGGATGCGGTGCTTCCGATCCCCGCGCATCTCTCCTTCGAAGAAGCGGCCACTCTGCCCTGCGCCGCCGTCACCGCCTGGACCGCCCTGTTCGTGGAAGACCGCGTCGGCCCGGCTCACACCGTGGTGGTGCAGGGCACCGGCGGTGTCTCCCTCTTTGCCCTGCAATTTTCGCGGCTGGCAGGGGCCCGGGTGATCGTCACCTCTTCCAGCACCCAAAAACTCCAGCGGGCGCGCGAACTGGGCGCGGCCGAGGGCATCAATTACAAAACCACGCCCGACTGGGAAAAAGAAGTGCGCCGGCTCACCGGTGGCGCCGGAGCCGACCACATTGTGGAAGTTGGAGGCGCGGGAACGCTCAACCGTTCGCTGGGATGTTTGCGCATGGGCGGCATGATCAGCATGATCGGCGTGCTCGCGGGAGCGAGTGCGGAGGTCCGCACCACCATGATCCTGTTCCGCGCGGCGCGCATCCACGGGATTTTTGTCGGCTCCCGCGCGAGCTTCGAAGAGATGAACCGCGCCATCGCCCTGCACGGCCTGCGCCCGGTAATCAGCGATACGTTTCCTTTTGCCGAGGCCCCGGCCGCGCTGAAGCATCTGGAAAGCGGCAGCCATTTTGGAAAAATCGTGCTGACGTTCTGAGTCCGCTCTCCGGGTGCGCCAGGGGTGCGCGGCGGACGCGAATTCTGCATAGGCGATGAGACTCTTCGAAGCGATTCCGGGCATCGTCATCATCCTCGGCGTCCTCTGGGATGCTTTCGAGACGCTGGTGCTGCCGCGGCGCGTGTCGCGGAGATTCCGCCTGGCCCGCCTGTTCTATCGCACCACCTGGGGAGCATGGTCCGCGATCGGCCGGCGGATGCGCGCCGGCAAATTCCGCGAACTCTATCTCAGCGTTTTCGGACCCCTCTCCCTGCTCACGCTGTTCGTCTTCTGGGCCTTCGGGATGGTGATCGGCTTCGCCCTGGTGCATGCCGGAGTCGGTGGGGCCGTGGCTTCCACCGGCGAGCCCATGACCTTTCCCATGGACCTCTATCTCAGTGGCACCACATTTTTCACGCTGGGATTGGGCGACGTCATCCCGCGCACCATGCCCGATCGCATGGTGATGGTCGTCGAGTCCGGCCTGGGATTCGGTTTTCTCGCCCTGGTGATCGGTTACCTGCCCATCCTCTACCAGAGCTTCTCGCGCCGGGAAATCACCATAACGCTCCTCGATGCGCGCGCCGGTTCGCCGCCCACCGCCGCAGAGCTCTTGCGGCGCTACGGGCCCGAAGAGCGGCGTGGGGCGCTGCACGAGCTCCTGCGCGAGTGGGAACGCTGGTCGGCCCAGGTGCTGGAAAGCCATCTTTCCTATCCCGTGCTGGTCTATTTCCGTTCGCAGCACGATAACCAATCCTGGCTGGCCGCGCTCACCGCAATCCTGGATACCAGCGCGCTCTGCATCGTGGGCCTGGAAAAACAGAAAAACCTGCAGGCGCGGCTTACCTTTGCCATGGCCCGGCATGCGGTCACCGACATCGCCCAGACGCTGAACGCGCATCCCCGCGCCCCGCACCCGGAACGTCTTCCGGCAGCCGAGCTGCGACAGTTGCGCGAAAGGCTGCGCGCCGCGGGCATCTGCGTGGAGCGGCCCGATCCTGCGCCTGCCGAGCTCAGCGCAGACGAACGGCTGCGTGAACTCCGGCAGATGTACGAGCCGTACGTGAATGGGCTGGCTCTGCGGTTGTTGGTGGCGCTGCCTCCCTGGATGCCCCCGGGCGATGCCTACTACAACTGGCGCACCACCCGCTGGGAGCGCAGCCTGGCGGGCATCGCGGCCACGGCCGCTGTGGACGAGGAAGATGATCACCGCTGAGCGCGGCCGCCGCTCACCCTCCCGCTGCGGACCCATGCGCGGCAATCCCCGTGCGGTTCGCCGGGAACTCCGGCACTGATAGCATTAGAAACGCCCCGGCAGCGATGCCGGTGTTGAGGAGAGACGCATGAACATTGGATTCATCGGCCTGGGCAGCATGGGCGCTGGCATGGCGGAAAATCTGCTCAAAGCCGGTCACACCGTGACGGTGTACAACCGCACCCGCTCCCGCGCGGAGGCGCTGGCGGCAAAAGGCGCGCAACTGGCGCCCACTCCCGCGGAAGCCTGCCGCGGCGATGCGGTGCTCACCATGGTCGCGGACGATGCCGCGCTCGAGGCGGTCACCATGGGCGCGAATGGGATCCTGGCCTCGCTCCAACCTGGAGCCGTGCACGTCTCCATGAGCACCATCAGTGTGGCCCTCTCCGCGCGGCTCGAAGAAGCGCACACCCGTGCCGGCAGCATCTACATCGCCGCGCCCGTTTTTGGCCGGCCGGAAGCCGCCGCTGCGGCAAAACTATTCGTGGTGGCCGCGGGCCCCGCGGCCGCCATCCAGCGCTGCCAGCCGCTCTTTGACGCCATGGGGCAGAAAACCTACGTCATCGGCGAAGGGGCCTCCGCCGCCAACGTCGTGAAGCTCAGCGGAAATTTCATGCTGGCTGCCGCCGTGGAAAGCCTGGGGGAAGCGCTGGCGTTGGTTCGCAAGCACGGCCTGGACCCCGCGCAATTCCTGGAGCTGATTACCGGCAGCATCTTCACCGCGCCGGCCTACAAAACCTATGGTTCCATCATCGTGCGCGAAGCCTACCAGCCGGCGGGCTTCAAAATGCCGCTGGCTCTCAAAGACGTCCGGCTGATGCTCGCTGCCGGAGAAGCCGCCGGAGTCCCTCTGCCGCTGGCCAGCCTGGTGCGGGACCACGCCATCGCGGCCATCGCGCGCGGCTATGGCGAATGGGACTGGTCTGCGCTGGGAAAGATCGCGGCCGAAAATGCCGGCCTCTGAAGCGGCGGAGCGGCCCATCTCGCCCCATGAATACACCGCTCCGCGGCAGGTGGCGAACGGTGGGGAAGCGCTCTGGCGCGCGCCGCTGCGGCCGAAGGCCCCGTGATTGGGAGGTAACTGCGGCCCGCGTTCAATCATCGAAATCTCTTCACCCAGAATCCGCCACTGAATCCCGCTGAGGGGAACCTCCATGGCCACCGCGCGATCCAAACCTGCACTCACCCTGCCGCACCGCACCCTCGGCCGTGGCCCGGCTACCGTCTCGGCCATCGGACTGGGCTGCATGGGCATGTCCGAGTTTTACAGCGGGCGCGACGACGGCGAGAGCCTGGCCTGCCTGGAGCGCGCCCTCGAACGCGGCGTCACGTTTTTCGACACTTCGGATGCGTACGGACTGGGACGCAATGAGGAGCTGATTGGCGGATTCCTCCGCGCGGCGGACGGCGCCGGAAGACGACGTGAAAAGGTTTTCCTGGCCACCAAGTTCGGCGTGGTGCGCGGCGCGGACGGTAGCTGGGCCGGAGTAAACAGCCGGCCCGACTACGTGGCCAAAGCCTGCGACGCCAGTTTGCACCGCCTGGGCATCGAGGTGATTGATCTCTACTACCAGCATCGCGTGGACCCCGATGTGCCCATCGAAGAAACCGTGGGCGCCATGGCCCGGCTGGTGGAACACGGCAAAGTCCGCTTTCTGGGGCTCTCCGAAGCGGCTCCCGCCACGCTGCGCCGCGCCGCCGCCGTCCATCCCATCGCCGCGCTGCAAACGGAATACTCCCTGTGGTCGCGCGATCCCGAGGATGGCCTGCTGGCCCTCTGCCGCGAGTTGGGAATCACCTTTGTCGCCTACAGCCCGCTGGGCCGCGGCTTCCTCTGCGGAGAAATCAAGCAGTTCGAAGATCTTGCGCCGGATGATTACCGCAGAACGGCTCCGCGCTTCCAGGGCGCCAATTTCCAGAAAAATCTGGAGCTGGTGAATCGCCTCCAGGAAATTGCCGCCGAAAAAGGGTGCACCACCGCGCAACTGGCCCTGGCCTGGGTGCTGGCGCAGGGGCCACACATCGTGCCCATTCCGGGTACCAAGCGCAGGAAATATCTGGACCAGAACGCAGACGCGGCGCGCCTGAAGCTTTCCAAACGCGACCTCGAGCGCATCAACACGGCGGCGCCGCGCGGGGCTGCCGCAGGAGAACGCTATGCGGAACACGCGATGAAGCGGGTGAACCTATGAAGCCAGAATCGCAACGGTCCACGAACATGCTTGCGGAAATCCGCAGCAAACTCGCCCGCGGCGACGCGCCCACCCCACCCATCGCGCGCCTCATCGGCTTTCGGCTGCTCTCCGCAGCCGACGGCCAGTCCGTCTTCGAAATGGAGGCAGACGAGCGCCACTGGAATCCCATGGGCACCCTGCACGGCGGCGTGTTGTGCGACATCGCGGATGCCGCCATGGGCTTCGCCTTTGCCACCACGCTGGCAGAGGGCGAATCCTTCACCACCATCGAACTGAAAATCAATTATCTCCGGCCGGTTTGGAAGGCGCGCCTCCGTGCCACCGGCCGCGTGGTCAAGCGCGGCCGCAAAATTGGTCTCGTGGATTGCGACGTCACCGACGAAAAGGGTGCCCTCGTCGCCCGCGCCTCCTCCACCTGCATGGCCCTCTCCCCCGACGAAGCCCGCGGCAGGTAAGCGCGTCGCGCCACGCTCGGAACGGATGGCCGGGATATACTGGCAGGCGAACGTTGCGTTCTGCGGAGGGCACTGCTTTGGCAAAAGCCGTGAAGCTGACGGCGCGGGCCAAAGCCGCGGGTTGAGCGGCCAAGCTGAGTCCCGGGACTCTGGACTCCGTGTTGAGCCGCCTGCCGCGGCAAACTGACCCCAACGTGCTCGTAGGCTTTGACACCTACGACGACGCCGGGGTGTATCTGCTCAACTCCGGGCAGGCGCTGGTGCAGACCGTGGATATCCTCACGCCCATCGCAGACGATCCCGCGCAGTTCGGGCAAATCGCCGCCGCCAATTCCTTGAGCGACGTATACGCCATGGGCGGCCGGCCGCTCTCTGCGCTTTCCATCGTATGTTTTCCGGCCAATGACCCACCTGAG
>DATIYQ010000213.1:0-12696 GCA_035517515.1 Binatia bacterium
TTCCTTCTTGATCTGTTCGTAGAGCTTGGCGGCTTCCGCGGGCTTGGTGCGCCGGTAGAGTTCCGCCAGGGCCAGTTCCGCGCGCGCCCGGGGGACCAGCGTGGTGGGATGGTCCACCAGCCCCTGGAGAAGTTGCGCCGCGTCGTCATTCTTCCCCGCCTGCTCGGCCTGATCCGCGAGCGCCAGCTTGGCCAGCGAGGCCACGTCTGCGTTGCCGCCGGTGGAGAGATCGCGCAGGGCCGCCGTCGCCTTGTCTTTTTCTCCCAGCCGCTCCGAACACAGCGCGGAGTAATAGCGCGCCAGGGTCCCTTGCGTGGTCAGGGAATATTTCTTCGCTACCTCGTCGAATTTCTTGCGGGCGTCCAGGTATTTTGCGTTTTCGGCCAGGTAGGTGATTTCCCCGGGCTCCTGCGGTTCCGCAGGGGTGCGGATCCGCGCTTCGAACACCTTCAGCGCATCGTCCATGGCCACCCCGGCTTTTTGCGACTGCTGGTCGCTCCAGAAGCGCCAGCCCAAAACCGCGGCCAGGACGACCGCCGCTACGCCGGCGGCGATCCAGAGGTTGCGGGCATGGGATGCCGCGTACTCCGCGCCGTGCTCCACGGTCTCGACAAAACGGTCGCGCTTCAGTTCCTTGGGGCTGATGTGTCCGGGCACTTTCCATCCCTCACTTGCCGGTGTGATTGACCAGCAGGAAATGGTATCACACAGGTCCGCCGCAAACATTCCCGCCGCGCGGATTGAAGAGCGGGGCAAAGCCCGCACCGCCTACTTGTGCTTCATCACATGCACTCCGTCCCACTGCGGCTCGGGCTCTTCCAGCAGGTATTCCTCACAGCGGTGGGCCAGAATCCCTCCGGGCCCGTCCTGCGGCCAGCGCTGCAGCAGTTGTGTGAAAATGGCATGCGCCTGCCGCCAGTCGCGGCGCTTGTAGAAGGCGCGGCCGCGTCCGTACAGCTCGATTTTTTCCTGCAAGTCCTTCTGATCGCGCAGGCCGGCCAGCTCGTGGATGATGACCGGCTGCTCCTTCCCCTTCACCCGGATGATGTCCACTTCGCGGTACAGGAATTCCGGTACCCGCGCGTCCTTGAACGCGAAATCGCTCAGCAGCACGCGCGTGCCATATTCCTTGTTCAGCCCCTCCAGGCGCGACGCCAGGTTTACGGAATCGCCCAGCGCGGTGTAGCCGTAGCGCAGCGCCGAACCCATGTTGCCCACCGAGGCCACGCCCTTGTTGATCCCCACACCGATATCCAGCCGCGGGAGTCCCTTGGTCGACCAACCGCGCTGGAGCTCCTCCAGCTTTTGCAGCATCTCGTAGGCCGCCCGCGCGGCGTGGCTGGCCTGCGCCGTGTCTTCAAACGGAGCGCCCCAGAAGGCCATCACCGCGTCGCCGATGTACTTGTCCAGCGTGCCCTGGTTCCGAAAAATGATGCGCGTCATCTCGGAAAGGTATTCGTTCAGCAGGTCGGCCAGCGCCTGCGCGTCCAGTTTTTCGGAAATGCTGGTGAAGCCCCGGATGTCGCTGAACAGGATGGTGATTTCCTGTTTCCGCGGTGCCACGCTCTCTGGACGGGTCAGCACCCGGCGGATTACTTCCGGGCTCACGTATTGCTGGAAAGCCCCGCGCACCTTGCGCTTTTCTTTTTCCTCGATGAGCACGCGGTAGAGGGCCACGGCGACTACGTTGGCCAGCAGGGTCGCTGCCGGCACTGTGGCGTTCAGCAGCCGGCCGTGGTCAAAGGCATACTGCACGGCGGCCCCAAAGGGCAGCAGAAGAAAAAAGGCCAGGGGCAGGTAAATGGGTTGCGCGGAAGCCAGCCACAATCCCACCGGCAGGCCGAACAGAAGAATGAAGGCCACGTCCGCGAGGAATTCCGGGGCATCGCGCTGCAGAAACCGGTGATTCAGGATGTTGTCCACGATGTTGGCGTGGATTTCAATCCCCGGGGCGCTGGCTTCGAACGGCGTGCCGCGCAGGTCCCCGATGCCGATGGCGCTGGCGCCGACCAGCACGATCTTGTCGCGAAACATTCCCGCCTGGAAGTTCTTCTTGACCACATCTGCGATGGAAACATAGGGAAACGTATGGACCGGCCCGCGATAGTTGATCAGCGCGCGCCCCTGGTCATCCGGCTGAATCACGTCGGAACTGCCGAATTCGATGCTCTCGATTCCATTGGCCCCGAAATTCAGCACGATGCGGTCGTTGGTCAGCGACAGGAACAGCCGCACCACCTGCACGTCCAGTGAGGCGTACAGGTCCCAATCCTTCTTGTCCTTGGAGAGGCCAAAGGGCATGGCCAGCGCCGCCCGGCGCACCACGCCGTCGGGATCCTGGAAGACGTTGAAGTAGCCGGTGGCAGAGTGCTCGCCGCGCAGCGCGTCGGTGAGCACATCGATGTTGGCCTCCGCGGCGTAGGGCGCCATGCCATATTGCTCGAAGCCCTCCATCAGATGCAGGTAATTCTGCTGGCCCTGGCTTCCCATGGACTGCACGGCGCGAGCCTGCGGGAAGGGAAAGTACTGAATCAAGTTTGCGTAGTGTTCGATCGTTTTCCGGTCGAGCGATTTGGCCTCTTGCGGAGACATGAAAAAGAAATTCCCCAGAACCACACGGCCGTGGCGCCGGATGGCCTCGGCGAACTGCGGGTCCGCATCCAGTTGTTTTTCGGTTCGAGCGAGTTCCGCGAGCAGGCGCGCGTCCACTTCTTCGCCCTGCTTCTGTCTGGCTTCGAGTTGCAGCCGCAGGTCGCGGATCGGCTTGGCGGTTGCATCTTCCTCGGTGAACGTGATGTCGAATCCCACCACCCGCGCCCCGTCTTCGCGCAGCGCATCCATCATTTTCGCGAAGTTGGTGCGCGAGAACGGCCATCTGCCCAGCTCTTCCTGCGCGTGCTGATCGATGTCTACAATCACAATGCGCGAATCCGCGCCGGGCGGCGCGAGATGCTGCCGCAGGTTGAACCGCGCGTCCACGGTGGAGAGTTCGAAGCGCGTCAGCACGTTCCGCCCCACGCCGCTGCGCTCGCCGAGCAGCACGTTGTAATACAGCAGCAGGCCGATGACGGAGATTCCCAGGCTGATGCCCAGGGAAACGCGAAGTCCCCACAACTTCTGAAGGAAGCCGGTGGGCTTGGTGCTGGAGACGAACGGGGGCATCTTGGAAACTGCTTCCCGGTTCCCGCTTTAATCCCGGAAGACGAAACTCAGCCTTACTTTCCCCAGTTCGATCACATCTCCTTCGTTCAATTTGGTGGGCTGGGTAATCGCCTGCCCGTTCACTTTGGGCACTTTATCTCCGGTGCCGATATAAAACCCATCGTCGCGCTTGCTGATTTGCGCGGCCACCTTGGGGGCAAACCACCCGGTCAGGCGCACCGTAGCCATCGAGGATTTCCCGATCACCGTCAGCCTGTTCGAGAGTGGATACTCCCGCTGGTCCGTCTTGCCCTCCAGCACCACCAGCCAGGGGATGCGCACCCGGGGAGGCGCCGGGGGCGCGGCGGTGGCGGTGGCTTCGGCGGTGGGAGTTGCTGCCGCGCCGGTTCCCCCCGCGGCCATCGCCTGGGCCAGCAATTCACGACGCTTTTTCGTGTCCAGCACCATCGTTTCCTGGAGCTTTGGGGCCGCGGGCTTTGGGGCTGCGGGCGTGGCAGAGGTCGGGATGGGCTCGGCCTCTCCGCGCACCTCGATGGAGTGCTTCCCCACGCTCACCACGTCTCCCGGCTTGAGTGTGGCCCGGGTGATGCGCTGCGAATTCACAAACGTGCCGTTCAAGCTGTTCATGTCTTCGACCACCAGCTTGCCGCCATCGTTGAAAATCCGTGCGTGGTGGCTGGACACCGCCAGATTGTCCACGTGCAGGTCGTTATCCGGGGCCCGCCCGATGGAGATCGGCTGCGCGCCCACGTCCACTTCCTTGATGACCGCCGCTTCGTATTTCAGAATCAGTTTGGCCATTTGCAGGCTCCTCCCGCTATTCGCCGCACAGCCAGCGCCACAGGCGCGCCAGCCACCCATCCGAACCTCCGCCCACGCGTACCACAATCACCGTTACGTTGTCTTCCCCGCCGTTCTCATTGGCCAGGGCGATCAGCCGGTCCACCGCTTCCTTGGCGCTCAGGCTGGTATTCAGGACGCTGCCGATATCCGGATCGGAAACCATGCGGTTCAGCCCGTCCGAACACAGCACCAGGCTATCTCCCGGCAGCACCGGGTGCTCTTCCGCATCCACTTCCACCTCGGGGTCAATCCCCAGGGCGCGAATCAGTACGCTCTGCATCTGGCTGCTGTCGGCTTGCTGCTGGGTCAGAATCCCGCGGCGCACCTGCTCCGCCACCAGGGAGTGGTCCTGGGTAATCTGTTCGAGCTGGCCCTGGCGCATGCGATAGAGACGGCTATCCCCCACGTGGGCCACGCTCATCTGCTCGTCATCCAGCCAGATGGCCACCACCGTGGCCCCCATGCCTTTCTGCGAGGGGTGCTTCTGCGCGGATTCGTAGATGGCGCGATTAGCCAGGCGCACGGCCGAGGCCAGGCGATTGGCGCGCTCGGGCAAATTGGCAACAGCATCTCCGAAGAGGGGCAACTCCGGATTGCGCGACCATTCCCCGCAGTGGTCGCGGATGGCCTCGATGGCCAGCCCGCTGGCCACCTCACCGTGAGCCTCGCCGCCCATGCCGTCGGAGAGGACATAAAGCCCCATCTCGGGCACCGCGGCGAAATTATCTTCATTGTTCTTCCGGACGCGCCCGAGGTCGGTGCGCGCCTCCATGTCAACCCGCACGCGGCCCCCTCATCCCCGGACTCCCGTAGTGCTGGCCAGACAATTGCGCAGCTCGGCGGCCATTTCACTCGCGCGCTGGTAGCGTTGCCCCGGATCTTTCTGCAGGGCGCGGTCCACCACCTTGCCCAGCTCCGCGGGCAGGTTGGCATCCACCTGCTGCAGCGGCCGGTGCGGCGAATTCACGATGGAGGTCACCAGCGTGGCCACCGAGTCCCCGGTAAACGGCTTCTCCCCGGTCAGCAGTTCGTACAGACAAACGCCGAGCGAGAAAATATCGGAGCGGCCATCCACCTTCTTGCCGGCGAGTTGCTCCGGGGACATGTAGCTGGGAGTGCCCAGCACGGTTCCGGTGGCCGTCTTGGACTGGTCGGTGATGCGCGCGATCCCGAAATCGGTCACCTTGATGGCCCCGTTTTTCAGGATCATCAGGTTCGCCGGCTTGATGTCGCGGTGCACCACGTTGTTCTGGTGAGCGTAGTCCAGGGCATCGGCCACGTCCGCCAGCAGGCTGACTACCTGGTTCATGGGGTGAAGCGCGCCACGGGCGCACCACGGCTTCAGGTCCGCGCCGTCCAGCAGTTCCATAGCGATGTAATGGATGTCCTGGTCCTCTCCCGCGTCGTAAATGTTGACGATGTGCGGGTGGTTCAGCCGTCCCGCGGATTCCGCCTCGCGGAAAAAGCGCTCGCGCAACGAGGTCTTGTCCTCTTCGGTCAGGTCGGGATCGTCGAAGCGCAGGGTCTTGATGGCCACCTGGCGGTTGATTTTGGGATCCCGCCCCAGAAAGACGGTGCCCATGGCCCCCTTGCCCAGTTCCTTGATCACTTCGTAGCGGCCCAGGGTGGGCTTCACGTCCGTGCCGGTAACCATCACCGTCGAATCCGCGCCCTTGCGCAGTCCGGCTGTGCCCAGGATCTGCGTCTCGCCCATGGCCTTCAGCTTCACCGCGCGGTCCGCAATGTCCTTGAACTTCTTGTCCACCGCACCGATGTGTTCCAGCACCGCCACCGCTTTATTGAACTGCCGCTTGCGCTCGAAATCCAAAGCCAGGTTGTAGAGCGTATCCTTCATGCCCGCGTCGATGGGCACCCGGCGGAACTTCTCCCAGGCCATGTCCAGCATGCCCTGGCCCTGGAAGGAGAGCCCGAGCATCTTCAGGGTTTCCACCGATTCCGTCTCCAGAGTCTCACGGGCGTGCTCCGTACCCAGGTAGCGGCGGGAAACCATCACCGCATAGCCCAGCACCAGCAGGAGTGAGGGATACAGCATGTCAATCCAATAGCCGCGGGAGCTGAACAGCCACAGCGCCGCGCCGTCATAGGCCACCAGCAAGCTGACTCCCACCGCCGCGCTCAGCCAGGGAGGCAGCACCACCACCCCGAACGTGATGAACAGGGCGAAGACCACCATCGCGGCCAGTTCCGCATTGTGGGCCCACGGCGGCCGCACGATGAATTTCCCGTGCAGCACGTTTTCGATCACATTGGCGAAATACTCGACCGCCGGAAGCGTGGCCGAGAGCGGCGTGGCGCGCTGCTCCCCCAGGCCCGTGGCTGTAAACCCAACGAGCACGATCTTGCCCTTGAAGTTTTCCTTAGTGACCTTCTTCGTGACTACGTCCACGAAGCTGAACTGCGGGAATGTGCGCACGTCGCCATTGAAGTTCACGAGCATCTGGAAGCGCGCGTCCGTGGGCACGGTGCGATTTCCCACCAGCACCGCCTGGCCCCGCGGCATCACCTCGCCGGGCTCCAGGTTCAAGTACACCCGGGCGATTTGCAGGGAAAACGACGGGTACAGCTTGTCCATGTATTCGACCAGCAGCGGCTGGCGCCGCACCGCGCCGTCGCGGTCCGGAAGCCAATTGAATTGGCCCACCGCCTTCGCTTCCTTGGCGAACCGTTCGTACGGCGGATTGATATTTTTGGCGTCCAGTTCCGTGCCTTTCAGCAGGCCTTGGGTGGCGCCGGGCAAAGCGTTCTTCAGGATGTCCGCCGGGGGAGGCTGGTCCGGCCGGCCGATGGGCGGGCCGGGGATGATGAAGTAAGACGGAAGGACCACGTTTCCGGCCAGGGCGATGGAATCCGCCAATTGCCCGTCATTGTCCAATTGCTTCTCGGAATCCACGAAGATCTTGTTGAACTCTTCGAATAGGCGATCGGCCGCCGCCCGCTCGCGGCGCGTGTCCACCTCCGGGGTCTGGTTGAACACCAACTGCTGGCGCGAATCCACTATCTGCTTGTGGATCTTGCGGACCGCTTCCAGGCCCTGATTCACTTCCGCGTCCGGATAGAAAACGTCCAGGGCGATCACTTTCGCCTCGGATTCCGAGAGCTGGTCCACCAGTTGCGCCATGTAGCCGCGCGGCCAGGGCCATGGACCAATCTGCTGCACGGAAGCGTCGTCTACGGCGACGATTACAATCTCGTCCCCAATCTGATGGTTGGCGCGCATTCTGGCGCGCAAGTCGTAAAGCTTCAGCTCCAGGGAATCCAGCGGGCCGATTCCGATGAAAAAACCAGCGAGCAGGACGACGGAAATGCCGGCGCCGATAATGACGTCGATGAGAGGAAATTTGCGCTCAGCCATGTTCTGGCATCCCGGTCAGCGCACCACCGCCTCCCCTGGACGCAGGAAGCCGCGAAAGCGTCCACCATCGGCAAGCATGGCGCGGGACGCGCTTTGCCCGGTAGGCTAACAGAGCAGTGGGGGCAATTCAATACAAGGAGAAGCAAGGAGTTACACCAGGGACCAACCGCGGATAGGGGTGCCGCCCGCTACCCGGCCGAGAGGCCCCTATAGACGAAGGGGGCATTCCGCTATACTCTGGCCTTCAGTTCTGCCCCCGGCCATCATGAAGCCAGTCAAAGAACTTTGGTATCTCGAGAGCTCTCCCGCGGCAAAGCTCGCCAAGAGTCTGGAAGGCGAGTGGGCACCGCGGGCGCTATCCGCTCGTGCGCTCGACCCTCGCCGGGCCTCCAGGAAAGATGCGGAGAAAGGGGCGCTCGTGGTGTGTCTCGTGGACCTGGCCCGGGATGATTACGATCCCCTGCTGCGCGCGGCATCTTCGCATCCCGGTATGCGCGTCGTGGCCCTGGCGGGCAGCCATGAGCAGGCCGCCCGCGCGCCGGATGGGGAATTTTTCTCCCTGTTGCCGCGCCGCGTCTCCAAAGCGTTCGTTTCCCGCGCGGTCAGCGCGGCGTTCGAAAACATCGCCCTGGCGGAGCGTGAACGCACCTCCTGGCTGGAAGTGGCCCGCGTGGAGCGGGAAATGGAGGAACTGAACCAGATCGGCGTGGCCCTCTCGGCCGAACGCGACATCACTCGCCTGCTCGACCTGATCCTGCAAAAGGCCCGCGAAGTGACCTCCGCGGACGCCGGTTCACTTTACCTGGTGGAAACGGCGGGAGAGAACGAGCAGCGGCTGCGGTTCAAGCTGACCCAGAACGACAGCCGCCAGTTTCCGTTCACCGAATTCACCATGCCCATCACCGAGACTTCCATGGCCGGGCACGTGGCCCTGCACGGTGAAACCATCTCTCTCGAAGACGCTTACGTGATTCCGGAAGACCGCCCGTACCGCTTCAATCCCAAATGGGACCAGGACTCGGGCTACCTGACGCGCTCCATGCTCACCCTGCCGATGAAGAATGCCAAGGCGGAAGTGATCGGGGTGCTGCAGCTGATCAACAGCAAAAAGGATCGCGACGCGCGCCTGGCCGGCCGCGAGGATGTGGATCAATTTGTCGTGCCGTTCTCCTCCCGGGCCCAGCGCATGGGGCTGTCGCTGGCCTCCCAGGCCGCGGTCGCTTACGAAAACAGCAAGCTCTATCAGGACATTGAGACTTTGTTCGAGGGGTTTGTGCGTGCCGCGGTCACCGCCATCGAGCAGCGCGACCCCACCACCAGCGGCCACAGTTCCCGGGTTTCCACGCTCACCGTCGGTTTGGCGGAAGCCGCAGACCGCGCCCCCACCGGCCTCTATGCGGGCCTGCATTTCACCCGCGAGCAGATGAAGGAAATCCGTTATGCCGCGCTGCTTCACGATTTCGGCAAAGTCGGGGTGCGCGAAGAAGTGCTGGTCAAAGCCAAAAAGCTCTATCCCGGACAGCTCGAACTGCTCAACCAGCGCTTCGATTATGTCCGCAAAGAGCTGGAAGCCAGTTACAACAAGCAGAAGGCCCGGTATCTGCTCGAGAAATCGCGCGACGAGGCCCTGTCGCTGATTGATTCACTGGACCAGGAACTCCGGATGAAGCTGGAAGAAATCGACGACTATTATCAGGTGATTCTGCAATCGAACGAGCCCACTGTGCTGCCGGCGGGCAAGTTCGACCGCTTGCTCGAGATTGCCCGCAAGACCTTTCGCGACCCGCGCGGCATCGAGCACAATCTGTTGAGTCCTGACGAAGTGCGCTACCTTTCGATTCCCAAGGGCAGCCTGGACCCCGCGGAGCGTCAGCAAATCGAGTCTCACGTGATCTACACCTTCAATTTCCTCACCCAGATCCCCTGGACCAAGGAGATCGGCGAGATTCCCATGATTGCCCGCGGGCATCACGAAAAGATGGACGGCTCCGGCTATCCCTACAAGCTCCGCGCAGAAGACATCCCGGTGCAAACGCGCATGATGACCATCTGCGACATCTTCGACGCGCTTTCCGCCTCCGACCGTCCGTACAAGAAAGCCCTGCCACCGGACCGCGCTCTGGACATCCTGAAGGCCAGCGCCGATCATCACGAGCTCGACCAGGAACTCTTCCGGCTCTTCCTGGACGCCAAGATCCACGAGCTGACGGTGCGGCGCACCTGAAGGTGGCGCGCACGAATGGAGAACGCGCCGGGCGGTTCATCCCCTCCTGTGCGAAGCCGATTCCCTGATGTCATGCCCCGGTCAAATCGGCATGGTTCGCCGCCTGCGTCCTGGTCCTGCCGGGCGGATGGGAATCGTGTTGCTCGCGGCATTTTTCATGGCGCTAGGCGCGGCCGGACGTCAGCAGGCCGTGCCCGGCGCCGCGCCGGAAGCTGACCGCGTCACGATCCTGCTTCCTCCGGTGATGGTTCAGGGTGAGCCCGCGACCCTGGCCGTGCTCGACGCGCAAGGGCGCCCGGCGCCGAATGTCTCCGTGCGGCTTGGCGGCGCCGCTCTAACCACGGATGCCACCGGGCGCGCGGCATTTATCGCTCCCGAAGCTGTGGGCGTGCTCCGCGCGGCACTGGCCGGCGGCTCGGGGGAGGCCACCGGGCAGGTCATCGCTTCCTTCGCCTCGCCACAATCCCTGCGCATTGATTCTGCGGAGCGCGTGCTTTTGTTGAAGGAGCCGTCGGCGGTGCTGGGCGCCGGATTTTCCGGAGCCGCAGACGAGAACCAGGTCATGCTCGCGGATTTGCCCGCGGCAGTGTTGGCCGCCTCTTCGGCGGCCCTGGTTGTGCTGCCCAATCCGCGCACCCCCTTGGGAGAAGCGCGCCTGGTGGTCCGCTCCGGCGGGCTCACCGCTTCCCGCACGCCCGTTGCAGTCATTGCTCTGGAGCTGGGATCCACCAAGGACAAGGGCCAGGCAGGCGAGACGGGTGAACTGCGCGTCACCGCCCGCGGTACAGATCGCGTTGTGGATTTTGAAGTCCGCGCCCATCCCCAGGGACGCATCGAGCTTGCCGCCGCCCGGAACGGCGGGCCGTCCCGCGGCCGCACCAGCGGCGGGACGGAAAATACCGCCACCGTGGCCTTCACCTTTCGCCAGCCGGGAAGATTCTACTTCGAGTTGCGGCTCGTTCCGGCGCCACGCGGCCTGCCGGACACTGGCGCGGCCCAGCGGGAACTGCTCGACGCGCAGCGCCTGGCGCCCGCGGCCTGGGAGAAGCGCGTGGGACGTGTGCTGGATTTGCTTGCCGCGCATCCTCAGGACGTGCGCGAGGTGCGGGACGCCCTCGAAAAAATGCTCGCAGAGAAGCCGGAAGGCGAATTCGGCCGCCATCTGGAAGCCGCCTGGCGCATTCTGCTGAATCGGGAATAAGCGCCGCCGACGCTTCGGCCCTGGCTCCACGTGAGCCGGGTTGGGCGCTACGGCCCGGCCTTGCGGAAGACAACACAGTAAATCAGATGGGTCTCGTCGCGGCTGGGCCACTCGTCGTAGACGTTCTCCACCTTGAAACCGGCGGCGGTGAGTTCACCGATCAGGATCTTCTGGGGCACGCCATGTCCGCCGCGGTTCTCGGGAACCCCTTCTGGAACGGATGACCCCGGCAGTGGTTCTTCGTCAATCACCGCCAGACGTCCTCCCGGTTTAAGCGACCGGAAGAGGCTGGCGTCAATTTCCTCGGGTCTGGTCAAGTGGTGGTATACGAGGCGCAGGAATATGGAGTCGCAGCATCCTGCTGGGAGGTTTGTGTCCGCCTCGGCGGCCTTCACGGCAGTCATGTTCTTCTGCTTCGCCGCCAGTTTTTCCAGGTGGGCGAGCCTCCTCGCGTCCAGTTCCGTGCTGTACACCCGGCCGGAAGCGCCCACGCGGCGCGCGGCCTCAAGTGTCAACTCGCCATCGCCGGCCCCGATTTCTGCCACCACGCTGCCGGAATGCCAATCGAGCAAACCGGCCAGGCGGTTGGCTTGCTCCCGCCAGGTGTTCTGGCCCCGGATCGGCGCCGCTCCGAATGCACAGACAGCAAGCGCGGCGATCAAGGTGCGTCGTAGCATCGGGCCAACTCCCTCCGCAGGATACTATCGGCAGCTCCGGAGACATTCAATCCCGCCTTTCGGCTCCCGTTGGCTCCGCACCCCAGGGTGTCGCGGCATGCTACAATCGCCTTGTGGCGTTCGCTCTATATTCGCCTAAGGGTTTTTCGAAATGAATTCCGCCGTGATCGTAGTGGCCTTGGTTGCTGCGCTGGCCGGAGCCGCCATCGGCTGGCTGGCCGCAGTGGGCCGCACTCGGACTGCGGTGGATACGCGCCTCCAGGAGTTGACCGGCGGGCGTGCCGCGGCAGAAAGCGCAGCCGGAGAGCTGCGCCGCCAGGTGGACGGCCTGCGCGGCGAACTGGCGCAATCGCAGCAGCAACTGCAGCGCGAGCAGGCGGCCCGCGCCTCCGCGGAGACAGCCCACGCGAAAGCTCAGGAAAACCTGGTGGAGCAGAAGCGGCTCTTTGAAGAGGCCCGTGCAAAGCTGGTGGAGACCTTTCAGGCCGCCGCTTCCCAAGTGCTGGCGGAAAACAATTCGCGGTTCCTGGAATTGGCCCGCACCCGGCTGGACACTTTGCAAAAGGAGGCCGCGGGCGATCTCTCCCAGCGGCAGACGGCCATCGCCGGACTGGTCGATCCCATGAAGCAAGCGCTCGAATCCCTGCGCCAGCACGTGGCCCAGGTGGAGAACTCGCGGCAAAAAGCCTACGGGGAACTGAGCGCACAAGTGCAGCAACTCAGCGACACCAGCCGCGCGCTGCGGGAGGAAACCGGCAGTCTGGTGACCAGCCTGCGCCAGCCGCAGATCAAAGGGAAGTGGGGTGAACTGACCCTGCGCCGCGCCGCGGAGCTTACCGGCATGTCTCCCCACTGCGATTTCGAGGAGCAAGTCTCGACGCAGGGCGAAGAGGGACGCCTGCGGCCGGACATGGTGGTGCACGTGCCCGGCGGGGGCAGCATCATCGTAGACGCCAAAGTGCCGCTGCACGCCTTCCTGGCCGCGGTGCAGGCCAAGACCGCGGACGACTACCGCACCGCCATGGGAGAGCACGCCCGTCTGGTGAAGAAGCACATCCAGGATCTGGCCTCAAAGAAGTACCCGGCACAATTCGAGGAGACGGTGCGGTTTGTGGTGCTCTTCCTGCCGGGAGAGTCGTTCTTCAGCGCCGCCGTGGAGCAGGACCGCGAACTGCTCGAATACGCCAACGACCGCAAGGTGATTCTCTCCAGCCCC
>DATIYQ010000214.1:0-2278 GCA_035517515.1 Binatia bacterium
GTAAACGCGGGGGGCCTTTCCGAAGGGGTGTTTGAGAGCGAGCTTTTCGGGCACGTGCGCGGCGCGTTTACGGACGCGAAGGTGGACCGTGCCGGGCGCTTCGAGCTGGCCGATGGCAGCACGCTTTTCCTGGACGAAATCGCCAACGTGCCGCTGAACCTGCAAGCCAAACTGCTACGCGTGCTGGAAACCGGGGAGCTGGAGCGCGTGGGCTCTTCCCGCACGGTGCGGGTGAGCGCACGCGTGCTCTCCGCCACCAACGCAGACGTGCCCGCGGAGATCGCCAGCGGGCGTTTTCGCGAAGACCTGCTCTACCGCCTGAACACCATCGAAATCCACGTCCCGCCGCTGCGGGAGCGCAAGGAAGATATTCCCCTGCTGGCCATGCACTTCCTGACGCGCTATGCCGGGCGCTATGGGAAGAAAGTGCGCGGCTTCGACGATGCCGCCATGCAGGCGCTGGCGGAGCACTCCTGGCCGGGCAACGTGCGCGAGCTGGATCACACCGTGGAGCGCGCCGTGCTGCTGGCAAACGAGGAACTGGTGCGCGCCAGCCAGTTGGGATTGCGCGCCGCGGCGTCGGCGGCGGGCAGCCCGCGCCTCGAGGAGCTGAGCCTCGAAGAAGTGGAGCGCGTGCTCATCCAGAAGGCTTTGGCGCGCTTCAATGGCAACGTGAGCCAGGCCGCCGGCGCCCTGGGGCTGAGCCGCAGCGGCCTCTACCGCCGGCTCCAGAAGTACGGCCTGTGAAACCCTCCAGCCACGAACGGCAGATTCTGCTGCTGGCCCTGTTGATCGGGCTGCCGGGAACTACGGCTGCGCTGGTGCTGATCTGGCGCGCGGCGATGGCGCAGAAATTCCAGTGGACGCTGACCGCCGCGCTGGTGCTGCTGTGGATGGGGTTGGCGTTTGCCCTGCGCGCGCGCGTCGTTTTCCCGCTGCGTACGCTGGCCAACCTGCTCTCCGCGCTCCGCGAAGGCGACTTTTCCATCCGCGCGCGCGGGGAGGCCCGCGGGGACGCCCTGGGCGAGCTGATTGGCGAGGTCAACGACCTGGCCAACACTTTGCGCATGCAACGGCTGGGTGCCGTGGAAGCCACGGCCCTGCTGACCAAAGTGATGGAAGAAATTGACGTGGCGGTTTTCGCTTTCGATCCCCATCAGTGCCTGCGTCTGGTGAACCGCGCCGGCGAGCGCGTGCTGGGACAGGATGCCGAACACTTGCGGGGCAAAACGGCGGAAGAGCTGCACCTGGAGAAATGTTTCGAGGGCGAAAGCCTGCGCACCGTGGAGATGTCGTTCCCCGGGGGAGCGGGGCGCTACCAGCTTCGCCGCAGCACCATTCGCGAGGAAGGCGTGCCGCACCACCTGCTGGTGCTCACCGATTTGAGCCGCACGCTGCGGGAAGAGGAGCGGCTGGCCTGGCAGCGCCTGATCCGCGTGCTCGGCCACGAATTGAACAATTCGCTGGCGCCGGTCAAATCCATCGCCGATAGCCTCTCCACCTTGATCTCGCGGGAGAACCTGCCCGGGGACTGGCGCGAAGACACCCAGCGGGGACTGGAAGTCATCAGTGGACGCGTGGAGGCGCTGGGCCGATTCACCAGCGCGTATGCGCGCCTGGCCCGGCTGCCTTCGCCCACGTTGCGCCCGGTGGCCGTGGGGGATTGGGTGCGCCGGGTGAGCAAACTCGAAGCGCGCGCCCCGGTGGAGGTCCAGCCCGGCCCGGAGATGACCATCCAGGCGGATCCGGACCAGCTCGATCAGCTGCTGATCAACCTGGTGCGCAATGCCTCCGACGCTGCGTCGGAAACCCAGGGCGGCGTGCACGTAAGCTGGAAGAAGGACACGGGTTTCGTGGAACTGGCGGTGGTGGACGATGGGCCGGGACTCTCCAACACCGCAAACCTGTTTGTGCCGTTCTTCACCACCAAACCGGGCGGCTCGGGCATCGGCCTGGTGCTCTGCCGGCAGATCGCCGAGGCCCACGGCGGTTCGTTTACTCTGGAGAATCGCGGCGACGCACACGGCTGCCTCGCCCGCCTTCGCCTGCCGCTCTAGCATTTGCGGAGGGGGCCGGATGGTCCGGGAGGGATGTCGCGTGGGTGCGCCGGATCAGGGCGCGGTGGAGATTCGATGAAAGGAACGGAAGGGCGGTCCCAAAGCCTCGGGAGCCCGCGCTAACCCTAAACGAGCAATTCTGCGGCGAGAGAATCCGCCATTTCGCTGAAGCGGCGCTGACGCTCCCGGGAGACGTCTTCCTGGGAGGATTGCCGCAATGC
>DATIYQ010000215.1:0-4261 GCA_035517515.1 Binatia bacterium
ATTGCGATAGATTCCCGTTGACCCCATGGAGATGGTATGGCGGCTCTACGCTGCGTCTTGCTGTTGACCCTGGCTCTGCTGCTGGCCGGCGCCGATCTGGCCGCCGGGCAGAATCCCGCCTCGCCCGCAGCCAATTCCGACCCTGTGTACCGGCAGCTCCGCACCATCGGCCTGACCGGGGAGAGTTATGCCGTCCACGATCTGGATCTCAAGCGCGATGCCGCCACCTTCCATCTCCGCTCGGGCACGGTTTGCTTCGTCCCGCCGGTGGAAAACAAAGTGACCGGGGCGGTGTTCGTGGGAGACGGCGTGATGATCCTGGAGCCGCCGCAGGCCACGGAGCGGCGGAGCCTGAAGCTGCTCACCAAGAGCGACGAATTCAGCGAGAGCTTCGCCAGGATGGTGCTGCGCTTCACGGATTCCACCTACGAAGAGATCAAGAAGGCCGGCACGCCGGGACCGGGAGCCTGCGATGCCGGCCTGCTGCGTGACAGCCAGGAAGCGATGAAGAAGAAGCTCCGGTTCAACCTGAGCGCGCGCATCCTGCAGGACGTCTACCGCCCCGGCCCGGGCGGACTCTTCTTCGCCTTCGTGCACGGCAAGAAGTACGACGACAAATTGCTGTACGTCGTGGACCCCAACGGCGCCCCGGGAGCCTCCCCCGAGCAGGTGGAATTGGTCACCTATGGCGAGGACAAGTCGGGAATGTGGGCCGCGTTCCGCCTTTCGCCGGAATACCGCAAGGCGCTGGGGGCCGCTTCCGTGTCCAGCTCCAACATTCATATCGAGCGCCAGGAACTGGATACCACCATCGAAAGCAACGCCAACCTCATCGGCCGGGCCCGCACCACGTTTGTCACTTTTTCTCCGGGAATGCGCGTGGTGGGTTTCGATCTCCAGGGGTCTTTGCGGGTGCAGAGCGTGACCACAGCAGACGGCCAGCCGCTCGTCTTTATTCAGGAGGACAAAAACGACGATCCCGACCTCTATGTGATCCTGCCGAAAGGCGCGGCCATCGGAGAGCGCTACACCGTGGCCACCACCTACGCGGGAAAAGACGCGGTGGTGAACGAAGGGGGCGGCAACTACTATCCGGTGGCGCGCGCGGATTGGTATCCGGCCAATGCCGGCGCGCCCCTGGGAGATTACAGCAATTTTGACATGGTGTTTCGCGTGCCCAAGGGAATGAAAATGGCCGTCTCCGCGGATCTGGTCAGCGAGCGCCAGGAAGGCAATCAAAGCGTCACCACCTGGAAGAGCATGGTTCCCGAGCCGGTGGCCGGCTTCCAGTTCGGCAGGATGAAGGTAGAGGAAGCCACCCTGAAGACTCCGGAAATGGTCATCGCCGCATTCGCCAACGATGCGCCCCCGGACTGGGCCACTCATCTCCAGGGCGGCAACATGGGAAATCTGAGCACCGTCAGCATGATGAAGAATCCGCTTAAGGAAGCGGAGTTTGCCATCCCGCTGTATACGGACTACTTCGGCCCGCTGCCCATCAAGCGCCTCTCGCTCACGCAACAGACCGCCTGCAATTACGGCCAGTCGTGGCCCGGCCTGATCTGGCTGCCCATTTGCTCCTTTTACGACGCCACGGTGCGGCACCAACTGGGGCTGGACTGGGGCGACCGCGGCTACTGGGAAGTGGTCACCCCGCATGAGGTGGCCCATCAGTGGTGGGGACATCTGGTCGGTTTCAGCTCCTACCGCGACCAGTGGATGAGCGAGGGATTTGCCGATTTCTCCGCCTCCCTGTTCCTCCAGCGGGCCTATGGTGCGAACAGCGCAAAATTGTACGCGAAATTCTGGGATGATGAGCGCACCACCATCGTCGAGAAAAATAAAGAAGGCTTCCGGGCCATCGACGTGGGTCCGGTCACCATGGGCTACCGGCTGAACAACAGCACCGCCGGCTTCAATATCGCCCGGAAACTGATCTATCCCAAGGGCGCCTATATCCTGCACATGATCCGCATGATGATGTGGGACGCGCAAACCGGAGACCAGAATTTCAAGCTGGCCATGCAGGATTTCACCAAAACGTTCGCGGGCCGCTCGGCGAGCACAGAGGACTTCAAAGGCGTGCTGGAAAGGCACATGACCCGCGACATGAACGCGGCCGCCGATGGCAAGCTGGACTGGTTCTTCAACGAATATGTTTACGGGACGGCGCTGCCCACCTACACCTTCGAATCCCATTTCGAAAAAGGCCCGGACGGCGATCTGATGTTCTCTTACAAGCTCACGCAATCGGGGGTGGACGACGCGTTCCGCATGCCCGTGCCCATCTATCTCGAATTGCCCGACGGGCGCATCGCTTTTGCCGGGCGCATTCAAGCCAAGGGCAACGGCACCAAAGAGGGTAAGGCGCCGCTGCGCGGCCTGAAGGATCCTCCCAAACGCGCCATGGTGAATTACAACCACGACGTGCTGGCCTCTTCGAACTGACGCCCGCCGCCGCCGCAAACGGATTCGGGTAGCTCCGGCATCTCCCGTGCCGGGCCGCAGAATCCAAAGGCCGGGAGCGCGGCCGTCCACTCGCTGCGGTAAACGGAGCCGCCATCAGACAACTCTTCGCACGTCCACCGTGGGTTGGCGCCAGGCTTCTCTATAATGAACGCAGCATGGGCACGCTGGACGCATCGACCGCCGTGGTTCCACCTTCCGCTCCCGCCAAAGCCGGCCGAGCGAAGCGCTGGTCCGCTCCCAATGTGATTGCCGCGCTGACCATGGCCGGGATCGTGGCGCATCTGCTGCTTCGATTCCTGCTGCATACTTCGCCCCGCGTGTGGCAAGCGCCGCTGATCGCCGTGCTGGTGGCCGGTGGCATCCCGCTAGTGGCGCCGCTGGTGCGCAAGGCATTGGCGGGGGAGTTCGGGTCCGATCACCTGGCGGGAATTTCCATCGTCACCGGCGTGCTGCTGGGGGAATACCTGGTCTCCGTGATCGTCATCCTGATGCTTTCGGGCGGCACGGCGCTGGAGGGTTTTGCCACCCGGCGCGCCTCGTCCGTGCTGGACGCGCTGGCCCGCCGCATGCCGCAAAGCGCGCACCGCAAGACCGCGGGCGGCATCGCGGACGTGGCTCTTGCGGAAATTGCCATTGGCGACTCGCTGATGGTCCTGCCCCATGAGATTTGCCCGGTGGATGGCGTGGTCTTGGAAGGCCGGGGCATCATGAACGAGGCCTACCTGACCGGCGAGCCCTTTGAGATCGAAAAGGCCCCGGGAGCGGAAGTGCTTTCCGGCGCGGTGAACGGCGAGGCCGCACTCACCATCCGCGCGGAAAAGCTGGCGGTAGATTCCCGCTACGCGCGCATCATGCGGGTGATGGAAGAGACCGAGCAGCGCCGCCCGCGCTTGCGCCGCCTGGGCGATACGCTGGGCGCGTGGTACACCCCGGTGGCGCTGGCGCTGGCCGGAGCGGCTTGGGCGGCCAGCGGTGAATCGCATCGCTTTCTCGCCGTTCTGGTGGTGGCCACGCCGTGTCCGCTGCTCATTGCCATTCCGGTGACCGTGATCGGAGCGATCTCGCTGGCCGCGCGCCACGCCATCATCATCAAAAATCCCGCGGTGCTCGAACAGATCGGCCGGTGCACCACGGTGGTGTTCGACAAGACCGGAACGCTCACCTACGGCAAGCCCACGGTTTCAGAGGTGCTGCCCGCGCCGGGCATGGCGGCAAACGAAGTGTTGCGGCTGGCCGCCAGTGTGGAGCGTTACTCCAAGCATCCGCTGTCTCTCGCGGTGCAGGAGGCCGCGCAGCGTGCCGGCCTGGCCCTGGCCCCCGTCTCGCAGATCAGCGAGCGCCCCGGGGAGGGCCTGCAGGGCACGGTGGAGGGCCGCCGCGTGTGGATCACCAGCCGCAGCCACATCCCCCAGCCCGCTCCGGTGCTGCCGCACATCACCTCTGGGCTGGAATGCGTGTCCATCGTGGATGGCGCTTACGCTGGCATGTTCCGGTTTCACGACGAGCCGCGTAAAGAAAGTTCCACCTTCATCCGCCATCTGGGTCCGCGCCATGCCGTGAACCGCGTGCTGATCGTTTCCGGCGACCGCGATACGGAGGTGCGCCGCCTGGCCGAACAGGTGGGCATCGCGGAAATCCACTCCGCGAAGAGCCCGGAAGAAAAAGTGGAGATCGTGCGCGCCGCCGCTGGAAAATCGCCCACGCTGTTCCTGGGCGACGGCATCAACGACGCCCCGGCCATGCAGGCGGCCACCGTGGGCGTGGCGTTCGGCGCGAAGAGCGACATCACCTC
>DATIYQ010000216.1:0-10675 GCA_035517515.1 Binatia bacterium
TCAAACTGGCGCGTCTTGCGCAGCAGGATTTCCGCAAACAGCGCCTTCTGGATGAGCACGACCGCCTGGATGCGCACCACCTCGAGCACGGCGATGAATGCGGCGATCATGGCCTGGCGCGAGCCGCAGTCCTCGAAAAACCGCGCCAGCGAAATACCCTCTTCCTCCGCGGCCAGGCGCCGCCGCAGCAGCTCGACCATCTGCCCCACGGTCACGCGGTCGTGCTGCAACTCCATCCTGGTTTCCTGGCGCTTGCGTTCCAGGATCTGCTGAAACACCTTTACCAGGTCCACCAGCGAAACCACCAGTTCGCCCTCCACCGTGTCGCCTTCGTAGAGTGAAAGGTCCGGCTGGGAAAAGACGTGCGCTTCGATCTGCTGCCGCTCGTAGAGCATGGCCGCCGCGTTCTTGAACTTCTCGTGCTCCATCAACTGGTGCACCAGCTCGTTGCGCGGGTCCTGCTCCTCAGGGGGCGCATCCGGGTCCACCGGCAGCAGCATTTTCGATTTGATCAGGATCAGCGTAGCCGCCATGTACAGAAACTCGCCGGAAACGTTGATGTCCAGCTCTTCCATGCGGTCCAGCGCCTGGAGGTATTGCGCGGTGATCCGCGCGATCGGAATATCGTGGATGTTGATTTCCTGCTTGCGGATCAGGTCCAGCAGCAAATCGAGCGGCCCTTCGTATTTTTCCAAATGCACCAAAAAGGAGAGCGAGGATTCAGGCGCGGCCATGCGATCTCCGTAGGAGAGGCATTCCTGCCCGTCCGCCTCTCGCGCCTGCCAACAACCTCGCCTCTTCTCTCCTGCGGCCTGTGCGCGCGGACATCTTATCTCCCCGTCCCCGCCGGCTCGGTCTGCGCCGCTCCGAACACGGCGTCGCGCACCCGCGTCATCGTTTTTTGCGCTGTGGCCCGCGCGCGCGCCGAGCCCTCGGCGAGGATTGCGCGCACGCGCTCCGGTTCCGCTTCATACCCTTTGCGCCGCTGGCGCACCGGGGCGATCCATTTGATCAGGTTCTCCGCCATGGCCGCCTTGCACTCGATGCACCCGATGCCCGCGGAACGGCAGCCGGTGGCGGCCCACTGTAGAGTCTCCGGCGGCGAAAACAGCTTATGCCAGTCATACACCGGACACACATCGGGATTCCCCGGGTCGGTCCGCCGCTTGCGCGCCGGGTCCGTCATCATCACTTTGGTCTTGGCGCGGATGGCATCGTCCTCTTCGGTGAACGAGATGGCGTTCCCGTAGCTCTTGGACATCTTCCGGCCGTCGGTGCCCGGAATGCGCGGCGTTTCCGTGAGCATAGCCGCCGGCTCGCGCAGGATGTCCGGACTGGTGAAGTACTCCGGGCGGCCGCGCAGCAGGCCCAGATAGTGTTCCAGTCCGTGCTCGCTGCGCGCCTCCGCCAGCAGGTGGCTGAAATCCCCTTTGACCCCGCCCTCAAAATATCCCTGGGGAAGATTCGGCAGCACAATCTCCGCGGCCTTCCACTGCTGGGCCGGGGAAAGCCCCGGCTGGAGTTTCCCGCCGTTGAAATAGTTGAACCGCCGCACGATCTCCCGGGTCAGCTCCACGTGCGACACCTGGTCTTCGCCCACCGGCACCAGGTCCGCGTCGTACATCACTATGTCCGCGGATTGCAGCACCGGATATCCCAGAAAGCCGTAGGTGTGCAGATTCTTGTCCTTGATGTTGTCGAGCTGCTCCTTGTAGGTGGGCACGCGCTCCAGCCAACTAAGCGGCGTGACCATCGAGAGCAGCAGATGCAGCTCGGCATGCTCGGGCACCTGGGACTGCACAAAGAATGTGGACTTGTGCGGGTCCAGGCCCGCGGCCAGCCAATCCGTGGCGATCTCCAGCGAATTCTGCGCGATTTGCGAGGAATCGGCGTAATCGGAAGTGAGCGCGTGCCAATCCGCCACAAAGTAGTAGCAGTCGAACTCCTCCTGCATCTTGATCCAGTTTTTCAGCGCGCCGAAAAAATGCCCGATGTGCAGCCGCCCGGTGGGCCGCATCCCGCTCAGCACCCGCTTGCGTCCGCCGCCGCTCACTTCTTCAGCTCTCCAAGCAGGTCTCTCGCAATCACCGTGCGCTGAATCTCGCTGGTACCTTCGTAGATGGTGATCACCCGCGCATCCCGGTACATTCGCTCCACGTCTGACTCCCGCGAGTAGCCCATGCTGCCGTGCACCTGCACGGCTTTGTAAGCCACCCGGTTGACCATCTCGCTGGCGTAGAGCTTGGCGCGCGAAGCCACCGGTCCCACGCGCGCCTCAAGCGCCGAAAGTCCGCGCTGCCGCCCCGCGTCCTGCGCGCACGCCGCCGCATAGGTCAGCATGCGCGCGGCTTCCAGTTCTGTCTGCATGTCGGCCAGCATCCACTGAATGGCCTGGAACTCGCCGATCGTCTTGCCGAACGCGCGCCGCTCCCGTGCATAGCGCACCGCGGCCTCGAGCGCGCCCTGGGCGATGCCCACAGCCTGCGCGGCAATGCCCACGCGCCCGCCGTCCAGGGCTTCCAGAGCAATCTTCAGCCCCTGGCTCTCTTCCCCCAGGCGGTTCGCCGCCGGCACTTCGCATTCGTCCAGGCGAATTTCCGCGGTCCTGGAAATCTTCAAGCCCATCTTATCCTCAAAGCGCGCCACGCGGAAGCCGCGCAGATCCGGCGTCACCAAGAACGCGGTGGTTCCGCGCGCGCCGGCCGCCGGGTCGGTCTTCGCGAACACCAGATAGACGGAAGCGACGCCGCCGTTGGTCACCCAGCTCTTGGTTCCGGTGAGCCGATAGCCTCCGGCGGTGCGCTCCGCGCGCGTGGCGATGGCCGCGGAATCCGAACCCGCCTGGGGTTCGGTGAGGCAGAACGCCCCCAGCCATTCCCCCCGCGCCAGTTTGGTGAGCATGGACTGCTTCTGCTGGCCGGAGCCGTGGCGGGCAATGGGCGCCGCCACCACGGAATTGGTGACGCTGAGAGTGACCGCGGTGGAGGCGCAGACGCGCGCCACCTCTTCCAGCATCAGCACGTAGGTGAGCGTATCGCTGCCCGAGCCTCCCCATTCCTCCGGCACAGTCATCCCGCAGCAGCCCAGCTCGCCCAGCCGGCGGATTTCCTCGGCGGGAAAGTGCTCCTGCTTCTCGTACTCGCGCAGGTGCGGACGGAGTTCCGCCTCCATAAACTGTCGAATGGTGTCTTTCAGCAGGCGCTGGTCGTCAGTAAGGGAGAAATCCATCAGGCGCGCAGAATTGGCCGGCCCGGTAAGGGCCACGTGCAGTCCGGAATGTTAGCACACGCCGGGCCTTCGCAATTGTTCATGAGGGCTGCCCGAAGGCTTTTTAAGTGCGAGAAGCGCTGGCTTTCCAGCGCCTCTCGCCTTCCGCACCACCGCGAGTTCCGTGGACGGCCTGACGTGCACATCACACGAACCGGTATCGTCTTCGCCACAGAAATGGCGCCCGACGCTGCGCCGGAACTCTTTGCAGCGCCGGCGCTACGAGAGCGGTGCAGAACTGCCTGAATGGTGGCGCAGCGATGAGAGCGGCCGGTCGGGTTGTGACAAATGTGGCCTGAGCGCGGAAGCTCACTCGAAGTTCGGATACTTTTCGCGAAGACTCTCGTACAGAGGCGAGGTTGTGCCCCGGCGTTTGTGGAAACGCAGCACCCTGCACTCGCGGTCAGATGGCACGGCTGGAGTCCGGGCTTGCCGGGAAGCGTCCATCACATCCGAAAGATTTCCCACCCATTTTTTGGCGAAGGCCGCGCGCTTCCCCGTGGGAACCAGGCGCAGCGAAATGTGCTCCCCCGATTCGCGGATGGAGCTTCCGTCACCGGCAAAGATCCTGTCTTCCCCCTGCGCATTGCGATAACGGATTTCCACGCGGGACTCGCCGGGATCGAAGTTGCCCGAAAGGCGCGAGGTATCCACCGGCACACTTCCCAGGGAATTCGTGGCCCCCTGCGCACTGCGGCTGTGTTCCAGGTCGAAGTTGGGACAGTTGGCGTTGCGACACTTCACCTTTCCCATCGTCTTCCACGCGCCCTTTCCCCGGCACAGGGGACAGACACACTCTTTGCCAAAGCGGTCCAGAAATCCCATGGCAACACCTCCCGCGAAATCTGCACCAGGGGGACGGCTCGAGAAACGTAACCGACAGCTTGCTGTCGGTTACTTCCATAACACCCATCTACAGGCAGTCCCTCTCTCTCACGAGGCGTTTTCGACTGCTGCTTCCGGGCACGGAGAGAAAGCGGCCGCCGCCGGGCCTAGAGGCCCGCGCGGCCGCCTGGCAACCATCCCCCTGGAACTCTTGGCCTGCTGATAGCCCTTCCAAATGAAAAATGGCGAAGCGATGCGACCGTGCAAAATCAGCCGCCGCCGGTGCACCAGCGAGGGCAAACCCATGTGCCGAAGCCGCGCATAGGGCAACTTCCGGAAGTGGCCCTTCGAGTGACCGCTGAAAGCCAGGGCGAGCACCTCTTCCGCCAGCCAGCGGTCCAGCCGGCGCAATTGTTCCTCGTCTTCTACGTGTTTCAGGTAGTAGTCCAGGATCGCCACATTGCGCACGCCCGAGGCGATGGTTTTCTGGATGACTTCGATGGCGAATCGCGCCCTTTTGAACGGGTCTTGAGCGCGGGCAAAGCGCGCGCGGTGCCGGCGGAAGGCATAGCGGAAGAGATTGCAGAGTTTTCGAAATTTGTCCCGAGAGAGGCCCGTCGGGCCTCCGGCGCGGAACTCCAGGCCCAGGTGGCGAAAGCGCGCGGCCCCGCGGAAGGCGGCATCGGGCAGCGGCCGCGCGGCAAACAGCAGGTTCATTTCATGCGAGGGCTTGCTGCGCAGGTTCAATTCGGAGAAACCAGAATCGAGCTCGGCGGCCGCGGCGAGGGCTCTTTCGCGATCCGCGGAGAGCACCAGAATGTCGTCTGCGTAACGGAAATAGGCGGTCTGCGGAATGCCCCCCAGGCGCCGATCGAGCCCGGTGAGGTGCACGTTTGCGAACAGGCAGGCCACAGCGGTTCCAAAGGGAATCCCCTGAGCAGCCTTCTGTACGCTCCCGGCTTCCGCATACAGAAAGCGCACGCGCGCGCGGAGCAGGCGAAACAGGTAGTCCTCCGGGTCCACCAGTAGAGAAAGCTGTGCAAGGAGCACGGCGTGGTCAACCGACGGGAAATAATCCGCGATATCGCGCTTGAGCACGTAAACTGCCCCGTCCGCGTTCTTGAGCCAAGCCGCGATGCGCCGCTGGCAGCGGTCCACCCCAAAGCCGCGCTGGCGGTAGGCGTAGGCGTGCGCGGAAAACCAATTGTGCAGCCGGTGGCTGAGCAGGCGATAGAGCAGCAGGTCCACCAGCCGCTCTTCCCAGGGATAAATGTAGACCGTGCGCCGCTTGCCGTTGAAGTTGTAATCGAGTGGAAGGCCGGGACGAAACTCAAATTCCCCGGCGGCGAGCGCGCGATGGATCGCTTCCAGGCGGCGCATGCCGTCCCGCGCAAAGTCGTAAAGGTTTCTGGAATCCGTCGAGCAGGAAAGCGCCTTGCGCCACGCGAAGAGCGGCTTGGTGTACAGCCGCACAGCCGCTTTGTACAGCTCCGCCTCGCTGTACAGGTCCCGCCAACGAAGCTTTCCCGTGGCGACGGCGGGCGCGCGCCCCGTGCCGAATTCGAGCGGTATCACGCTCATTTCGGCGCAGAGTTTAGTCCCGCATTCCGGGAGGGTCAATCACTCCCGAACCTTGGTGCCAGCTTTTGTTATCGGGAAGTTCGCCACGGCCCGGTCTAGAGTTTCAGGAGTTCTCGCAGGCGGCGTGTCTGGTTGCGGCTGACCGGGACTTCACTCTGCTTTTTGTCGTCCATGCGCAGGATGTAGCTGGATTTGAACCACGGCACCAGCTCCTTGATGTGATGGATGTTCACCAGATAGGAGCGGTGCACGCGCCAGAAGAGGTCGGCATCGAGCTGGGCATGCAGCTCTTCGATGGTCCGGTAGTTGGAGGCGCCTTCCAGGTCGCGCGTATTCAGGGTGATCAACCCATCCTCAATCGTGGCGTAGACGATGTCCGCGGAATCCACCAGGAGCATGCGTTGCTGGGCCTTGAGCAGCAATTTGGTGGGCGGACGGACCGCGGCCGCGGCCTGCTGCGCCGAGGGGCCGGCGCCGGGCGCGCCGATTTGGGTGAGCAGCGACTCCAGCCGCTCGACCGGCGAGGCCAGGGCTTCGATCTGCTTTTTCGCCCGGCCGATGGCGCGGCCGATGCGCGCCTTGTCGAAGGGCTTGAGCACGTAGTCCACCGCGTTCACTTCAAAGGCCTGCACCGCGTAATGGTCGTAGGCGGTGGCGAATACGATTTGCGGCATGCGCACCTTGCGGTCCATCACCTTCTTGATCACGCCGAAGCCGTCCAGGCCGGGCATCTGCACATCCAGAAACACCAGTTCCGGGGAGTGCTCTTTGATCAGCGACACGCCCTCCAGCCCGTTGCGTCCCTGGGCCACAAGCTGCACTTCGGGAAATCCCTTCAGCAGGAAGGCCAACTCCTCCCGCGCGGGCTTTTCGTCGTCCACGATGACGGTTGTGATGGGCATGGGTATGCCGGTCGTGTCTCATCACAGTATAGGGAATTTCGAGGCAGTGCGTCGAGGCGGACGGCGGGCGGTTCGCGGGTGAAGGCTGTAGGTTGAAGGTCGGCCTCGCGGATCGGTCTGGTAGCGCCGGAGTCCGGCGCCGGCACTGGCGATCGCGGTCGGTATCGCGGAATGTGCGGCGAAGCACCTTCAACTTTCAACCGGTTGTCCGTCCCCCCGCCATCATTCCCCCGAAAATCTCCGTGGACGCCAAGACCTTCGCCCTCCGGGTCGAGACCCGCATCCGTCCAGCCTCCGCATCCCAACACTCAGGTATGCTTGTTTTTTAGCAGTTGACCCGAAGTGCCGTCTGGCGTATTCTCCACCCGCAGTTATTCATACCCGATATAGTACCTCCTGGATAAGACCCTAGCTTCTCTCTGACCGGCAGCGGACGGAGCCATTCCGCGGCAGCAGCCGCGAATGGCACGGGAGAAAATCCTTATGAAGCTTCCTTTCCCGTCTTTTTTTCGGAGGTCCGGCGGAGCTTCCGCCACGCAACCGGAAAAGCCGCCACACGAGAAGAGTCTTCACGAGCTGCGGCAGGAGCTCCCGCAAAGGTCTGCAAAATCCTTCGAGCACGTGCTCGAGCAGGAGTGGAGGGAAATTCGCGCCGCTCGTGGCCGGCGCATCGGCAAAGAGGACTACCCGGACGCCGAAACGCCCGGGGGCAGACTGACCGCGAGGCGCCTGGTGGGCCTGGCCTTTTCCGGGGGCGGGATTCGCAGCGCCACCCTCAACCTGGGAATTCTGCAGGGCCTGGCGGAGTTTGGGCTGCTGGAAAAGGCGCACTACGTCTCCGCCGTATCCGGCGGGAATTACATCTCGAGCTGGCTGGCGGGCTGGATCAAGCGCGAGGGATTTTCGGCGGTGAACACCGCCCTGCCCCCGGACCGCGCGCCCACCGGCCGGAGAAGCGAGCCGCGCGCCATCCGCTGGCTGCGCGACTACAGCAACTATCTCACCCCGCGGCTGGGAGCCTTGAGCGGGGACACCTGGACGGCAATCTCCACGTACCTGCGCAACGTGCTGCTGAACCAGACCATCTTGATTCTCACGTTTGCAGGACTTCTGCTCATCCCCCGGGTGCTCACGGTGTGGTCGGCCGGATGGGGAACTGGGGGGACAGGGGATCTGGTCCTCGGTCCGGCGCGGCTGCCGCAGGGCGTCTATGTCAGCCAGATCAGCGAGCGGTTCGGAAGCGGCTACCTCTTCTTTTTCACCGGCATGGTGCTTCTCGTTCTGGGTGTGTGGCGCATTCAGGCCAACATGGGCTGGTTCGCGCGCTCGCCGGGTGAGGACCGCACACCGCTTCAGCAGCCCGGCGCTGCCCAAAAGGAAACGAAGAAGCAGGAAGGCACGGCGTCGGGCCCAAAAGGCGTGTTGCTGACCATCGTGCTGCCCTTCGTGCTCGGCGCCTGGTCCCTGACGGTGTGGATGTGGTTTGGCCCGGCTTCCTGGAACGCCCCGCGCTTTTTCTGGCTGCGGGACGGCGCATTGCGCTATGCGCTGATCGTGGCTGTGGCTTACGCCACCCCTTGGATCATCGGGAGCTTCCTGGGCACCTTCGCGCCGCGAATTCTCGGCCTGCCGACGAAAGGAGTGCTCCAGGCCAGCATTGCGATTCCGCTGGCCGCGCTGCTCTCGGGAGCGATGGGTGGGCTGCTGCTGCGGCTCGTCGGCGAGCTTTTCCACTCCTGGAATCCCCGGCATCACTCTGATTTCAACGCCGGCCTCTGGTATGGCATGACCTGGGGGCCCCCGATGATGTTAGTCATCATGTCCCTGATGGCGGTGCTGCACATTGGCCTGATGGGCGTGGCCTTTCAGGATGGGAAGCGCGAGTGGTGGTCCCGCCTGGGAGGAATGCTGCTCACCGCGGTGCTCCTCTGGACCGCGCTCTTCGTCACCGGCATCTACGGGCCGCTGCTTCTGATGTGGATGGGGGCAAAGGCATCCGCCACCGGATTTCTGGGCTGGGTGGCCACCACCGTGGGCGGAGTGCTGGGAGGAAAGAACCCGCAAACGAACGGAAAGAAGCCCAGTTGGGCAGTCCGCGCCTTCCTGCGCGTGGCTCCCTTCGTGTTCATCGCCGGCCTGATGCTGCTGGTCTCCATGGGCCTACACCTTGTAGTGGTTCAGGTGGCCCTGCCGGATACCAGGCTCTCCGTGATTTCACGATTTTTTCAAACCCCCGAAGAACCGCCGGCCGCTTGCGTCACCTGCCCGGCGCCGGGGCTTCCGGTTTCCATCCCCTACGACCCGACGCGCTTCGGAAAGGCCGCGGCCGTGCACTGGAGCCTCATGACACGCTCGGCAGGGCCTGAAAATCTCTGGGAGATGCTGTTGGTTCTGGGGTGCGCGGCCCTGCTGGCCTGGCGTGTGGACATCAATGAATTCGCCATGCATCTCTTCTACCGCAATCGCCTGGGCCGTTGTTATCTCGGCGCTTCGCGTGAGAAGAGAGACGCCAATCCCTTTACCGGTTTCAGCGCCCAGGACGACCTCTATCTTGCTTCTCTCTCCAATTCCCCGGACGTCAAGGACGAGCTTGGCGCAGAGGCCAGCGGCCGGCCCGGGTACGAAGGGCCCTACCCGCTGGTGAATGCGGCACTGAACGAGACGGCGGGGGAGCAACTGGCCTGGCAATCGCGCAAGGCCCGGTCCTTCTTTTTCTCGCCACTCTACTCCGGTTTTGAGGTCCTGCCTGAGGAGAAGCACCACGAGCGGCTGCAGGACGAGGGCTACCGGGAAACGTCTGCCTTCGCCTATTCCCACAGCTTCGGGCTGGGCGGCCCTTTGCTGTCCACGGCCATGGGCATCTCCGGGGCAGCCGCGTCGCCCAACATGGGCTATCACTCTTCCGCGTCCCTGGCGTTCCTGATGACCGTATTCAATGTACGCCTGGGATGGTGGATGGGAAATCCCCGGCGCTACAAGGCGTGGATGCGCCAGGGGCCGCCGTTTGGCCTGGTCTACCTGCTGCATGAACTGGCGGGCACGGCCACGTCGAAGCGCGGCTACGTGTACCTGTCCGATGGCGGGCACTTTGAGAACCTCGGGATTTACGAGCTGGTCCGGCGCCGCTGCGCGTACATCATCGCCGTAGACGCTTCCGCGGACCCCGAGGTGAATTTCGAGGACCTGGGAAACGCCATCGAAAAGTGCCGCGTGGATCTGGGCGTGGATATCACCCTGGACGTGTCGAAACTCAAGCCCCCGGCGGGCTCGCGCAACTGCCGCGAGCACTCCGCGGTGGGCACCATCCATTACAGCAAAGCCGATTCCCGGGAGGAGGATGGCCACCTGATCTACTTCAAGTCCTCCCTCACCGGAGATGAGCCCGTAGATGTCCGCCACTATTCGGAGAAAGACAAGGCCTTTCCGCATACCGCCACCGCAGATCAGTTCTTCGACGAAGCGCAGTTCGAGAGCTATCGGGAGCTGGGTTACCACATCCTCCGCAGCACCATGAGCGCCGGCGCCAGCGCGCCCGCCGACACTCCTTTCGCCATCCTGGACTCCATTCGGAAAAGCGGCGGGACTCTTCCGGGCGGTGGCGCGACTCTGTGAACACTATATCGAGATAGCGCTTCGCGGTATCCTTGCCACCGGAGGATTGGCATGGACGCGAAGACGTTTGCCCGCCACATCGAGACGCACATCCGCCCGGCCACGTTTCCGGTGGCGGTGAAGCTGCTTCGCGCCGGAGAGCCGGTGCCGGAAAAAGCCAAGCGCCCGCGGCGCGACCTGAACGTGCAAATCGCCATCTGCCAGGCGGTGGCTTTCGCCCGCCGCTACGGCTGGATGCTTGCCGTGGGGGAAGAAGACGTGAACTGCGTGCTCACCAAAACCGCTTTCGGGCTCGCCCCGGTCACCGAGCACTACACCGAAGGCAACCTGGCCTGCGGCATGTACACGGAGACGAAGGAAGCCGGGGCGCGCACAGAAGCGGCCACGGACCGCCTGCCCCCTGGCGCCTGCCAGTACCTGCTCACCTCTCCGGCGGCGCGGGCGGAGTTCGCGCCGGATGCGGTGATCATCTATGGGAATCCGGCGCA
>DATIYQ010000217.1:0-5163 GCA_035517515.1 Binatia bacterium
AATCGCGTGGGCCGAGCCGATCCGGATACCAACTTGAGTGACGGAACCTTCGGCCAGATTCTGGACGTGGGCGAAGGTCCTCGAAATATCCAGCTCGCGCTGCGCTTTACGTTCTGAGTTTGGTGGAACGGGCTTCCGTTGCAAGCGAGAGCTTGTTCCACGCCGCTGTTATCCTGAGAAGAGCCGCCTGGCGGCTCTTCTTATGCGGTTCCCGCGAGTAACCCCGGTCTGTGTTCTGGCGCTGATCGTTCTTGTATCCTGCAAGCGGCCCGAAACCAGCTCCACGAGTGCCGCGACGTTGCGGCCCTTGAACATTGTCGTCGTAACCATCGACACGCTGCGGCCGGATCATCTGCACTGCTACGGATATTCCAAGATCGAAACGCCCAATGTCGACGCCATTGCGCAAGGCGGCGTGCTGTTTGAGGATGCCGTGACGCAAACACCGCTGACGCCGCCGTCGCATGCCAGCATCTTCACGGGCCTCAATCCCACGACTCATCACGTGCGCGACACCGGGGGGTTCATCCTGGAATCGTCGTCGACGACGCTCGCGACCATTCTCCAGCAGCAGGGGTGGGATACGGCGGCGTTTATCAGTTCCGCGGTATTGAAAAAGCTATTCGGACTGAACCAGGGATTCGCGGTCTACGACGACCAAATGCCCAAGCCGGGCAAAGGCCACGAATTTCTCGAGGATGCCGAACGCCGCGCGGGAGACACGGTGGATCACGCGATCCGGTGGCTGGATGCCGAGTCCGGCAGACCTTTCTTCCTATGGGTGCATGTCTACGACCCGCACGCTCCCTATAACGCGCCGCCGCCCTACCGGGAGCAATACAAAGACCGCCCCTACGATGGCGAGATCGCTTATGCGGACCACGAACTTGGCCGTTTGTTCGACGCGGTTCGTAAGAAATCTCCACCCGACAAGACGCTGATCGCCGTGCTTTCAGATCACGGCGAGAGCCTGGGAGAGCATGGCGAGTTTTCGCACGGCGTTTTCTTGTACGACGCGACGCTGCGGATTGCATTCCTGCTGTCCGGCCCCGGCGTTCCGGCGGGTATGCGGGTGAAACAACAGGCCAGAACGATCGATTTCCTGCCAACCATTCTGGACTTGATGGGCGGCCGCGCGCCCGCGGCTGTCGAAGGCGTCAGCCTGAAGCCTTCCTTCACGGGAAAGGAAACGGGTGCGGCCGCTTCCTACGCGGAAACGCTGTATCCGAAAATCAACCTGGGCTGGGCGGAACTGCGAGCCATTCGCACGAATCATTGGAAGTACATTCTCGCGCCAAAACCGGAATTGTACGACCTGTCGCAGGATCCCTCGGAGACGAAGAACGTCATCCAGAGCCACGCCGCCGAAGTTCAGAAATTCGAAGCGGAATTGAAGGCTATCATCGGGCCGCACGAAATGGAAAAGGTCCAGACGGCCACGGTTGACTCGCGGACTCTGGCTCAGTTGCGATCGCTCGGTTACACGGGTGGTTTTTCACCGCGCACATACACTCTGCAAGGAAAAGGCGTGGACCCCAAAGATCGGCTTGAGGTTTTGAAGATCATGGAGGAAGCGGACGGGCCGCAATCACGCCTCCCTATACCGCGCCGCATCGAGTTGCTGCGCCAGGCGCTGAAGATGGATGCGACCAATCCCCTTCTTTACTATTCGCTGGGTACCGACTGTGAGAAGGCCGGTCGTTACGCCGAGGCCATGGATGTATACCGCGCCGCGGTGCGAAACGGCATCGCCAGCGGGCGGCTGCATTCGCGCATCGGAGACCTGCTGGTGCGCTCCGGCAAGAAGAGTGAAGCCATTCCGGAATATATGATCGCCGTGCAGTTCAATCCTGCCGATTTGCAGACCCAAGCGAATCTGGCAACCGCATATCTGGAGACAGGCGGCCTGGCGGATGCGGAGCGCGTTTATAAGGCGATCGCCGCGATGGACCCCTCGTACGCGGCCGCGTACAATGGCCTGGGGGTAATTGCCATTCAGCGGCAAGACGGAACGGCCGCGCGCGGCTACTTCGAGAAAGCCGTGGAACTCGATCCGGACCTGGTGGAGGCGCAGCTCAATCTCGGGCTGCTGTACAAAATGGCCGGCGACCGCGCGAGGGCGCGCACGTGCTTCGAAGCGTTTCTGGCGAAAGCATCGCCCGCGCAATACCGGCAAATCATTCCGAAAGTACGCGAGGAGCTAGGCGCGCTGCAGTAACCTTGTGACGCCGCCGCTCCGTTCACTCGATGGTTGTGATCTTCGAGGAGTGGGAGAACTTGCCCGCTTCGTGGCCGTTGATGGCGGCGAGCGCCAGCGACATGATCTGGACGGGAAGCATCTCCATGACGGGGCGCACCAGCGCGGGAACGCGGGGCAGGCGGAACACTTCGTCCGCGGCGTTTTCGCCGACGAGAACCGACTTTCCACCTGCGGCGACGATATCCTCGGCCAGCCGCCGGTTGAGCTTCGCGGACACCTCGTCACCTTCGAAAACGACGACGAACACGTGCGGGCCCAGCAGCTCGAACGGGCCGTGCCGGAACGCGGCTGCGCTCATGCCCTCGGCGGGAGTGTGGGTTGATTCCTTGAGAATCAAGCCGCCGTTCTCCGCCGCAGCCAACGAACTACCGCGGCCAATCACGAAAACGTGCTTGATTCCGGCAAGCGCCGGCAAAAGCCGATCGACGTGCGATCTCCAGTTGGCCAAGTAAGCTTTCGCGGCGGGAGCGGCCTGCTGCAACTGTTCGCGCGTTTTCTGGAGATCGGCGCCGCGCAGCACGGCGCTCAACCACTCCAAGACGACCAGCGTCGCAACGAAAGTTTTGCAAGAGACCGTCGTTTCCGGGCCGGCGTGCATCAGCACCACGGCATCGGATTGCGCCGCCAGAGGCGAGTCAGAGGTGTTGGTAACGCCGATCGTCGGCACACGGCCCGCCGTCAGGCCCAGCAGGCGAATGGTTTCCGCGCTGCGGCCTGACTGCGACACCACGACAAGCAGCGTGCGCTCATCCAGCACGCGGCGCATGTAAAGTACGAGCTCGGAGGTTTCGACCATCTGCGAAGGGATGCCGAACTCGGACAACGCCAGGTGCAAGGGATAGAGCGCCTGGAGCGAGCTGCCCATGCCGGTCAGCACGGCTCGCTGATAATCGCCGCGGCTGAGCGCGCGCGCCAACTTCTGCAACGCCACGCTCTCTTCGAGTCCGTCCGCCGCACGCTGCAACGCCTGCGGCTGGTCGAGAAGATCGGTGAGATAGGCGCCTTCGATGAGGCTCGAGTCGCGGGAAACGGGCATCTATTCAGTATCCACCACGCAGCGAAATCCCAGGGTGCCGGCGCGGTCTTTCGATGGCGCCATGAGCAGGTACTTGCCGTGCTGGTTCAGCTTGTAGGCTTGCGGGAAATACCAGATGGAGCCCTGCGGCTGATAGTAGCTGCCGCCGCGCAGCGCCGCGGCGCGCGTATGGGGATCGGTGAACTCGTCGGTCCACTGCCACACGTTGCCGGTAAGATCCATCACGCCGAACGCGCTCGCCCCCTTGGGGTGCGCGTCGACATCCGCGGGCGGAATGAGATCGCGGCCCTTGTCCGGCGCGGGTACTGCCTGGCCGTCCCATTGGTCGCCCCACGGGTAAAGGCGCCCGTCCGTTCCCTGCGCGGCGTATTGCCACTCCCACTCGTGCGGCAGCCGCTTGCCGGCCCAGGCGGCATAGGCCCGCGCGTCCTCGAGCGAAACCCAGGTGACTGGTTTGTTCTCCCAACCCGGCGGAGGCGCGCCGTTTTTCCAATCGCGCAGGAAGTTGTGGTCGTCCTTCGGATGATAACTCGCCGCATCCAGGAACTTCTTGAAGGCCGCGTTGGTGACGGGATACTTGTCGATGTAAAACGCCTTGATAGCGAGCGCGTGGTGATGTCCGCGGCGGGGCGAGTTCTCCCACGGATATTGAAAATCGAGGCCCTCCCAGTTCTCGCCTTCGATCTCGACTCCCGTGACTTCGAAGTCAAAATCGCCAGCCGGAATCTTGACCATGCCGGCGGGCGCGGAAGCGGCGGGCCTGGTGGGCAGGATCTCGACGATCTCCTGCGGGAGGAAATGCCATTCGTGAGAAAGACTCTTGAGCGGAGTCTTGGCCCACTCGCGCATCTGGTGAAGCATCGCGTCCAAGCCTTGTATCTGAACGCCGGAATCAAGCGCCAGAATAGCGCCGAAGCCGGATGCTTCAAGATCGAAGCGCAGCGTTGCGCTGTCACCGCGGATGGCGGGCTGCAACTCAACGCCGTGCCAGATGTCGTAATACCTGCGGCCGGGCCGGTGGGCAACGATGATCTGATCGCCCGAAACGTCGTACTCGTTGCGGTTGACCACCGTCCAGAGCGTTTTCTCGGGGAGTGGAAACTTCGAGGCGTACACTCCGTGGTTGATCACCGGAGTGTGCGGCTCCCAATCCGGACTCACGAGAAAATCGGCGAACTGGCGTTCGATCTTCGCGACTCGCCGCAAGGCTTCGGAATCGCGTGGCGTGATCTGGTTCCAGATGCCCCAGATGTTTTCCCAGCTTTCGTAGCCCACGCCATTAAAGAATGCGAACTGCAGATTTTCCGTCTTGTCGCGGGCCCAGCGATCGCAGACGTTGATCATGTGCCGGGGCTCCAGCCATTTCAACTTGCTGACGGGAGGAACAAAGCTGTGCGCCCAGTAGCCCCAGCTCTGGTTATTCCACATGAGGCCTTCATCCGCCGCGGGCGCGCCTTCGGGCTCGAACACCAAGGGGTAGCCGGTTTCATCGGATGCGGTGCGGTAGGCGCGCGGCAGGCCGGCGAACGTATCGCCGTTGACGCCGTCTGCGCCGATCTCCGCCATCAGCTTGGCCGTTGCCGTCCAGTAGGGCATGCCCACATCTCTGGTTCCGTTGTCCCAAGGCATGGATGGGAACAAGACGCGCACGCCACGGCGATGAAAGTCGGCGACCATCTTGCGCAGCGCCGCAATGCCGCCCGGCAGATCGCGGTGAAGGTCCCACAGGTTGCGGTTGTCGATGCCGATATTGGGATAGACGGGCCAGATAAGCAAGCTGTCGATGCCGCCGTAGCGAGCATCGAGATCATCGAGGTAACGGTCGACGGTGTACTCGCCTTTCACGGGGTCGTAGAAGTAGCGCTCC
>DATIYQ010000218.1:0-6389 GCA_035517515.1 Binatia bacterium
CGGTCTTCACCTCTCGATCTTGAGTTTCCAAATGTGGAACCCTTCGAGGAAATATCTTGCGCGGGAACGATCGCCAGCGCGTGCAAAGTACAAGTTCCTACCGCAGGGACAGACAGCAGGGGAGATGTCAAAGAAGCCATATGTAAGTTGGGTGTCAGTTCCTTTTGAAATATGAACGAGCCAAATTGAAGTGTGCGTCTCGTCGTCAACATGAGAACAGAGTATTGCGTCATCATCGAGCCACGAGGGAGCGTCGTCACCAACGCCCTCAAAGTGTTTGCTGACCTTTCCACTCCGAATGTCCCAAACATAGAGAGCGCGGCCCTTCCTTCGGGATGACGCCTCCTCGACGGTAAAGACAACCCTAGTCCCATCCGGGGACCAGGAGGGGAAGAGGGGCGTGGCGTCGTGCAACTCGGCACCTGCATCCATGAGCTTCTCAATGTTGCGGTCGGCCTCTGTTACAACATAAAGAGCGCCATTCATTTCGAACAGGATTCGACCGTCTTTCGACCAGCTTGTTCCTCCTAGAGAGGTCCTCGGCGTGAGCTTTGTCAACTGTACAACCCGTTTGGTATGCGAACTAACCTTCGAGACTTGGTCTGATATGACTCTGTTGCTGCCTTCGGTGCCTTCAATGAAGCTCAGCCATGCAGAATCGGGTGACCAACTAAACTCGCCGTAGGTCTTTCCTTTCTCGTAGCCAAGCACAGGTTTCGCATCAGAAAACGTCCCGCCCACCGGCATTATCCAGAGTTGTATAGTTTCAGGGTGATCCGGCGAAACCGATTCGAACGCCAGACTGCGTCCGTCCGGTGAACATCGTGGTCCGATTTCGCCTATAGGGCCCGCTGTTACTTGAGTCATCCGAGGGGCCTTCTCACCACTTTCAGAAAAAAGAGCCTCGCCGAAACAGGCGAGCAACAAAAACGCCATGTATCGAGCTTTTGACACTACTGACACCCATCGCTCGTGCACGACAACCTTTTGGTAATCCAGGACTTTATCTCCAGGTTCCCCGTGTTCCGGCCTGTGCTTGTATATCGGACCTCATTGATGCCCGGCCATAGAAATCCTTTCCTTGCGCTGAGTCCCGAAATGCCAGTAATGGCGGCGGTTCCTTTTCCGACTTCAACATTGAATCTGAGCGTTTTGTCTACTCTTATTGTGTTGTCGCCAATCTGATATTTGGCTTCTTTCGCACTTTCGATCGTAACCGCGTTGCCCGACTTCGAGAGTGATGTTGCATTCGACACCATCGGAGCGAGAGCATCTGGCATGGCGAAGTTTGCTTCTTTCATGCCCGCACGCAAAGCATCTCCGCTTGCCGTGACATTTTGTCCCAGGTTGTTGAACATGCTGATTGCTGTTGTTACAGCATCTGAGGAGCTTGCCTGCGCCGACTTTATGATCTGAGCGATATCGTGAGCAGAAAGATTTTGCGCCGGTTGCTGGTTCGCGGTCGTGTTCTGCGTTGGCGTGGTTGGGGGGAGTTGCGGTTCTCCCTCCGGTGGTGGAGTTTTCGTGCCGTTGCTCTGGGTCGTTCTTGCATCCAGAGTACCACCGCCAGCGGTGCCGGCTTCGGGGCCTCCTTCAGCCTCATGGCCATCGAGGTCGGCGAAGGATTCCGGGTCGTCGGCGACCATGGCGTAGAGGTTCAGGGTCTGCGGGTTGGTGAGGTTGGCGTAGGGAACGGCAACGGGGACAGAGGACCAATCCGCGCTCAGCCAGCGGCCGAACCGCCAGGTGTAGTACCGCGCGCCGAAATCGTCATTGCCCGTCTCCGTGTCCCGCTCTTTGCCTTCGAACTTGTAGTTGTTCTGCGCCGGGCAACTGTTGGTGTAGCTGATGTCGCCGCCGAACGGCGTAAAATCCGCATCGTAGCAAACCACGCCGTTCGATTGCGTCACCACCCGCGAAGAGCCCAGGAAATCTTCCACGTAATATTGCGGACTCCCCGCCGCCGGGAGCATGGCGATGCGTTTGCCGCCGAAATAGACGTACTCCGTGGTCACGGTTCCCGACCCGTCGGTTTCTGCAAGAATTTCACTGCCTCCCGAAGCTTCGGGACCATACCGGTAGAGCTTACCACTCGATTTGTACACCCGGCGGCCATCGCCGTCATCCAGAGCCTGGGACTGGCGCAATCGAAACGATGGGTGCAATGTCAGAATGCCAGAGACGCCCTGGGTTGGCGCGGCGCGCAGGGACGGAGGCGGCTGCGCGCGGTGAAGGGGTTTGTAACCGAAGGCGAGAGGCGCCTAAACTACCGCGCCTCTCGTCCTGAGGATTCGGGAGAAGGGCCTTTGGGCCGGCGGCTCCAGGAGTTGCGCGGCGATGGCGAAGGGCGCCAGGAGGCAGCAGTGAGTGATCCAATTTCGCGACGTAAGTTTCTTGCCGCGGCGGGCGCGGCGGCGCTGGCGGTTCCGCGGCTGCTCGCGGGAGAGGAGGAGACTCCTGCCATGCTGGACCACATCCTGCTGGGCACGAAGGATCTGGACGCGGGAATTGCGTACGTGGAGCAGCATACTGGAGCGCGCGCGGCGATGGGCGGGGTACATCCCGGGCGGGGCACGCGCAATGCCCTGCTCCGCCTGGGAGAGCGCCGCTACCTGGAAATCATCGCGCGGGATCCGCAGCAGGCGGGAACGCCGGACCCTTACGGGCTGGACTCGCTGGCCACACCGCGGCTGGTGACCTGGGCGGCGCATGTGGACGGAATCGAGCGAAAGGCGCAGCAACTGCGCGCCGCGGGCATCGCGTGCGACGGGCCGAATGCGGGCTCGCGGACGCGTCCTGACGGGCGGGTGCTGAAATGGAGGACGCTGGTGCTGAAGGAGAGCCGCGGCGGAGTGTTGCCGTTCTTTATTGAGTGGGGCGCGGAAACCGTGCATCCCTCCGCGGACGCGCCGGGCGGCTGCCGGCTGGCACGGTTTGAGGCCGCGGCGCCGGACGGTGAGGAATTGGCGCGGACGTTTGCCGCGCTGGGCCTGGATGCGCACGTTGTGAAGGGCGAGCGGGAAGAACTCCGCGCCATCATCGCCGGACCGCGCGGGGAACTGAAATTGGGCGGGTAGCGTTGTGTCCCGGAAAAAACCGGCAAAAGCGGGGCGCAGCAAGCAGCGCCCCTACACCGGCTTGCGGACGCGGACAGAGTGAGATTGTCTCCGCGACGAAACACTGGCAGGCGCGGGCCGGCGTCACCGGGAGCCGGAGTAAGAAATGGCGAGCGCGGGGGCGGGGATTATTGCTCGCCGACCATAACCTGGGGACCGGTGGGGCCGGGTGCTCCGCCTTCGGGTTCGATGGTCACCGCAAAGGTGCGCGGCTTCATGGGCATGGGAGCCTTGTGGGACATCAACATGGCGTTGCCCTTGGCATCGGGTTCGAAAATTCCAGCGCTCGCGGGATTGCCTGATTCCGGAACCAGCCAGAGCTGGTAAGCCTTGCCGGGATCGAGCGGCGGCAGGTGGGAAGCCACGAAGAGCAGGCCATTCTTCGGCTGGTAGTACACCTTGCCCTCGGGCCAGGGCCACGGAGCGGTGCTGCTGACCAGGTGGACGCGCAGAGCATCGGTGGAGCGCAGCAGGTCCAGCACTGCGCGAGTGCGATCGAGTTCATCCTGCTTGGCGGCCACCTGGGAACGAAGAGCGGCGAGCTCATCTTGGGAGCGGCGATTCTGGGGGATGGTGACGGCGAGGCCGATGAGGATGGCAGCGGCGGCCACGGCCCAGCCCAGAAACGGGCGCGTCCAGAAGTTTTGCGATTTCGGCGACGGGCGCGGAGCGGCCGCGTCATGGGCCGGAGCGGCTGAGTGGCCGGGGCGCGCGCTCTCGGCGGAGATCCTTTCGAGCAACGCCGCGCGGACGTGGGCGGGAGGCTGGGCCGCGGGAGTGGAGAGGGAGATCAGCGCGGCGATGCCCTGGGCCTCTTCAAAGCGCGCGCGGCACTCCGCGCAGAGTTCCAGGTGTGCACGCAGCGCGGCAGTCTCCGGCGGTTCGAGCAGGCCGAAGGCCAGCAGGTCAAGATCTTCCGCGAATTGGAGATGTTCGTTCATGGCCGTTCACTTCTTTGACGGGCGCAGAATTTCCGCCAGCTCCTTTCTCAGGCTGGCCAGGGCGGCGCGCAGGCGCGTCTTGACGGTGCCCAAGGGTTCGCCGGTACTGCGGGCCAGCTCGGTGTGGGTCATGCCCTGAAAATAGGCCAGCTCGACCAGGTTGCGCTGGGCATCGGGCAGGCGGCCCAGGGCCCCGCGGACGTGATCCATCAATCCGTTGCGGGAGATTTGCTCTTCGAGATCGAAGGGCAGGTGGATCTCCACGGCGACGGCTTCCGATTCGCCGGCGGGCCGGCGCTGGCGGAGGTAGTCAATGGCGCGATGCCGGGCAGTGACCGCCAGCCAGGCGGGCAAGGAGCCACGGGCGGGGTCAAAGCGCGCGGCGATGCTCCAGAGGCGATGAAAGGTGTCCTGCAAAACTTCCTCCGCGGCCGGTCCATCGCGCAAGACGCGCAGCGCCACGGCGTAGACCAGGCTGCCGTAACGGTCGTAGACCTCCGCAAGCGCCAATTCGTCGCGGTTCACGATTCTCAACACCAGTGCGGGATCCGGCACTCGGGTCTCGGCCCTCTGGCTGCGCGAAGCTTCGTCAGACCTATCCATGAGAAGTACGCAGAAAACGGCGAAACGGATGGGCAGTGTGGCACAAGCGCCAGACCGCGGCAATCCCAAGGACGCGGGCGGGCAGACACTGGTTTCCTGCGCAGGCCTCCACTATGCTTTCAGGCGGGAGGGGCAATGAAACTCGATCTCTTGGCGATGGCCGCGCATCCGGACGACGTGGAACTGAGCTGCGGCGGAACGCTGCTGAAGATGGCCGAGGCCGGGTATGCCACCGGCATCGTGGATTTGACGCGCGGGGAAATGGGCACGCGGGGAGACGTGGAAACCCGCCGGCGGGAGGCCGCGGCCGCGGCGCGGTGGCTGCGGGTGCGGCATCGTGAGAGCCTGGGACTGCCGGACGCGCGGCTGACGGCGGATGAAGCTTCGAAGATGGCGGTGGCGCGGGTGATCCGCAAGCTGCGGCCGCAGTGCGTGATCCTGCCCTACTGGGAGGCGCGGCATCCGGACCACTACACGGCGGCGCAGATTGGATATGAGGGCTGTTTTCTGGCGGGACTGAAGCGGCTGCGGCTGGAGGGCGAGCCCTTCCGCCCGTTCAAGATCCTGTATGCAACGGCATACGCGCGGGTGCGGCCGACGTTTGTTGTGGACATCACGAAGCAATTCGAGCGCCGGCGGAGGGCGATTGCCAGTTTCGGCTCTCAATTCCTGCCGGGACGGAAAGCGCCGCGGACGAAGGTGTTCCTGGCCATTGACCACCTGACGGAGGAAATGGAACTGCTGGCGCGATATTACGGCCAGATGATCGGAGTGCGCTACGGCGAGCCGTTTGTAGTGAAAGAGCTGATGCAGGTGGAAGACGTAGTGGCGCTGCCGGTGCGGAGCCTGTGAGCAGGGCGGAGCGGGACGCCGGCGGTACGGGGGAGGCGAAGAAGGCGAGAGCCGGCGGAAAGACGGCGCCTCTCGCACTCGAGAGCCTTCGGGCTGGCGTTTGAAAATTGGTGAAGGCGGCGACTCAGCGCGGCGATGCGCGGGGCGGGTGGTCAGTCTCCCACTTCTTCCTGGGCGAAGATGAAGCCGGGGAGGTTCTGGCCGTCGGCGGTGCGCTCCACGCGGGCGCGGATGCGGTTGTCGGACTCGGAACCGGCCGGGGTGAGCATGGCATAGGTGGCCAGGGCTTCGGAGTAGACCTTGGTGACCAGGTACTCCTCTCCCGTCCCCTCTTTTTTCCACACTTGCCCGACCTGGATTTTGCGAGCCGCCATCCCTCAAACCCCGCGCGGCTAAGACTTTACAGTTTGACGGATGCGGCGTCAACGCAGCCGCGCCGCAGGGTGCACTAGGGAGGGTGGCACAGAATCCAACGGGGGAGTGCGAGAGGCGACGGGGCCCGGGACGATGGCTGGAAAGCACAGCCCGGGGAGACACTTCCGCGGTGCCTGCCATCTAAGTAGGAGATGTGCAGGGCATCGAGTCTGGCGTATAATGCGGTTGATTTCCCGGGTCCTAAAGGGTGGTCTCCATGAACGGCAAACAGAGACTGTGGCAACCCCTCCTGGCAATCATCATAGCCATGGGCCTGGTGGGCCTGCCGGTGAGCGCCCACCCGCAGCAGACGCAGCAGAGTCCTGCGCAGCAGACACAGCAGAATCCTCCGCAGCAGACGCAGACCCAGGGCAGTACGACGCCGCAGGCGGCGCCGGGACAATCGGCGCCTGCGCAGCAGGATCAGTCGCCAGCGGCTCCGGATGCCACGCAGCAGACGCCG
>DATIYQ010000219.1:0-5133 GCA_035517515.1 Binatia bacterium
TGAAGTAGGAAGAAATCTGCCGGTAGTCGGCAAGTTTGCGGTCCGCGCCCACTTCGAATCCCAGAAACTCCGAAGGCGTGAGCGCTTTGCCGCCGGCGCCAGGCTTCTGTCCGGCGACCGCTGAGCAAGCCAGCGCAGCGACGAGGATTGCGGCAAACAGGGTCCGTATTCTCTGCATTATGAGTGCTCCTCGCACAGGAAACTGCGCAAGAAGTTGTACCGCAGCGGGGCATGCTCCGTCTACGGTAGGAGTCTGTGCGGGCGCCTCCGGAATGTTGCTCTTGTGTCTTTCGACGGGGATGACCACAGTTCGCCGGAGCAGCCGTTTTTGTGGCGTCGCGCACTCGTTGGAGCCCAATGTTGGAAGACCGTCGTCAAGTGAGCGAGCTGTCCCCAGTTTAGACTGACCCAGCCCGAGATGGAGCTTTGGAACTCGGAAATCTAGTACGGGTTTTCGAATCTGGAATCGCAGCGCCGCTCAGCGGGTGGCACTTATTCTTTTCCGCCCTCCAGTGCTTTCAGGCGAATCTGGGCAAGTTGGTAGCTGGAGTTGGGATTCTGTCTCGGGAATTCCGGTTTGTGTACGCGGGAGTAGTCCGCCCGGGCTGTTTGATATTCCCCGTATTGCTCCGCAATCAGACCGAACGCCAGCCAATAATTGTCGTCCGGCTCGTCCAGGTTCAAGGCATCCATGGCCTGGACCAGCACTTCGCGCGCCGCCTTGGTTTTGCCGGTCACCGCGTACACGCAGCCAAGCGTATGAAGTGATGACGGGAGGCGCTGATCCAGTTGCGTGGCCTTAAGGGCATCTTCCACGTCGGAACCCTCCACTCTCCCAGTGAACAGCGCATCCCAGGCAAGGTTATTCAGATCCGTTCCTGTTGCCTTTCCCTGGTCGCGCAGCTTGATGAGCACGCCGCGCGCTGCGGCGAAATCACCCTCAGCTTCTGCAATCGATGCCTGCGCCCGTTCTGCTTCGAGGTCCCCGGGCAGGCGCTGGAGCCGTTCCTCGGCTAGGCGGCGAGCTTCCTGAAACTTTCCCATGGCCAACAGGCAGACCCGCTCGAAATAGAACATGTTATTGGACTCCGGGTACATTTTGGCCAATTCACTACTCACGATCAGCGTCTTGGAGTAATTCTTCGGCCTCCAATAGCCTGCGAGCCTGCCTATCAGAAGGTTCACCTTGTCTATCTCGTTCGTAGCGGCGGCTTCCGCTGGCTCCAAGATTGCCAGGGCGCGATCCGCGGTTTTCAAGCTCGCCGTCATAAGGGCGGCGGCCGCCACCCTCATCGCCGTGGCATCGCCATTTCTCCCCCGGGTCCACAGACGCGGGAACGCTCCACTCGCCAGCGGGTCATCGCCTCCCGCTAGATGCCACTCCTCCCGCTCCCAATCGAGAAGGGTACGCGCCCCGGCAAGGTTCCCGGCCGCGACTCGGTCCAGCACCTCCAGGCCGAGAGCCGCAGGTTGGGAAGGCTTGCCAAGTACTTTATACTTCTCCATCTCTTTAACCACATAGATGACCGCTTCATAGCTGGCGGAAGGCCACAAGGTCACTCTGTAACCCGTCGCATCATCTCCTTCCACCTTTGGTTGTGCTCTGGTAATTGCGGTGTCCAGCCCGATGTCGGCAAACAGGCCTCCGCGGGACTTTGCGCTCAGAGTCTTTCTTTGCTCTTTAGCGCGAAGCTCCACAATGGCCGGGTCGGCGAGAACTTCCGCTCCGTTATGGCTGCATAGTGCGCGAATTGTCTCGACGGTCACATCCGGGTCGGACTCCGCCAGGAAATAGCGCAGAGCCAATCCCGCGGGATCGTCTGCAAATTGAATTTCCTCGCGCGGCCGGGTCTTGCGATAGGTCACCGCGTCCGCCGCGGTCCCCGAAGCATTCTCCCCGGAGGCGCCCGCTTCCAGCAAATCCGCGGACAGCGCGTACCGCCGGAGATTTGCCAGCATGTACCCGGCGCTGCGGACGATCTGCTTAAACTGGTCTTCGCTGGTGGTGCGCTTGCGCGCCTCCGCCAGGCCGGTCGGCGAGCCCTCCAGGGCCGTGACGCAGGCCACGATGAGCGCAACCGGCTGCGGATTCAGACTTACTGCAGACTGCCGCGCCTCCTGGAATTTGCCGGAATAAAACAGAGCAAAGCTCGGATTATTCTGCAATCCATAGCGCGAAAGTTCCTGTGCCGAAAGCCTGCGATACTCTTCCACCGCTTCCGCCAGCTTCGCTCCGGGGCCATAGCGCAGTCCCCAGTGGTTGTACTCCAGCAGCAGCGCCAGATTCGCTGGGATGGTTTTGTCCTCTGGGTCCAGCTTTTCCGCTGTGCGGAACGCCGCCTCCGCCCCGGCAAAATCACTCCCCGGGCGCAACTTCCGACCAACAACGTCGTATTCCAGAATTTGCGCCAGCGTGCTCTGCGCCATGGCCGAGTTCGGTTCCAGCTGGACCGCAGTCCGGGCTTCGGTCCGCGCGGCTTCTCCGATGCCGGCCTCCAAAAGCACGTTCGCCAGTTGCAGGTGATGAACGGCCTCGTTCGGGTGCAGCGCGATCAGATCCCGGTACGATTTGAGCGACTCGCGCACCCGGCCTTCACTGAAAAGCGCCAGGCCCACGGGCTCGAAATAAATTTCGATGGGCTCGCCATCCAGAATGTCAGCCACCGCATTCCGCAGTGCTGTGCCCTCCGCAACCGTCATGCGCCGCTTCACCGTATCGAAGCGGATGGTGGCGTGGACCACGCCGTCGTTCTCCGCCTTGAATTCCTCCACCAGCAGCGCCGGCCCAAGCGCGCGCCGGGCATTCTGCGGCAACGGTTTCGGCCGGAAACCGGGTGGCGGGTAAATGGTGTACTCCCAGGCCGTGACGAAGGCTTCATTCAGCTGGTAGTCCGCGGTCCGCTTCTTTTTCGGCTTCTTCCCGCTCTGCGCTTCGTTCTTCAGATCCTCCTCCTTCTCGCGCTGCCGAAGTTCGGAAGGCAGCCAGTTGAAGAGCGTGTCGAACCGAATGGCCACAACCGCCGAGCTCAGGTCGGTGTATCCCCGCTTGCCCTTTGCGCACTCCAGCACCATTTCAAACGGCTTGTTGAGATCTGAGGGATCCGAGCGATCAAAACGGTCCAATCTTTCGCCGAGGTATTGCCCTTTAATGTAGTCCGTCAGATTGTCTTTCGTCGATTTGTCTGCCTTGTCCGCATAGGAACGGCGGTAGGCTGATTCAAGGGTCCCTTGGGGCAGAGAAGTTTCCACGATACGCGCCGCTCCATTCTCTGCCAGATGGAATTCGCGCCGTTCCACCACCGTGTTCTCCTGCGAAGAGGACACCGGAATCAGCTCCGGCTCCTGGCTTTCGGGGCGCGCCACCAGCGCAAGCCGCCCCTGGTCCGCCGCGGGCAGTTCGCCCAGGCGCGCATATTCGTCGGTAGCGTCAATCCACAGGGCGGGAGAGCCGGGGACGTACACGATGGCGTGATCAAACCAGCCCATCCCCGGCAGCTTTGCGGGAAGGTCCTGCGTGTTCCCAACATTGAGCAACGCTACATAGGCTGGAATATTTGCGCCGCGAAACAGTGCCACCAGCAGCGCCGCTTTGTCTTTGCAGTCCCCGTAGGCGCGGCTTAGCGTTTCCGCAGGCCGCCGCGGCACCACCGAGGCTTCTTCAAATTCAACGCCCGTATAACGAATGTGGCCCGATACGAATTGCAGGATGGCCGCGGCTTTCTCCTCGCGCGTGGATTTGCCGGCAGTGAGCGGGGAGAGCACAGAAGTAAGCTCGGCCCCGGCAATCTGCCGGTCCACGATTTTGGAATACTCTTCCGCAATCGCCTGCCAGGAGGCTCCCGTCGCATAGGCGACGTTCGGAGCCTCCGGCACATCGCTGGGCAAATTGCTGTCCGCATCGTCCAGCGCGCTACTGGCCGCGGCTTCGAAAACGATGTGTACCCGGCCCCCCGATTCCGTGCGTTGCGGCTTCAGGTCCGGCAGCAGTTGCAAGTCGTAGCGCAGCGGCAGGCCCGTGGGTGCGTCTAGCTCCAGCACAGTACGGCCAACCGGCACGGGCCGGCCAAAGTAATCGCGCTCTGCCAGGCCCGCACCTGGAAATGCCTGCGTACGCCGGAACGTCGCTTCTTCTTCGACCACCGAACCGGGAGCAATGGCCGGTAGCGGCGCGCGCAAGACCCGGCGGTCACTGAACACGCTTTCTTGGCTCTCTTTCGCCGGCGCGTCGGTAATGGTTTTCTGATCGAGCGGAAGCTCCACGCCATCCGGGGTGATCACGCGTGCGCGCAGATCAGGCCGCTCTTCCGCCCAGGGCTCCCAATTCATCTCAACGTCGCTCCAGCCGTCCACTCCCTTTTGGTTCAGCACCCGGTAAACTACGTATACGGTACGAGTGCACTTGCCGTCCGCGTCGAATCTCACACTCTCTTCATCGTCCACCACAACTACATCCGCGTCGGCCGGGGCCTCCGCCTGCGTGGCAAGCTGGTAGAGCACCCGGGCCGAGGTGGAGAAGTGGGCGGCGCTCGGCTGCTGACCGCCCGCAGTCCGGGCAGGCGCCGCAGACAGGCTGAGCAGTGCCAGGCCCATTGCGCAGGCGAGGGCATATCGATCTCTGAAGAACCGCAAAGTCTTACCTCTTGAGTTAAATTCTGTGCGCATAAACTCTCGAATACTGCTTCCGGCCCGCACACGTCAAGGGGAAATTCCTTAGCCCGCGCCGCAAGCTGCCAGTCGCAACTGCTCACCTGGCGGCGAAGCAGCGCAGACACTGCTCCAAACGGTCGTCGGTCAATTGTCTGATGGTAAGTATGGAGAGGGCGGCGGGAGTCGAACCCACGTCCGAAGCTTGGAAGGGTTCTATTCTGCCATTGAACTACGCCCGCTCAGGGCCGGCTGGAGGGATGACATTTGCAGATGGATGGTCACTCCCCGTAGGTATCGACGAGGGCCTCGTCCGGGATCGGCGCATCATCGGAGCGGGCATCGCTTCTGAAGGACACCTTGGGCAGCGCGGCCACCAGCCGCCGGGTATATTCATGCCGGGGCGATTCGAAAATCCTCTGCGGCGTCCCGCACTCCAGAATCCGAGAGTCATGCAGGATGGCGATGCGATGGCAGAGCGCAGCAACT
>DATIYQ010000220.1:0-14215 GCA_035517515.1 Binatia bacterium
GGAGCGGGAAGCCACGCGCAGATCTTGCCATGGCCCGCAGGCGAAGAAAACGCAAAGTTATTCGTGGCGCAGGGCGATCATTGGATCCACACGCAGCGCACGCCGAGCGGGAATCCAACTGGCCAGCAGCGTCACCGCGCAAATCAGCAGCGTGCTACCGCAATAGGTCAGCGAATCATTCGAACTTACGCCGAGCAGGTAGCCAGCCATCACCCGGGAAAGCAACCAGGCCCCGACCAGGCCTGCCAAGACTCCGCCGATGATCACCTGCATTCCCCGCCCGAGCACCAGTTTGCCGATGTCGGCGGAAGAAGCACCGAGCGCACGGCGAATTCCGATTTCGTGGGTGCGCTGCGCGGTGGCATAGGACACCATGCCGTAGACGCCTATCACCGCGAGCAGCAGGCCCAGAGCACCCATGGCCGCCGCCAGTGAAGCCCCCAGGCGGTACATGAACAGTCCTTTGGCGCCGGCGATCGCATCGTGCATTGTTCGCAGGCCCAGCACCGGCACACCCAGCGCCACGCGGGTGAGTTCACTCCGCACTTCATCGCCCAGCGGCGCCAGAGGACGCGATGAGCGGATCTGGAGCACGCGGCGTGAAACGAAGTCCTGGAGCAGCGGCACGCAGAAATAGGGCTGCGGATCCTCGCCGATGCTCAGGTATTTCCCGTCCTGCATCACTCCGACCACTTCGATGATCGGGGCACTCGATTCCTTCACTTGAAATCGCTTGCCGATCGGATCCTCGTGCGGCCAGAACTGGTCCGCCATGGTCTGATTGATGATGGCCACGGCAGGGGCATTTTCGTCGTCGGCAGCGGAGATTCCCCGGCCGCGGAGAATGGGCACCCGCAGCGTTTTGAAGTAGCCCGCATCCACGCGATTGTAGAGCGCGGTTGGAGGCCGCTGGCCGGGCGGCAAAGGGCGGTCTGGCACGTAGACGGGCCGCCGATCCGGCGGCGACTCGATGGGAACGAAAGCGGCCTGGGACACGGACTCGACGCCCGGCAAGGCGGAAAGCCGGGCTTCGAGGGCCCGATAGAACTCCGTGGTTTGCGTGCGGTCGTAATTGCTGGTCTGTGGGTCGAGCGTGAGGTTCAGTACCGGGCCGGGGTCAATCCCCAAGTACGTTTCCTGGGCCGATTGCAGGCTGCGCACGAACAGGCCGGCGACGATCAGCAGCATCAACGAGCCGGCCACCTGAGCCGCCATCAGGTCCCCACGCACGCGATGCACATCGCGGACAGAGGAGTCGCCGCCGCTTCCGCCATGCAGAACCACATGTATATTCGCGTGCGTGGCGCGGATGGCTGGAGAGATTCCGGCCGCGATTCCGCTTCCGCAGGCCGCCGCCAGGGCAAAGGCAAAAACCCGCCAATCGAGGCCGTAATCCAGGCGCACCGGAAAACTGGGAAAATGCACCGTACCCAGCATGCGGTTGAGCCACACCGCCAGCAGCACACCCAGACATCCACCCAGAATGGCCAGCAGCATCGTTTCTGCGAGCAACTGGCGGATTAGCCTGCCGCGTCCGGCGCCCAGTGCCGTGCGAATGGCCATTTCGGCGCGGCGCACGGACGCGCGCGCAATCAGGATGTTGGCCACATTTCCGCAAGCCAGCAGCAGAATTAGTCCCGTAAGCGCGAGGAACAGCCCGGAGAGCACGAGGACGGGATTATTCGCATAGGGGATGGGGCGCGCCAGCCGCTCCGGAATCACACGCACAGTGACCCGGCCGTCCGTGGCCGGGTATTGCTTCGCTAAGCGGGCGGAGATCACGTCCAGCCGCGCCTGTGCCTGCGTGCGGCTCACATCCGCTTTGAGCCGCGCCATGGCCAGAATCATGCGCATGCCGCGATCGGTCCAGATTTTCTTCCAGTGCTCATCCTGGGCAATGGTGCTCAGGCTGACGTAGCCTTCGATGTCAAAGATGGAGTGCGATCCATAGAAATCCTTCGGCGTTACGCCGATGATGGACACCGGAATACCTGCAATGCGCGCTTTCCGGCCCACGATGTCGGGATCACCCCCAAACCTCCGCAGCCAATATGAATAGCCCAGGACGAGCACGCCTTGCTCTCCGGGCGTTTCTCCTTCGCCCGGTTGCAACAGCCGGCCGACGGCCGGGTTCACGCCCAAGCCGGAAAAATAATTGTTGGAGACCGCGGTGAGCGATATGGATTCGGTGCGATCCCCGGCGGTAAAGCCAACTTCCGGCCCAGCCAGCGCCGCGCCCAGGATGTCGCAGAATGAGCCGGCTTCTGCCCGGAACTCCGTGAATTCCGGATAGGAGAACCCCTGCGCGCCGAGGGCTGAGCCTTTTTCAGCAATGGCCAGGACCACGATCCGCTCGGGCGAGGGCACAGGCAGCGGGCGCAGCAGCACCCCGTTGACCATACTGAACATCGCCGTGTTTGCGCCGATGCCCGTCGCAAGAGTGAGCACGGTGACAAATGTGAGGCCCGGATGCCGGAGCAATTGCCGCGCGCCGTAGCGGAGGTCCTTCCAAAGCTGCTCGAGCCAGGCGCCCGCGCGGACGGCGCGCACTTCCTCCTTTAACTGCTCGACGCCGCCGAGCTCGATGGGCGCGGCGCGGCGCGCCTCATCCGGTGGAAGTCCCTCACGGAGTTTTTCCTGGATGAGCAGATCCAGATGGGCACGCACCTCCGCGTCCAGGTCGCGTTCGGTACGGTCGCGACGCAACAGGTTGCGGAAAAGGCTGCGCAATCCTTGGAGCCTAGGCATTGAGCATCTCCTATTCGTGGCGCAGCGCCACCATGGGATCTACGCGCATAGCGCGGCGCACGGGGACGTATCCAGCCAGGACCGCCGCGGCCACGAGCGCGAAGGCGACTGCCGCCAGCGTCGCGGGGTCAGCCACGGAAACCCCGAAGAGCATGTGACGGAACAGGCCCGAGGCAGCGAGCGCGCACGGCACGCCCAGTGCCAGCCCTGTGAGCGCCAGGCCCAGCGTCTCTCCCAGCACCATACGCAGAATCGTGCCGCGCGAGGCGCCCAGAGCCATACGCACCCCGATTTCCTGCGTGCGTCGAGAGACCGAATAAGAAATGACGCCGAAGATTCCGGTCGCCGCGAGCACCAGGGCCATGGCCGCAAAGAGCGTGAGCAGAAGGGTGCGAAACCTGGGCTGGGCCAGCGAGCTGTGGATGGCCTCGGGGAGTTGCTCGATGTCCCCGAGCGGCAGGTCCTTGTCCACTTGGGCTACCTCCCGACGAATGGCGGCCAGAACCACGGCGGCTTCCAGTGGGCTGCGAACCAACAAGTCCGCACCGGCAAGGGGTGACTGGGCAAACGGCACGTACATCATCGGGCCGGGATCCGTGCCCGGCCCAACATCGCTCACGTCGCCCACAATGCCCACAATCTCGCGCGGTGCGTCGCTATCCGGGGGGAACGCGAAGCGGAGCTGCTTCCCGATGGGGTCCTGATCCGGGAAGTAAATCCGCGCCATCGTTTTGCTGATCAGCGCCACGCGGGGGCGTGACATGCTGTCGTTTTCATCGAAGCTGCGCCCGGCCAGCAGCGGGATTTGCAGCATACGAAAATAGCCGGGGCTCACCGCCACGTAATTCGCCCTCCGGAACGCGCCTGCGGAGAGCGCCGGGCTGCCTACGATGTCGAAGGGCAGGGTGACGTTGCGGTCGGCAATCGGCGTGGGAACTACGAGCGCGGCCTCCTGCAATCCCGGCTGGGCGTGAATTCGCGCCAGCAATTCATCGGTAAAGGCCAGCCACTGCTGCGGCGTGGAATACTGGGTCCGGGGCAGGGCCAGATTCACTTTCAAGACGCGTTCAGCCGCAAACCCGGGACTCATTGCCACCATTCCTGCGTAACTGCGCAGCAGCAATCCCGCGGTCAGGAGCAGAACCATGGCGAGCGCGGTCTCTGCCACGGCCAGCACGCGGCGTACGCTCCGGCTGATGCTGCTTTCGCCGGCGCCGGCGCTTCCTTCACGCAAGCTGGTCTGCAAACCCTGGTTGGCCGCGAGAAAGGCCGGAGCGAGCCCGAACGCGCAGCTCGCGAGCAGGGAAAGCACCAGCCCAAAACCGAGGACCCCGGCATCCACGCGGATCGTGTTCACCTGGGGCAGGCTTTGCGGCAGCAGCGAACTGAGGGCGTGGACGCCCCAATACGCCAGTGCCACACCGGCCGCGCCGCCCAGCAAGCCGAGCACCACGGATTCGCTTAGCAATTGGCGGACTATCCGGGCGCGGCCCGCGCCCAGCGTGGCGCGGACGGCGATCTCCCGCGAGCGCGCGGTGGCGCGCGCAAGGAGGAGGTTGGCGATGTTCGCGCACGCAATTAGCAACACCAGCGCCACGGCCCACCACAGCATCAGCAGGGCTGGCCGCACATCGCCCACAACAAGCTGACGCAGCGGCGACATGCGAACTGCCCAGCCCGTGTTCTCTGCCGGAAATTCTTGAATCAGGCGCGCGTTGATGGTCTCAAGTTCCGCCTGCGCCTGGGTCACCGTGACGCCAGGCATCAGCCGGGCAGTCAGGGGTAGAAAATGGACATTCCGGTTGGAAACCCAGGGGCCAAAGAGCGGGTCCTGCGCCACCGGAATCCAAAGCAGCTTGCTTTGCGCCAGGGCCGGACGGAATGCCCGCGGCATGATGCCCACGACGGTAAATGGACGCTTATCCAGGTTGATCGAGGCGCCGATGACACGCGCATCGCCCTGAAAGAATCCCCGCCACAGATCCTCGCTCAGAACCACCACCGGGGGAGCGCCGGGCTTTGCGTCCTCCGGCGTGAGGCAGCGGCCGGCGAGGGGGTTCGTTTCGAGCAGAGAGAAGAACCCCGGCGTTACGACCATTGCGGCGACCACGGTGGGCTCGCCATGGCCGGTCACGGTGAGTTCGTGCCGCCCCATGCCGGCGATCTCGCTGAACACGTGGTTGTGCTCGCGCAACTCCTGAAAATCGGAGTAGGACCAGCCGCGCTGAGCCTTGCGATCGTGCTCGTTCTCCTGGAAGAGCAGGTAGAGTTGCTCGGAATGGGGATAAGGCAGCGGCTTCAGAAGGATTGCATCAATGACGCTGAAGATGGCCGTGTTCGCGCCCACCCCCAGGGCCAGAGTGAGCACGGCGACCGCGGTGAAGCCGGGATTGCGGCGGAGCTGGCGCGCGCCGAAACGGAAATCCTGAACGAACGCATCGACCCAGGCACCCGTGCGCACCTCACGGACTTCTTCTCTTAACTCCTCGATACCGCCCAGCTCGATGCGGGCGGCGCGGCGAGCCGCGGGTGGCGACATCCCCTGCAGCACTTTCTCGTCGGCCAGCAGGTCCAGGTGAGCGCGAACCTCGGCATCCAAGTCGTCCTCGATGTGCTCACGGCGGAACAGGTTGTGGAGCAGAGCTCGCAGACCATGAAGGGTTCGCACGGCGCGCTCCTATTCGTAACGCAGGGCGACGATCGGATCCACGCGCGCGGCGCGGCGCGCGGGCAGATAACAGGCCAGCAGGGCCACTCCAGCCAGCAGCAGTGCGGCGGCAAAAGAGGTAGCCAGATCGGTGGCGCGGACTTCAAAGAGCAGACTAGCCAGAAGCCGGGTCAGCAACAGAGAAGCGCAAAACCCCAGGCCCAAACCCAGGCCGGCCAGCCCCATCCCCTGCCGGAGGACCATGGCCAGCACTTCGCTTCGCGAAGCTCCCAGGGCAACGCGGATGCCCACTTCGCGGGTTCGTTGATTCACCAGGTAGGAAATTACGCCGTAGATTCCGACGGCAGCAAGGACGAGAGCCAGGACGCCGAACAACGCCAGCAAGGCAAGGGTGAACGTGCGCTCGGCGAGCGTGGCGGCAACATAGTCTTCCAGTGGCTTTACCATGTACACGGGCAGAGTCTTATCCGCCTCGTAGAAAGCCGCACGCACGGAGCGCTCGAGCTGCCGCGGGTCCGCGGTGGTTCTGGCCACCAGCGAGTAGGTGAAGTTGACGTCCTGCGCCTGGGCGATGTAGGCCTCCATGAGCGAGGGCCGGTCGAGCCCGTACTGCCTCACGTCCCCCACCACGCCGACGATGGTGAGCCAGGGCTTTTTGTCGTTGCGGCCGCCGAGCTGGATGTGTTTGCCGATGGGGTCCTCGCCCGGGAATTGTGATTTCGCACAGGACTCGCTGATGAGGGCCACGCGCTCCGAAGTGGCCACGTCGTTTCGCGTGAATGCCCGGCCACGCAGGATTGGAATCCTCATCACGCGGAAATAGTCGGGCGTGACGGAGTAAGTATCCGCGGCCGGGGCATCGGACTCATTGGCCAGGGGCCGATCCTGGATGTGGAATCCGCGCCGGTCGAAATCTCCCATGGGCAGCACACTGGTCATGGCAACGCTTTCGACGCCGGGTGTGGCCCGGAGACGCTCGAAGGCCTGCTGGTAATAATTCAATTCGACCTCCGGCTGCTGGTACCGCGTGCCGTAGACAAAGGTGGAGAGCGTCAGCACATTGTGGGGGTCATAGCCGGGATGGACATTCAGCAGCCGGAATAGGGTCTTGGCCATCAGGCCCGCGCCCACAGCCAGCAGAAAGGCGAGGGCGACCTCTGCCGTCACCAGCGCCCGGCGCATGCCCCGGCGCGATCGGCCCTCCGTGGATTTCGAGGCATCCTTCAGCGTTTCGTTCAGCTCCACCCGCGCCGCGCGCACGGCGGGCGCCAGCCCGGCGAGAATTCCCGTGAGCAGGCTGATCCCCAGGGCGAAGAGCAGCACCGCAGTGTCCACGCGCATCTCGTCGAGCCGGGGAATCTCCGCGGGAGCCAGCGATGCCAGCAGCCGCGTTCCCCACCACGCCAGCGCGAAGCCCGCGGCCCCGCCGGAGAAAGCGAGGAGCAGGCTTTCCGTGAGGAGTTGGCAGGCCAGCCGGCGCCTGCCTGCTCCCAATGCGGCGCGCACGGCCATTTCCCGGGTCCGGCCGGTGGCGCGCGCGAGGATCAGGTTGGCCACATTCGAGCAGGCAATGAGCAGCACAAAACTTGCCGCGCCCAGCAACACCCACAGTGCGGGGCCCACACGGCCCAGGACGCGATTCCTCAGGGATTCCACGCGGACCGCGGAATCGCGAGCGTAGCTGGCGGGGTGCTCGCTCACGATCCGGTTCATGATGGCGTTGAGCTCCGTGTTTGCCGCGGGCACGGTCGCGCCGGGCTTCAGACGGCCGATCAGGCGAAGGTGCTGGCAGCCCCGGCACGCGGAAGGGTCGGCCAGGTCATAGCCCAGCGGCGTATAAATCTCCGGAAGTTCCTCGGCTCCGGGAATCAATTGCCCGTGGAATCCAGCGGGCAGAACTCCCACCACGGTAAAGGCGGAGTCGGTGAGGTGGATCACCCGGCCGATCACTCCGGGATCGGAGCCGAACCGGCGCACCCAGAGTTCGTGGCTCAGGATGGCGAAATGGCGATTGTCCGGCCGGTCCTCTTCGGGGAGAAAGGAGCGGCCCAGGGCCATCCGGACGCCCAGCGTTTCGAAAAAATCGTAACTGACGCGCCGGCCGGTCAAGCGTTCCGGCTCTCCGTTCTCGAATAGCGCTCCGCCCCCGGAACGCGTCAGTGACATGCTTTGAAAGAGCCGGCTGCGTGCGCGGAGGTCGTAGGTGGTAGTGAAGTCCACGGTGACATTGGTGGTGGAATCGGGATCGGTCTCCGCGATGGTCACCAACTGCTCCGGCCAGGGGAAGGGAAGCCGGTGCAGGAGCACGGTATTGACCACGCTGAAGAGGGCGGTATTGGCGCCGATGCCTATGGCCAGAGTCAGAACAGCCACGGCCGTGAAACCCGGATTGCGGCGCAATTGGCGCACGCCGTAGCGAATGTCCTGCCCAAGCTGTTCCAGCAGAATGCCGGAACGCGCCTCGCGCACTTCCTCTTTCACCTGCTCGATGCCACCCAGTTCGATCCGCGCGGCACGGCGCGCCAGCTCCAGTCCCATGCCCTGGTGGCGTTTCTCTTCGGTGAGCAATTCCAGATGCGCGCGCACTTCGTCATCCAGATCACGCGCGGCGCGTTGCCGCCGGAGCAGATTCCGAATGAACGTGAAGAGCGACATGACGGTCTCCTATTCGTACCGGAACGCGATCAGCGGGTCCACGCCTGCTGCGCGGCGCGCGGGGAGATAGCAAGCGGCGCACGACACGGCGACGACCAGCAGCGCCACGCCGGCGATCGTCAGTGGGTCATAAGAGCTGACCCCGAAGAGAAGGCTGCGGATCAGGCGGCCGGCGAGTGTTGCCCCCACGATCCCTGCGGCCACACCAACCAGGACCGGGGACATGCCCTGCCGCAGCACCATGCGGCGCAAATCCTGGAGCTGAGCCCCGAGCGCGAGGCGGATGCCCAACTCGTGGCGGCGCTGCTCGACGGAGTAGGCAATCACGCCGAAGATGCCCAGCGAGGCGAGAAAAAGGGAAGAGAGAGCAAACGTGAGAACCAGAAGCATTTGGAAGCGGCGCGGCGCGACCGACTCCGAGACGATCTGGGTCATGGGCCGCAAGGCGACAATCGGCACCTCGGGGTCCACGCGGTGGATCAAGCCGTGGATGGAGGCGGCCGAAGCCGCCGGGTCCATGGAGGTGCGGATGATGATGGAGGCGGACGCGGGCACGCTGATTTCGTTGAACCAATGAGGCACGTAGACCATGAGGAGCGGCGTGTCTTCCAGGCGCACGGTGCGAATATCGCCGACCACGCCGATCACTTTGCTTTCCACGTCTCCGGCCCATTGGGTAACGCAGATTTGCCCGATGGGATCCCTGCCGGCCCAGAAGCGGTCGGCGATGCTCTTGGAGATCACCACGACTTTTCGCCCGCGGTCGGCCTCGGTGAAAACGCGCCCCTGCAGAAGAGGAATGCCCATGGCACGGAAATAGCCGGAACTAACGGGGCGGTAGTTTGCTGCGGGATTCTCGTCGGGAACACGCTGCCTGCCGGGTAGGCCGATGCCGGTGACGCTTCCCTGTCCGGAGAGAGGCATGAGGCTCACCCAGCCCGCGTCGCGCACTCCAGGAAGGACACGAACCCCTTCGAGGACACGGTCATAGAACCGGAGCCGGTCCGGCAGTGAGGAATAAGTCTGCGGGGGCAAGTCCACCTCGGCTGCGAGAATGTTTTCGACGGCAAAGCCGGCATCGACACGCAGGATCCGCCCCAAGCTGGCGGTGAGCAGGCCGGCGAGAATCAGGAGCATCGTGGTCAGCGCGACTTCAAACCCAACCAGCGTTTCGCGGGCGTGGCGGATGCGGGGGCTGTGCGTAATGGCCGCGGATGCGGACTTCAGTGCATCGATGGGCTGGGCGCGCGTGATGCGCCAGGCCGGCAAGACACCGAACAGAGCGCCGGTGATTCCAGTAACCAGAAATGCGAATACCAGGACGCTGGCGTCCATATGCACTTCATCGAGGCGTGGAAGGCTGAGAGGCGCCACGAGAACGAACCACTTCACCCCGAGAGAGGCAATCCACAGGCCGAGCACGCCTCCAGAGAGGCTGAGTAGAAAACTCTCCGTGAGCAACTGGCGGACCAGACGCAGGCGCGTGGCGCCGAGCGCCCTGCGCACTGCCGCCTGGCGCATGCGCCCGGGAACGCGGGCGAGCAGAAGACCGGCGAGATTCGCGCAGACAATCAACAGCACTGCGGAGACGGCGCCTAGGAGAAACACCAGACCGTGGCGCGCCGGCCCGACAATCCCCTCTTCCGCGGGAAGCAGCTTGGCGCGCAGGTCGAGGCCCTGGCGCGCCCGCTGCGCAATTTGGGCCTGGACGGTATTGAGTTCCGCGAGCGCAGCTTCCGGACTCACGCCGGGCCTGAGGCGTGCCACGGCTCCGAAATCGAATTCGCCGATCAGATCCCGCTCATAGTCTTCCGGGCCATTGAGCGGTTGGACGAAGTCCTGACGATGATGGAGGCTGTCCAGTCCCTGGAGCGCGGCGGGCAGCCGGAACGAGCCAGGGAGAATGCCGACGACCAGGTGAGGCGCACCGTCAAGATAAATGGTCCGGCCCACCAATCCGGAGTCGGCATTGAAACGGCTGCGCCAGAAATCGTCCGTGAGGATGACCGCTGTCCCGCGGCCGGGCTCGTCTTCTTCCGGCACAAACGTGCGCCCGAGTACAGGTCGCACTCCGAGGAGATCGAGGAGATTTGCGGAGGCGCGGACGCCATGAATGCGTTCTGGTTCGCCCGCTCCGGAAAGAATCGCGCTGGTGGATTCAGCGATGGCCACGTCTTCGAAGGAATGAACCTGCTTCCGCCAGATTTGAAAATCGGGGAGGTTGGCGAGGAGAAAGGGGGAAAACTTGGACCACTGCGGAACGATCTCACGGACGAGGTACAAGCGCTCCGCATGGGGATACGCAAGTGGCCGCAGCAGGACGCTGTTCACAACGGAGAAAATGGCCGTGTTGGCGCCGATGCCCAGAGCGAGTGTGAGGATGGCGACGGCGCTGAAGCCGGGATTGCGGTGCAACTGACGGGCAGAGTAGCGCACGTCCTCACAAAGCTGTTCGAGCCACGCTCCGGAGCGCGCCTCGCGCACTTCCTCTTTCACCTGCTCAATACTTCCAAGTTCGATCCGCGCGGCACGGCGCGCTTCTTCCGGTGCGGCGCCTTGCCTTATCTTCTCGTCCGCAAGCAATTCCAGGTGGGCGTGCACTTCCGCGTCCAGGTCGCAGTCCGTTTGGCCGCGCCGCCAGAGATTGCGTACCAGAATGTCCAGGCGCTTGAAGAAATTCATGGCCGCTGACTCCTAACTGGCTTGCAGTGCGCGGGCGATGGCCAGCGAGATGCGTCCCCAGCGCTCGGTCTCGGTATCGAGTTGGCGGCGGCCGGTCTTGGTGAGCTGGTAGTACTTCGCCCGGCGGTTGTTTTCCGACTCGCCCCAATGGGAGCTGAGCCAGCCCTGCTCTTCCATGCGGTGCAGGGCGGGGAAGAGCGAGCCGGGCCGAACCTGGAAAGTGCCGCGGGTGACCTGCTCGATGCGGCGGGAGATGCCCAGGCCGTGCAGCGGTCCCAGGCCCAGGGACTTCAGGATGAGCATGTCCAACGTGCCTTGCAGCAACTCGGTTTGCTTGTCGCCCACGGGGGCCCCTCCTATCGAATCACGATAGAAATACCGCTCCTTCCTATCGAATGTCAATACGTAGGCGGCGACGAAATGGTTTCATGCGTAGCGCCGGCCCGTGGCGGGCGGCTGAACGAATCCATCCGGGGTCGGATTTTCCCCGGTTTCCGAAAAGCCCTCAGACGAATTCAGAAGGCCGGCGCGGGACGCCGGCGCTACGCGTAGGCGGGGATGCCGGTGATTTTTTCGCCGATGATGAGTTTGTGGATGTCGTGCGTGCCTTCGTAGGTGTAGACGGACTCGAGGTTGTTCATGTGGCGCATGATGCAGTAATCGTCCACGATGCCGTTGGCGCCCAGGATGTCGCGGGACTTGCGCGCGCATTCGAGCGCCATCCACACGTTGTTCATTTTCAGCATGGAGACTTTCGAGAAATCGGCTTTACCCGCGTCCTTCAGCCGGCCCACCTGCCAGGCGAGCAACTGCGCCTTGGAGATTTCCGTAATCATCCAGGCGAGTTTTTCCTGGACGAGCTGGTGGGAGGCGATGGGCTTGTTGCCGAACTGTTTGCGCTGCTTGGCGTATTGCAGCGCGGTGTCGTAGCAAGCCATGGCCGCGCCGGTGGCGCCCCAGCCGATGCCGTAGCGCGCCTGGGTGAGGCAGCCCAGCGGGCCTTTGAGCCCTTCGACGCCGGGGAGCAGGTTCTCCGCCGGGATTTCGCAATCGTTCATGGCCAGGCCGGAGGTGACGGAGGCGCGCAGCGAATATTTGCCATGCACGTCCCAGGCCTTGAATCCCGGCGTATCTTTTTCCACCAGGAATCCGCGCACCACGCCGTCTTCGGTCTTGGCCCAGACCACGGCGACGTCTGCAATCGAGCCGCTGGTGATCCACATTTTTTCGCCGTTCAGCACGTAACGGCCGCCTTTGCGCACCGCCCGCGCCAGCATACCGCCGGGATTGGAGCCGAACTGCGGCTCGGTGAGCCCGAAGCAGCCGATGGCGGCGCCGGACTGGAGCCGGGGCAGCCATTTGTCTTTTTGGGCGTCCGTGCCATAGGCGTAGATGGGATACATGACCAGCGCGGACTGCACGGAGACGAAGCTGCGCAAGCCGGAATCGCCGCGCTCCAGCTCCTGCATCACCAGGCCATATTCCACGTTGGACATGCCGGCGCAACCGTAGCCCTTCAGGCTGGCGCCGAAAAATCCCAGCTCGGCCATCTTCGGCACCAGGTGCTTCGGGAATGTGGCCTCGCGATTGTGCTTCTCGATGATAGGAACGATTTCGTTCTCGACAAATTCTCGCGCCGTCTGGCGAACGAGTTTCTCGTCGTCGGTCAGCAGCGAATCAAAGTCTATGTAATCCACATTCGCAAAGGGCATGGAGCCTCCCGGGCGCCGGCAGGAACAGTGTCAAGAAGCGCTAGTCTAACAAGGCCGCGAGAGACGGGCAAAGCACGGCAGACGCCCGGCGAGGCGCGCCGCGCTACCAGACGCGGCAAACCTTTTCCGGCGATTTGGCCATGGGCTGGCCGGCCTTGCAGGCAAACGCCTCGGAGAATTTCGGCATGTTCACTAACACGCCATTGATGCGGTACTGGGCCGGGGAGTGGGGATCGGTCATGGCGCGCACGCGCAGATTCTCAGGCCGCTCGTTGGCGCAGTCCCACTGGGCGAAGCCGATGAAGAAACGTTGTTCGGGGGTGAATCCGTCCACGGGCTGAAGGACTTTGTCCCTGGTGGCGGCCTTCCATGCCATGTACGCCAGGATCTCGCCGCCCAGATCGGCCACGTCCTCCCCCAGGGTGAGCGCGCTGTTGATGTGCACATCGTCCACGACCACATACTGGGCATACTGGTCCTGCACACATTTGGTGCGCGATTCAAACTTCGGGCGGTCTTCCTTGGCCCACCAGTTGCGAAGATTCCCCTTGGCGTCAAACTGGCTGCCCTCGTCGTCGAAGCCGTGGGTCAACTCGTGGCCGATGGTGCCGCCGGTATTTCCGTAGTTGGGAGCGTCGTCCATGCGCGGATCGTAGAGCGGCGGCTGGAGCACGCCGGCGGGGAAATTGATGTCGTTCATCTGCGGGTCGTAGTAGGCGTCCACAGTGGTCGGGGGAATGGCCCACTCGCCGTGGTCAACCGGCTTGCCCACTTTATTGATCTGGCGCTGGCTCTCGAAGGCCGCGGCGCGCGCCACATTTCCGGCAAAATCGTCGCGGGCGATGGTAATCGAACTGTAGTCCCGCCATTTGTCGGGGTAGCCGATCTTGTTCCGAATCCCGGCAAGTTTGGCCAGGGCCTGGTCTTTGGTCTCCGGGCTCATCCAGTCCAGCTGGCGGATGCGCTGGCCCATGGCCTCCTCGATGCCGCGGACCATGCGGAGCGTGCTCTCCTTGATCTGCGGGGAAAAGACCCGGGCCACGTAAATCTGTCCCAGGGCGTCATCCAAATTGTGGTTCACATAGGAAACGCAGCGCTTCCAGCGCGGCTGAAGCTCCTTGGCTCCGCGCAAGTACTTCCGGTAGAAGGAGAAATTCTCCTCCACAAACGCGCGCCCCAGATAGGGCGAAGCACCGTCCACCACGTGGAACCGCAAGTACGTCTTCCAGTTGGCCACCGGCTCATCGGCCAGGAGTTTGCTGATTTCCTTGAAGAACGCGGGCGTCTGCACATTCAAGGTTTCGAACGCCGGATACCGCCCCTCTCGGTAGTAGGCGCTCCAGTCGAAGTTGGGCGCCAGGCCGCCGAGTTCCGCAACGTTCATTTTGTGTTTCAGGTTGTAAGGGTCGCGGCGCTCGACGCGGGTGAGCGATGCCTTGGCCAGCGCCGTCTCCAGGCGGATTACGGACTGCGCATCCCGCTTGGAACTTTCCGCGTTCTCTCCCATCAGTTCGAAGATCTTCTGCACGTGCTCCAGATAGCGCTCGCGGGTCTGATTCGATTTCGTGTCGTCTTTGGTGTAGTAGTCCCGATCCGGCAGGCCCAGGCCGCCCTGATCCAGATCCGCAATCACCTGTTCGGAGTTGTCGGGGTCCTGGGTAGAGCCGCCGGCAAAGAGGACGCGCCGGCCATACACGCGCTGCAAGCCGGCCACCAGCGCGGGCATGCCCTGCGCATTTTGCAGCGCGTC
>DATIYQ010000221.1:0-7612 GCA_035517515.1 Binatia bacterium
ATATACCCGTCGTAGTAGATCCCGGTGTTGTCTTTCCACAGGCCGGTAATCATCGAATGCAGATAGCGCGTAAACGCCGCAGAGGGAAACGTCGCCTTGATCTCCGCCAGCTTCTGCGCATCCGGAGCGGGCTTCTGGAAAGCGGTGAACTTGTCCACCATGTCCTTCCATTCCACGCGCGTCAGGTCCACGTAGGAAATGGAAGAAAGCTCCGCGGGCAGGCGCGAACGCGCCGCCAGGAATTTGGGGTCCGCGGCCAGGCTGTTCTCTCCGGAGGTGGCGCGGGCGCGGGCCAGGTAGGAGCGCGCATCCGCCTTGCGATGCGCAATCACCAGCATCTTGGGCCCGATGGCCAGGTGGTAGAACTTCTTCTGCGCCGTGGCCTTCCCCGGCGTGGAGACTTGCGGCGCAGCGAAGGAAAGATAGGTCACATCGCCTTCCGTCTCCTCGCTGGTGATGCCCGAGCTGAACAGCAGCTCGATCACGTGCAACACGTCCGCCGGCTTCTCCACGCCCAGGATGAATACGCTTTCGGAGAAATCGCCCTCCGGGTCCTGTTTGATAAACGTGAAGTCTCCGCTCAGCAACTGAAGCATCTCGTTCACGCTCATCCCGAACTGCTTCGTGGCGTAATCATCGATCTGGTTGAAGGCCACCCCCTGTCCGGGAGGGACCGCGGCCTCGAATACGGCGCGCGCGAAGCGGTAGAGCGCGGAAAGGTCCAGGCGCGTCGCGCCGTAGGAAAACACTCCCGCAGGGGTCATTTTCATGGTCGGAAATTCGGCGCGGCTCGGCGCGATCAGGCCCAGCAGGCCTCCGGGGTCCAGATTGCCCAGCATGGAGAATTGGAAGCGGGTGGCCGGCTCGTCGAAGCTCACCGAGCCGACGATGCTGTGGATCTGGTCGAGATGCAGGGCTTGAAACACACGCCGCGACTGCTCATCCTTGGTCTCCTCGTTCACCGCCTCCATCAGCACGCGCATGTTGAAGAAAAAGGAGAGCGCGGACGCATTCCCGGCGCGCTGGCGCGCGGCGCGAAACTCCGCCGTTCCCCCCAGTGTGCCGGCCGCCGGATTCTCCCCGGCCAGCTTCGCCGCCCACTCTTCGGCCACCTCGCGGTAGTCCGAATACACCAGATAATGTCCGGCCAGCACACGGTAGTTCGTATCCGTCCCGCTCTTCACTTCTTCGATCTCCATGCCGTGGAACGCCGTTTTGGTGATGGCCGGCGCCTGCTTTCCCGGCGGACTCCACTGCAGGCACTTGTCCACCAGCTTTTCTCGCCCCGCGCGGTCGTACACCCCCAGGAGCACGGACTCGAAGTGGGAGGCGCCGAGCCCGGTTTTCGCTCCGGCCTTTTTTTCGTGCGGCTTCACCCCTGCGGGCAGCCGGAAGACCGCAAACATCGCCGGGTTGCTCAATAATTGCTTGAACTCGTCCGGGGTGAGCGGCGGCAGGTCTTTGCTGTCCGGGGAGAGCAGGCCGGCGGCCAGCATGGAGTGTGCCGGCGCCAGCTCCGGATCATTCCACAAACGCAGCACAGAATTGGTGGCTTTGTGCGCCGTCATGCCTGCTTCGCCCTGCCAGGAGAAATACAGAATGGTGTTGCCGGGCAGCAGCGATTCCAGACTGTTTTGCTGGGCGAAGGATGCCGGGGGAAGCAGTACGGTCCATGCAAACAGGAAAAAGATACGCAGGCGGATGGCGACCATGCAGTCCACTCCTTCCCGGGCTGAAGAAGTCTCTCGGGGCTTCTCGGATTCTATGCTGGATGGCGCGGCCACGGCGGTCGGAGAGCCGCGCATGTATCGAACGTGCAACGGCAGGGGTGCATATACGTCCCCGCCGCGCCTGCGTTCACGGAAGCACTGCTGATTGCTTGTGACCCGGGAAATGCGCGCCCTCGGTGTCACCCCGCGGGTGATTACTTCGGTGTGCTCAGGTAGCCGCTCACTTTGTCTTTTGCCGTTTCGAACACCACGATCTCGAACAGTTGGTGCGTCGAGCGCGTGTAGAACTGTACCGGCTCCAGCGCGTTCTTATCCTTCTTCTCGATGGTTTTGTCGTCGGCGATCACGTCCATGGTGTACTTTGATTTTTTCGCGTCCACCTTCTTCAGGCGAATCAGGATCGGGCCGACCTTCTGCGGTGCCTCGCCTTTCTTGATGTCGAAATCGAAGATGTTCCGTTCGCCGCGCCGCTTCAGGTCCTCCACTTCTTCTTTGTTGCGGGCAATCAATCCGCTCATGACCCCCATGTCGCCCACCGTGCGGTCCAGTTTGGCCTTGGTGGATTCCAGGTCCTTCTTGGTGGCTTCGATGTCCGTCTTGGCCCCGGAAATGTCCGTGCTCACCTGGGTGAGTTTCGCCGCGTTTTCCTGCTGCACTTCTCCAATCTTTGCCGCCAGGGCTTGTTCCGACGCGGCCTGCTGCTTCTTGACGCCCTGGGCGATGTCCCGGGCCCGCGCCAGTTCCGTTTCCGTCAGCCCCAGCTTTTGCGAGGTCACGTCCAACTGGCCCTTCAAGTCGGCGATCCGCGAATCCGCCTGCTCGATTTTTCCCGCCAGCAGGTCCGCGCGCTGGTTGGCGCGCGCCACGTCTGCTTCCAGGGACTTTCGCGTCGTGTTCTGCGCGTATACCAGGTAAATCATCCCGGCCAGAAGCACCCCGAGGACCAGAAAAATCCATCGCGGAGTGCCGCCGGTTTCGACCTGATAGGTCTCCGCCGGGGCCGGGCTCGTGGGCTGCGTGCTCATCCATCCTCCTTTGATTCCTGCAGGCGAAATGCCTGCTCCTATTCGAGTATCACGGCGCGCAGAAGGTTGTCCATCCCGCACCCCGCCTCCGGACTTCCTTCATCGCGGCCAGCGCGCCTCCACCGTGGTGGTCAATCCGCCGCGCGGCGTGAATTCCCCGCGCACCACGCAGCGCTTCGGCCGCGCCGCGGCCACCAGGTCGCGTAACATCCGGTTCACTGCGTTTTCGTAGAAAATGCCCAGATTCCGGTACGCCAGAAGGTAGAGCTTCAGCGCCTTCAGCTCCAGGCACAGTCTGTCCGGCGTGTATTGGATGGTGATGGTGCCGTAATCCGGCAGGCCCGTTTTCGGGCACACCGAGGTGTACTCCGGAAACCGGATGGTGATCTCGTATCCTGGAAATTGGTTGGGCCACGATTCCAGCGCCGGAAGGCGCGCGTGGATGCCCGCGCCGGCATGTTCGTCCGTGTACCCGCGAGCGGCGGATTTCCTCCTGGCCATAGCCTCCCCCGCCGCTATTCTACACTGTGCCGGCTCAGAAGCGGTTCCGCGGTCCTCGCTCCGCCCGGTTCTGGCGCTTCACTCCTGCTTCCGCGGAGAGGCCGGGGAGCGGTGCGCAGTCTCCATCGGTGATCTGTGGGAACATCGCCTCCGGTTATGTCTTGCTCCTTCTTCTCTCTTTGTTAATCTGGAAGCGTTCCGCCCGCCCAAGGAAAGCCGGGGGTTATGCAAGTGGTCTGTCCGGTTTGCAAAGGCCGCGCCTGCCGCAGGTCCCGCCGCCGCGATGTATATGACTATGCGCTCAGCGCCGTGGGCGTGCTGCCGTGGAGATGCCCCACCTGCGAAAGCCGTTTTCACGCGCGCCACGTTCCCGTTTCGCTGCTCACCCGCGCGCACTGCCCGCGCTGCGGCAATCCCAACCTGCAGAAGATTTCCAGCGACCGCGTGGAGGAAGGCTTTCTTCTGCCCATCAAGCGCATCCTGAAGTTGCCCGCCTACCGGTGCGATCCCTGCCGCATGAAGTTCCATTCGCTCCGTCCCCGCTATCACAGCGCGCGCCCTGCCGCGTAAGCTGCCGCGTCTCGGCCCGCTTGACGCTCTCCGCTCCGGGACGTTATAAAAGAACAATCCCGTCCAATGATTCTCTGCGTCGGGCCAGCGGCGGTATCGTCTAGGGGTTAGGACGCCAGATTCTCAATCTGGAAACCCGGGTTCGATTCCCGGTACCGCTACCAATTTTGCTCCCCGCCCTGTGGAAGCGCGAGATTTCGCGCGCCGCCGGTTTTTTTGCCTTGTGCCGCAGCAAAAACCCTTCCCTACTCCCGTCCCCGTGCATCCAACGGAAGGGAAGGAGGAAGAATGAAGACCGCAACTGCCAATCACGCCCCCACAGAAAAGCCCGCCGCCCATTCCGGCGAATTCCGCATCGGAGGCGATCTCCGCGTCCATCGCCTCGGCTTCGGCGCCATGCGCATTACCGGCGACGGCATCTGGGGTGAACCCAAAGACCGCCAGGAATGCGTCAGGGTTCTGCGCCGCGCCGTCGAGCTGGGCATCAACTTTATAGACACCGCGGATTCCTACGGCCCGGCGGTCAGTGAAGAAATCATCGCCGAAGCCCTGCACCCCTACCCCGCGGGTTTGGTCATCGCCACCAAAGGCGGATTCGCCCGCACCGGCCCCAACCAGTGGGTTGAAAACGGCCGCCCCGAGCATCTGCGGCAGGCCTGCGACGGCAGCCTGCGCCGCCTGCGCCGGGAGCGCATTGACCTCTACCAGCTCCATCGCATTGACCCGAAAGTTCCCGCAGATGACCAGCTCGGCACGCTGAAAGACCTCCAGGCCCAGGGCAAGATCAAGCACATCGGCCTTTCTGAAGTCTCTGTCCAGCAAATCGAGCACGCCCGAAAACTGGTGCCGGTGGTGACCGTGCAGAACCGCTACAGCGTCGCGGACCGCGGCGCCGAAGCCGTGCTCGAATACTGCCAGCGCGCGGACATCGGCTTCATCCCCTGGTTTCCGCTCGCCGCGGGAAAGCTATCCGGCACGGCCAGCGCCATTCAGCGCGCTGCGGCGGAGCTGAAGATTACGCCCTCCCAGCTCGCGCTGGCCTGGCTGCTGTGGCGCTCCCCGGTGATGCTCCCGATTCCCGGAACCTCGCGGGTCGCTCACCTGGAAGAAAACGTCGTCGCCGCCGCGCTCGAAATTCCGGCCGGCACGCTCGAAGGCCTCGGCAAATTAGCCAAATCCGCCTGACCGGCTCCTGCTGCCCAGCCCGCGGCTGGTGGAGTGTGCGCTGGTTTTCGAGTTGCGGGCAATTGGTCCGGAATCAACGGAGATGTCGCGCTTGCGTCCGTAGGACCATCGCGTGGGACATCGCTAGGATTTGTTCCGCCGCCTTTGCCCGGGGAGTCCCGTGATCCACCGGGTTGAATTCCGTGCCGCGCCAGAGCCGAGTCGCTATACAATCCATCGCGTGAAGGCGCTCTTGAAAGTTCACGGTGAACTGATTCACAGGCGCGTGCAGCTTTTGGCCCGCGGTGTGCTTTGCTGTGCGGCGCTCGCTTTCTTCGGCGCCGCGCTTCGGGCAGCGCCTCAGGCACAAACCCCGCAACAGCCGCCGCCTCTGATTCGCTCCGTACGGGGGCCGGATCTCTTCCTCGCGTATTGCGCTTCCTGCCATGGCAAGGACGCCAAAGGCAACGGTCCCGCCGCCGTGGCGCTCAGGCCGAAAGTGCCCGACCTGACCATCCTGGCCAGAAACAACGGTGGAAAGTTTCCCGAGGACCGCGTGCGCAAGACCATCCTGGGTGACGATCGGCTGGCGGCTCACGGCTCCCGCGAAATGCCGGTGTGGGGACCGGTTTTTCATCAAATCGAGCAGGATACGGACTGGGGAAACGTGCGGCTCGCCAATCTGACGCAGTACCTCAAATCAATTCAATCGCTGAAGTAAGCGCAACTACTCGATCCCCTGGCAAGTGCCCGGATCGCCGCAAATTTTCCGGCGGCCGCCGTGGACATCGCTGATCTCGGAGGGTTCGCGCGGCGGCGGCGCTCCGTTCTGAATGTGGTGTATATTCGCTCGCCGCCTGGAGCATGGATAAAATTCCTGGCCCGTGGGGGAAAACTTTTATGCGGCATTTTTGTCTGGCACTCGTGCTTGCAGCGGGTGTGACCACATTTACTTCCCTGGGATTGGCCCAGCAGGCTTCATCCACAGGTCCCTACAAGGTGCTCAAGACCGCTAAAGTGGGCGGCGAGGGCGGCTTCGATTATATTTCCGCGGACGTCAAAGCCCGCCGTTTGTATATCCCGCGCGGCGGCCCGGCGGGCCAGTTGACCGTCTTCGATCTGGACACGCTCGAGCCGGCCGGCGCCATTGCCAATGTCAGCGCCGGCGGCGCGGCGGTGGATCCCAAATCCCACCACGGATTTTCCACGACCAAGCCGGTGACCATGTGGGACGCGGCCACTCTGAAGGTGATCAAGACCATCGAGGTGGAAGGCCGTCCCGACGGAATCCTGTGCGATTCCTACGATCAGCGCGTGTGGGTGCTCAGCCATCAGCCGCCGCATGCCACGGTGATCGACGCGAAAGAAGGCGCCGTCGTCGGTACCCTGGACCTGGGAGGCGCGCCGGAGCAGGCGGTGAGCGACGGCAAAGGCACGATCTACGTCAACATCACCGACAAAGCCAACGTGGCCGTGGTGGACGTGAAGAACAGGAAGGTGACCGCGCACTATGACGTCAGCTCGAAGGGCGTAAGCGGCGGAAGCGGGCTGGCACTCGACGCCAGGCATCACATCCTCTTCTCCTATTACCGCCAGCCGTCGCCTACGGTGGTGATTCTGGACGCCAAAAACGGAAGCATCATCACCACGCTTCCCACCGGCATGGGCGTGGATACCGTGGCCTTCAATCCCGACACCATGGAGGCGATCAGCGCGGAATTCGCCGGCTCCATGACCTTCATCAAGGAAAACAGCCCCACCAGCTTCACCGTCGAGCAGACGCTCGAAACCATGAGGGGCGCCAAAACTCTCACCCTGGACACCAAGACCGGCCACCTGCTCACCATGACCGCCGAGTGGGCGCCACCGGCGCCGGACGCCAAGCCAGGACCGGCAGGCCGCCCGCCCCGTGGTCCCATGATTCCGGGCTCGTTTTCAATCCTGATGGTGGGCAAGCAATAGACGGCCTGTGGAGTGTGGCGGCTCGACGCCGCTTTTCCCTGCCAGAGGTCTCGCGGCGAACCTGAAGTCGAGTACCTCGTCGGCCCGAAACACTTCCCCGCGTGGTAGAAAATCCCCGATCTGTTTCTCTCGCCACTCGTCACTCGCCATTATTATCTCGCCGGCTGCCCGGCCTGAGTAGCACTTCTCTTTATGTCCGCCGGCGGCGCCTCCGATTCCGTTTTCCGTCTAACCCCGGCTCCCGCCCAGCATCCAAACCCAAGCCTCTTGATTTCGAGCGGACTTGGTGCCTAACTGTGGCGGGGTAGGGGGAGGACTCACCTTGATTACTCTGACCGTAAATGGAAAACGCGCCCAGGTGGACGTGGACCCGGCCACGCCGCTGCTCTGGGTCTTGCGCGAGACCCTGCAACTCACCGGAACGAAGTACGGCTGCGGAATGGCGCTGTGCGGCGCCTGCACTGTGCACCTGGATGGCGAGGCGGTGCGCTCCTGCGTCACGCCAGTCTCGCGCGCGGTGGGCAGGAAGATCACCACCATCGAAGGGCTTTCGCCCGATCTCTCGCATCCGCTGCAGCGCGCGTGGATTGAGGTGGACGTGCCGCAGTGCGGCTACTGCCAGTCCGGGCAGATCATGGCCGCGGCCGTGCTCCTGCGGGA
>DATIYQ010000222.1:0-4917 GCA_035517515.1 Binatia bacterium
CTGCCCCGTGCCCAAAGAACTGCACATCCTGGTTTTGGAAGATGACCCCGGCTCCCAGAAGTCCATCCAGCTGATGCTGGATGCGGAGGGCTGGAAAGTCACCATCTTGGGCGACGCCTCGACCGCTTTTCAGGAACTGGCTAAAGGCACTTGGGCCCTGGTGATCGCCAGCATGACGCTGGTGGACATGCGTGGGCCGCTCTTTCAGATCCTGAAGGAGCTGGCGCAGGCCGCGCCCGTGGAGGAGGGTCGCTCACGCCTGCGCGTGCTGTTTGTAGTCCCCGCGGACGAAGTGACCAACATCATCCCCGTTCTGGAAAACGACCATCTGCCTTACGCCACCAAGCCCTACCACTTCAACACCTTCATGGAAAAGGTGAACGACCTTCTGATCCAGGCGCAGTTCATCGGCAAGACGGCGCGCGAGCGCGGCTTTGCGTTTGAACAGCGGGCTCGCACCAAGTCCGGCAAACCCGGGAAGAAATCTGCGCCGGCCAGTTCCATGTTCGCCTCCCGCGACGAGTACTACTACACCGAAGAAGAGCTGGCGGAATATGAGCGCCAGCAGTCCGAGGAAGAGAAGAAGAGGAAGAAGAGCAAGCTCGGCGAGCGGCCGATCTGAACGAACATTCAAAAGTCTGCGTGCGCGCCACAGCTCCCGCTTGACTCCGATCAGTAAGTCTTGCCTGGACTCCGCTCCTGAAATTCGGTGAAGAGAGCGCGGCATTCGTCCACCAGCACGCCGCCTTCCACCACCAGCGGGCTGCGGCCCAGGCGGGCCAGCTCCCCGGCGTGAACGCGCAGCTCGGAGAAGCCGGCCGCGGCGGCATCCTCAATGGCCGCGCCGTACACCACGCGCGTGATTTTTGCCCAGTGGATCGCCGCGAGGCACATGGGGCACGGTTCGCAGGTGGAATAGAGCGTGCACCCCGCCAGTTCAATCGAGTTCAGGGCCCGGGCCGCGGCGCGGATATTGTTCACCTCGGCGTGGGCCGTGGGGTCAGTGTCGCGCCACACGCTGTTGTGCGCCGCGGCCACTACTTGCCCGTCGCGCACGATCGCGGAGCCAAAGGGCGATTGGCCGGCGGCGATGCCCTGCCGCGCCGCGCGAATCGCCTCACGAAGAAAATCCTGATCGGTCACGCGAACCTGCCGGAGGTAAATCCCGGAGGAGCCAGCGGAGAATCGCACAGCTCATTCCCGGGCGCGTCCGCGGATGGATGCCACCGGCGCACCTCGCTGCGGTCCGGCGTAGCGGCCAGCAACTCCGCGATGCTCAGGCGCAGCGTGGGATGGCGCAGGCCCGGAGCAATCTCGCGCAGCGGCACCAGCACAAAGCGCCGCTCCGCCATGCGCGGGTGAGGAATTTCCAGGTCCGGCATGCGCACCACATTTCCGCCGTAGAAGAGGATGTCAATATCCACGGTGCGCGGGCCATTGCGGACCATGCGTCGGCGGCCCAGGCTGCGCTCCACTTCCTGCGTGGCGTGGAGAAGCTGGCGGGGCATGAGGTCCGTTTCCGCCTGCACCACTGCGTTCAGGAACCAGTGCTGCGGGGCGAAGCCAATGGGCTCCGTTGCGTAGAAGGACGAACAGCGCACCACCGTAACGCCTGCCGCGGCGAGCGCGGTGATGGCCTGCTCCAGATACGCAGCGCGGTCGCCCAGATTGGAGCCGAGGCCGAGATGAATGGATTTCTTCATCGCTAAGACAACAATTTAACACGGAGAGCACGGAGAAACGGAGCGCACGGAGAAGAAGAAACGCAGAGACGCAGAGGGCGCGGAGAGGAAGGAACAGAGAAGAGAGAAAAGAGAAACAGCAACAGAGAAAAACAAAAGAGCCGAAAGAACAGGGAGAATTCAGAGCGCCGAAAGAATCAGAACAGGCTGGGCTGGCGACGGACGGGCGGAGCTTCTTCCGCGCGCCGCGGATCCTCCATCCCCAGGTGCTTATAGGCCAGCGCGGTGGCCACGCGGCCGCGCGGCGTGCGGTCCACCAGGCCGAGTTGCATCAGGTACGGCTCGTAGATTTCCTCGATGGCGTCTTCTTCTTCGCTCAGCGTGGCGGCGAGCGTGCCCAGGCCCACCGGGCCGCCGGAATATTTTTCCACCAGGGCCCGCAGAAAACCGCGATCCACCTCGTCCAGTCCCTGTTCATCCACGCCCAGCATGCCCAGCGCCTCCCGGGCCACTTCCACGGAGATGTGCCCCGCGGCGCGCACCTGGGCAAAGTCGCGCACGCGGCGCAGCAGGCGATTGGCCACGCGCGGCGTGCCGCGGCTGCGGCGGGCAATTTCGCGAGCGCCGGCCGGATCCATCCCGATGCCCAGGATTTTTGCCGAACGCGTGGCAATCTGCTCGAGCTCTTCGGAATTGTAAAATTCCAGGCGGTGGACGATGCCAAAGCGCGAGCGCAGCGGCGCGGTCAGCAATCCGGCGCGCGTGGTGGCGCCCACCAGCGTGAAGTGGTTCAGGCGGTAGGGATGGACGCGCGCGCCCGGCCCCTGCCCGATCACCAGGTCAATCTGGAAATCTTCCATCGCCGGGTAGAGGATTTCTTCGATCTCCGGGAACAGGCGGTGGATTTCGTCCAAAAAAAGAAACTCATGATCTTCCAGCGCGGTGAGCACGGCGGTCAGGTCGCCCTTGCGCTCCAGCAGCGGCCCGGAGCTGGTCTTGATGGAGACGCCCATTTCCGCGGCCAGGATTTGCGCCAGCGTGGTTTTGCCCAGCCCCGGCGGGCCGTAGAGCAGCACGTGGTCCAGCGCCTCGCCGCGGTTTTTGGCCGCCTCGATGGTGATGCCCAGCAGCTCCTTGATGCGCGACTGGCCGATGAACTCCGCCAGGCGCTTGGGGCGCACGCTGGCTTCCAGGCGCGCCTCTTCCGCCGTGGGCGCTCCGGAAACGATCCGTTCGGTCGGTTTGGCCATGCGCGGGACTCGCGGCACCGATTCTACTTCATCTCGAAGAAGCCCAGGCAGCGCTCGGAAACGGTGAGAGCTTCAAACTTCGAGTCCAGATCGTTATATTCCTGCCGGTTGGCCAGCCGGAATTCTTCATACGCCTCCTGCGAATCCCAGCGGTCCCAGGTGAGATACCGGTTCGATTCGCCGGCGAAGAGCTTGGTGCCGTGATAGGCCGGACTGCCCTTGAAAAATTCCGCCCAGGTTCCGTTGGCGCAATAATGCCGCTCGAATTCCGGTCCTTGGCCTTCGCGCACTTCAAATTCCCAGAGAATTTCAATCATGGGAATGCACCCCCCTGCCATCCATGCGGCTGCCGCCCCGCGGGCGCGAGTGGAGTCACTCCCGCGCTCCCGGCTTGCCGCCCGCGCCCGTCGCCGGACTCAACTGCTGCAGCGCGGCGCGCAGCGCGGCATCGAAACTCGCAGGCATTCCGCTTTTACGCAGCGCGGCCACGGCGCGCTCCGTTTCTCGCCGGACGTATCCCAGATTCTCCAGCGCGGAGAACAAGTCCTCCTCGAGCTGCGTGCGCCCGCCCGCGGCGCGCGGCTCCGCCCCGGCCGCTTCCGCCTCCGCCAGCTTGTCGCGCAGTTCCACGATGATGCGCTCCGCGGTCTTCCGGCCCACCCCGTTGATGCGCGTCAGCGCGGGCACGTCTCCGCGGCGCACCGCGGGCACAATTTCTTCCGCGCTCATCCCGGAGAGAATGCGCAGCGCCACCGAAGGCCCCACACCGCTCACGCCCAGCAGCTTTTCGAACAGGTGCTTTTCCCTCGCTGTCAGGAAGCCGTAGAGCGCGAGCTGATCTTCGCGCACGTGGGTATAGACCAGCAGCGTCACGGCCTGGTGCAGCGGGCCCAGGGCCGCAAACGTGGAAAGCGGGATGTGCAGCTCGTATCCCACTCCGCCGGCGTCCACGATCACTTGATTGGTGCGCTTTTCCAGCAGCTCACCGCGGAGCAACCCAATCATGCCCGAAAGTATTGAGGAGGCGCGGGGTGGTGTCAACGAGGCCGTCGCGGCTGTTCCGTGAATGGTGACTGGTCCCGCAGCTTCGGCACTCGTGGAGATGCGGAGCCCGCGGGGACGCGGTGCCACAACCGGCCGGTGTCCGCGCCGTCTCCTGCGTCCCGGAATCGGACAAGGCTTTTTTGCCGCGAAATTTTTCTAAATTTTCGCGCCCTGCAGGAAACTTACCGCGCCCGGATTCCGTCTTAGCATGTGAGCACTCCACGCGGCGCGGACTCGCCCGGGGCTCCCCGGTCCCCGCCGGCGGCGCAGCGTGGGCTCGATCCCAAGCAGGAAAGAAGGAGGAAGCGATGCGTGTGTCTGTTCGAAACTTCTTTACGCTCTTTGTCCTGGTGCTGGGGCTGGCCCTGGCGATTCCGGTGATGGCCAAGGGTCACTCCACCAATTTTTCAACTACCGATTCATTCAAGGTAGCCGGGAACACCCTGCCCGCCGGCGACTACCAGGTGGTGCTCAGCGACTCGACCGCGATGTTCAAGCACAACGGCAAGGTGGTCGCTGAGGCCAAAGGCGAATGGAAGAAAGCCACAACCAAGGATACGGAAGATTCCGTGCTCCGCAATTCAGACGGCAGCATCCTGGAAATCCACCTCGAAGGCCACGACTCCTACTTCGTGGTCAGTTAACCGCAGCGCTGAATCGGGAACGGTAGCCACGGTCAGTCCCGAATCCCGTGGCTTCGCAATTCGGGACTGACCGTGGGTCCGTTCCGTCCGTCCGTTCCGTAGCTCCGTGTGGGGTAGCCACGGTCAGCGCCTTCCTGACCGTGGGTTCGTTCCGTTCGTTCGTTCCGTCACGAGAGACTGGGCGGAAGGACCAAGCATTCGGCTCAAATTCCCACGGTCAGAAAAACACTGACCGTGGCTACCCCGGAACATGCACGCGGAACGTGCCTACCGCTTCTCCAGCAGCGCGATGACCTC
>DATIYQ010000223.1:0-7532 GCA_035517515.1 Binatia bacterium
TTCGACGGACTGTGCCTGAGCGGGATTGCTTGGAACGCGCGCGGCGCTCATGAATGCCTCCAGAAGCAGCGATTCGTAGCTCGTGGTTAGTGGGCGGTGCTGCGCAACGGCCGGTCGGTGGCAGCTCGTCAATTCCGATGACTTTCCAGAATACGGAAAACCGGGCCGGGAGTCGAGGCGGAAATTTCTATGAGCGCCATAAGAATTTCTGTTTTGAGAAAGATTCCGCGATGGGCGCAATAACAGCGTCGACATAAAAGTCTGTGCACCCCAACGAGAAGCGCCACATCAAATCGCTGATGCCTCAGAACGGGCCACCAGTCTATAATTCGGCCCAGCCAGGGGATGGCACTCCAGCTTTTCATTCAACATGACACTGCAAGCGGGGACGAAGCTCGGGCCCTATGAAATCCAGTCCGCGGTGGGCGCGGGCGGAATGGGCGAGGTGTATCGCGCGCGCGACACGCGGCTGGACCGTTCCGTCGCGATCAAGGTGGTGCGCGCCTCCCTTTCCTCCGACGGCGAGCTGCGCCAGCGCCTGGAACGCGAGGCCAAGGCCATCTCCGCGCTCAACCATCCCAACATCTGCACGCTCTACGACGTGGGCTGCCAGGACGGCGTGGACTACCTGGTGATGGAATATCTGGAGGGGGAAACGCTCGCGGACCGCCTGCGGAAGAAACCACTGCCCCTCGACCAGATCCTCAAGATCGGAATGGAAGTGGCCGAGGGGCTGGATCGGGCCCATCGCGCCGGCATCATTCACCGGGACTTAAAGCCGGGAAACATCATGCTCACGCCGACGGGGGCCAAGCTGATGGATTTCGGCCTGGCGCGGACGGCGCGCGCCGGCCCGCTGATGGCCCACCCGCGGGCCACGCAAGCGGCCGAGCCCGCGCATCCGGACGCGCCCACCGCAGCGCTCACCTCCCCGGTGCGGTCCACGCCGCTCACCACCCTGGGAGAGGTGGTGGGAACCGTCCAGTACATGTCTCCCGAGCAGGTGGAAGGAAAGGAATTGACCGGCGCTTCCGATATATTTGCCTTCGGCGCCGTGCTCTACGAAATGGTGACCGGGCGCCATGCATTTGACGGGAGCTCTCCGATCAGCGTGGCCTCGGCAATTCTGGAAAAGCAGCCGGAACCCATTTCCGCGCTGCAGCGCGGCGCCCCGCCGGCGCTGGAGGCGGTGATCCAGACCTGCCTGGCCAAAGATCCCGAGGACCGTTACGCCAGCGCGCATGATGTAAAGCTGCAGCTCAAATCCGTGGCGCGTACCGCGGCTCCAGCCGCCCCGGATACTTCCACTGGACCGGGCAGGCTGCGCGAAGGGGTGCTGCTGGGGATCGTGGTGCTGGCCGTGCTGGCCGCCGGCTGGCTGGGCTATGACCGCTGGGGCCGGCCGCAAGCGCAGCGGCCTGTGGTGGAATCCACTCTGGAGTTGCCGCAACACAGCCTGAGCGGGGTGTTCGGGTACGCTTCCCTGATCAATATTTCCCGCCTGGCGCTTTCTCCCGACGGCCAGTTCCTGGCCTTCACCGTGGGAGCCGCAACCGGAGATCGCCAACTCTGGCTGCGGCCGCTGCGCAGCGGACGTGCGTATCCCCTGCCCGGCACCGAAGGCGCCGTGGGTGCTTTCTGGTCGCCGGATGCGCGCTACCTGGGATTCTTCACCGCCGGGCAGCTCAAAAAGGTGGCGCTTGCCGGGGGCGTGGTGAGCACCTTGTGCGCGACGCTGCCTTACGGCGGAACCTGGGCGCCGGACGGAACGATTGTTTTTGCCGGAGGTCCGGGAGCCCCGCTGAGTCGCATGGCTTCCTCCGGCGGCGATGTCCGGCCCATCCCCGGAACCACCAATGGCGTTCGTCCCGTATTTTTGCCGGATGGGCGGCACTTCTTGTATTCCGACTGGAACAAGTCGGGCGCGGAATCAGACGTCAAGGTGGGGAGCATCGAGGGCGGTGAACCCGTGGACCTTGGCATCCACACGGCATCGCGCAGCGTGTACGCCTCCGGCTACCTGATCTATGCCAGCGGCACGCAGTTCCTGGCCCAGCGGTTTGACCCGGCCAGGCTGCGCTTGCTGGGAGCGCCGCAGGTGCTGGTGGAAGGGGGCCAGCCGTACTTTGTGCTCTCGTCGCCCTTCACGGTTTCCGGCAACGGGCTGTTTGCCTATCGCGTGAGCGGAGGCAAAGGGACCGAAGAACTCCAGCTGTTTTCCCCGGACGGGCGGCCGCAGGCGTCGGGAATCGCACCAGGGTTCAACAACAATCCGCGGTTTTCGCCGGATGGAAAACGGCTGGCGTATGACCTGATCTCCGGGGCCGCCCGCGACATCTGGATCTTCGATCTTTCGCGCCGGGTGAACACGCGTCTCACCCTGGCGGACGGTACCTTCAGCGATCCGCTGTGGTCTCCGGACGGCAAACGGATCGCGTTCACCGCTTACGGCCAGTCCAGCATGCGCGTGGTCTGCAAAGCCGTGGATGGCGGAAGCGACGAGACGCTGCTGGAGAAGCCCTCGATGGTGTGGGCGCGTTCCTGGTCCCGGGACGGGAGATACCTGTTCGTGGACTATTTTTACAGGGCGGCGGACCGCACCCCACGCCGGGGCATCCAGGCGCTGGACCTGAGCAACCGCAAGACCATCGAGCTGGTTGCAGACGACAAATTCGATCGCCGCACCCCGATGGTCTCGCCGGATGGCCGCTGGCTGGCCTATGTCACCAACGAGTCCGGGCGCGAAGAAGTGTACGTGCAATCGTTTCCCGCAAACAGCAGCCGCGTGCAGGTATCTTCCGCAGGAGGCATCATGCCGCGCTGGCGCGGCGACGGCCGCGAGCTGTACTTCATCACCGGGAATCTTCAGGTGGCCGCGGTGGAGTTCGAGCCGAAGGGGGACGCGTTCGAATTGGGCGCGCTGCGTGAGCTGTTTCCGGTGAGTCCGCTGTACCCGGGCGGCAATCCGCTGGACGTGACCCTCGACGGAAAATTGTTCGTGGTGGACACGGTCCGCGAAGGAGATACGGTCCCGGTCACGCTGCTCTCGAACTGGGTGGACGCGCTTCCGAAGTGATCCGGCGGATGAGCGAGCGAGGAGGCCCGCGTTGACGCGATCGCGGATCCGGACGGGGAAAAGGGCCACACCCCAGCGTCCCGCGCTCGACAAGCTGAAAAGAAGTGCCAGCCTGCCGCCGCTGGGAAAGCCAGGAAACCTTCAGACAAGCGGTTGAGTATGAGACCGACAAACGGCATTTGAGAACCCTCAACCTGTTGGGAACTGTTCTCCGCAATGGTTTTCGTGTCTGCTGCGTATCTTCGCAAAACGATGTGGGTCAAAAACGTGATGGTTAGCAGACCCTCAGCGCATAGAGCTTGAATTCTAACCGCCAAAAGACATCCTAACGAAGCACCACTTCCCCGGTCTCGTAAGCCCGCTTCAAGGCGCGCAAAAAAAGCCGCCGTGCCCTGGGGGCACGGCGACTGTAAAGCCATCCATTTGTACTTACGCGCGAGCAGCTAGTGAGAGATGGCGAAATTGATCGACGGCAAGGCGATGGGAATGCCAAAGCCCCCGTCGCGATCCGCTCCCACCGCCATATTGTCGAGTGCCGAACCAATCAGCGCCGCTTTCACTTTGGCGGGCGTGTAATCGGGCCGGGCTTGCAGCACCAAGGCGGCCAGCGCGGCGGCATGTGGCGCGGCGGCAGAAGTGCCAAAGAACGGCGAGAAGCCTGGGGTGTGGGTGCTCACGCCATCCGCCGCGGTGATGTCCGGTTTCTGCAGCGTGGTCCCGCCATTCGTGCCGAACAGGAAATTCCCTGGTGTGATGGCTGAGCCGTCGGGGTCGTAGAATATCTTGCGTGGCCCATCGGAGCTGAATGTTTCCGTGCGATTGGCAAAACCGGTGAACAGTTTCGTCCCGGTTTTCGCGCTGTTCCAGTACGTCGCCGCCGTGGACACGGTATTCAATCCGGCGTTGTGCCCAAAGGTGGCTCCGGCGGTCTGGACCGAGAGTTGCCCACGCTCGGTGTCGATGTGCAGAGCGCGCGACTCCCCGTTGAACAACACCACAACAATGCGATCGCCGGCGGCCGGACAGTAGCCACTGGCCGCAACGGTGCCACAATTAGTTCCCTGCTCGACGAATTCAAAGGGATCCTGCGCGCCGGTTTGCGCCCCCGCGGAGAATCCTTTCACGGTCGTTCCCGTGCTGTTGAGGATGAAGAGGTCGTAATCGTTGGAGCTGCCGCCAAGCCGATCGGACCATTTCAGGGAGATGAAGCTGGTCGCCACCGTCAGAGAATCGTAGTTCTGCGGGCTAGCCGTGGTTCCAAAATTATGAAAGAAGCCGGTTTCGCCGCCGACGCCGATAGGGCCGGTGACCACTCCGCCATTCAAGAAGTCGCCCTCCCAGGTTCCGGAGGTGCCGTCGGTGAGATTGCCGCTGTTGGCAGCGGACGAGAAGTAGGTTACGCCCAGGCCAGTGACTTCGTTGACGGCCTGCGCGATCGGTCCATCCTGAAACACGCCTTCATCGAAATACGTGACGTCGTCTACGATGACGTTGCAGCCGGCCGCTTGGAGCGCCAGGATGTTGTTGGCGAAGCTAGCTACGCCGTTATAGGCGGTTGCGAAATAGAGTTTGGCTCCCGGCGCGAGGTCATGCACGATTTCCATCATGGCTGCGCCCTCGTCCGTGCCGGGCGCTCCGTCTTGCCCAGGCAGCACGACTACGTCGGGGGGAAGGTCGCCGGAGGCGATCAGCACCGCCACGCGCGCTGCTGAAGCGCTATCCGACAAAACGCCGACCTTTACGCCTGTGCCATCGTAGCCCGACGCTTTGGCGGTGTTGGCGCCATGGGAAACAACTCCTTGGCTGGTGACCGCTCCGATGTTGGTGCGCGCGCGCGACGGCAGCTTGATGCTGGCCACCGCGTCTGCCGCAGCCACTTCCTCCACGGCCTTCAAAGGCAACGAGGCGCGAACCTGGCCCCAGCGGTCGGACTGGAAAAGCACCTGGCCCCCGAGGTGCTCGATTTGTCGAACCAACGATTCCGGCACCGCACCCTTGACCGCTATTTCCACCACGACATGGCCGCGCTCATCCGTGGCGACGGGGGACACAGCGCCCGCGAACGACGTGCGCGCCAGCTCAAATCGCGCAGCTTTCGCGGCAAACACGAGTCGCGAACTCATCTTCTTCTGGGCTGGGGTGAACTGCGCTTTCTCCGCGAGAATATCCCGCACTTGCATGCGCGCCTCGCCGCTCATGGTGACTTCACGAGGCGTCTGGCTGTCGGGTAGACTCCTCTCTTGCGCTTGTAATGTTACCGCGGCCACGGCCAAAAACGCCAGGGCGCCGGTGATGCGGAACTGCCTTACCAGAATCTCCCTCAGATTCATGGCTTCCCCCGTTAGTCATTCGTACAGTCGAGCCTGCCTACTATCCCCAATCTGAAATCTTGCTACCGCTGCTTCGCATCACTGCACCAACTTGCTCTTTTGGTATGCTGCGAAGACGCCTCCCAAAGCTGTGCCGAGCAACACCAAGCTGGCGGGCTCCGGCACATTTGCGGGTGGATCATCAAACTCCGTGTCAATGAAACCTTCCACCGTCACCGTAAAAGGATCTCCGATGCCCGCATTGAGGGCACCCGTATTGTTCACCAGAATCAGCAGATCGCCGGACCCTGCAGTGACCTGGAAAAAGATCGGATCGATTCCAAAGAAATTTCCACTGGAGCCAGCATCGCCCAGCCAGTTGGCCGCCTCGTTGGTGGGGTCGTAGCTCCCGTCATACACGGAGAAGAAGGTGTTGGTGGAAACCGAGTCGACGGAAATTTGAATGTACGGCGTCAGCGCAATTTCGGCCGCCGGAATATCAAAGATTTCGTAGTGGTAGGTCACCCCTGGGTTGATCTCACCGGGATACGGCTCCGTACCCGTCCAATCCTGAGGGATGCCGTTGCGGCTCAGGCGCCCCAATTGTGTCGGATCGGTGAGGCTCAGCGCCCCGGAGAAAACGTCGATGGTTAAGGCAGAGCATGGCGAAGCCAGCGCTAAGGCCACGAGTGCAATACTGAACAAAAGTAACATCCGAGATTTCATGACCCCCCCCCTCTAGAGCCGAAGTTACGAAACTTCGACCTGTACCTCATGTAGCCACTGGAAAGGCGTTTAAGAAAAAGGTGTGGGATGCGCCCCGTTCAAAAATCCGCCTTAGGCTGAGCGTCCGACCGACTGCTCTCAACCACTTGCCGACCTGGCGGCGGACTACTTCCAAAGCAAGTTACTAGCACTAAATTGGCTTGCACGTCGGCTGCCACCAAACTCCTAACGAACTCCTCGTATATTGAATAACTTCCCGGATCACGCCTCGGCCATATCGCAACTCTTTGCACACTTAGACCAATCCACTGTTTTCTCGGATTCTCTTTCACTGAAGATTGGGGTCGGGGTACTCAGTTCATCGTGAGCGCCGGAACCGCGGCACCTTGGGTTGCCAAGCCGATGGCGCAACCCCGTTCACGCCCTGCTTCGTAACCGGACAAGTCCCCCTAGCTCCCCATGAGTCCCGTTGTGGAAGGTTACGGCTGGCGACCTGAGCGGTGGGTGTAACCTCCCACAGTCCCGTTTGTGGGCAGTTTCCGAGTAGCCTACCATGCGGAACTAGTCTTTGGTCCGACCGGATCGGACCCGTAATCCCGAGCGGCGGGCGCAGAAAGTGTTGGGTAAGTGTGCAGGCGCAAAATACTGGCCTAAAATCCAACACTACAGGGAGGAGGGAAGAGAGGAATAGAATGTCCCGGAAGAAATAGGAGATATCGATGCCGACGATTGAGGGGAAACAAGCGAGGGGTTGGATTGCTGGGTATGTGAAGAAGGCGGGCAAGCTTGACGGCGTGGCGAAGGCGGTGCGGGCTCTGGTGAAAAAGACTGTAAAAGGCGGTGAGGAGTACGTGAATCCGTGGAAGATCCCCTCGTTTGACTCGAACGGACCCCTGTGCTGCTTTATGGTGGGAAAGGAGCATGTGACGTTTGCGTTCCTGCGCGGGGCGGCTCTGCCGGATCCGGAGAAGCTGTTAGAGGGCACGGGGAAGGGCGTGCGACACGTGAAACTGCGAAGCGTGGCCGATGTGAACAGGCCGGGAGTGAAGCGATTGATTGCGGCGGCGGCGAAGCTGAATAAGAAGGATCCACCGTCGGGATTGATGGTGGGAATGGAAAAGAGGAAAGGTAAAATGAAAAGGCGGTAGCGAAGTCCGGAACGAAATGGGCCAGAAGTCCCTTTGTGGGGAGTTACAGCCAGTCTGCCCGAGGCCCAGCCGTAACTTCCCATCACGCCGCTTGTTGACTGCGAGGGACACCGTCGGGTGATTCGGCGAATGGGGAATCAAGTGCGGGTGTAGAGTGAAGCCAGCGAGGTTGCCCGGCGGTGGGGATGATCAAGAAACAATGGGTGGTGGCGCTGGTGCTGCTCCTGTTGATTCCCGTGGTCACGGTGCTGGGGGGAGTGCTGTTCAGCCTGA
>DATIYQ010000224.1:0-6380 GCA_035517515.1 Binatia bacterium
AAGTCGAGGATCGAACCCCGCGGCGGAGGCTGGCCTCCCCCGTTTTTCGATTTTCCCCTCGATCATTCGAGCTTGTTTAACACCTCACCCAGCCTATTTCAACTCCGCCACAGTCACGGCGCTTCCGCCGCGCTCCAGGTCTTCGTCGTGGATCTTTTCCACCAACGGATGGGTCGAGAGAAACTCCGCCAGGCCGCGGCGCAGCGCGCCGGTGCCGTGGCCGTGGATGATGCGCACGCGGGGTTTGGCGGCCAGAGCGGCTTCGTCCAGGAATTTATCCACGCGGGCGCTGGCCTCTTCCACCGTGCAGCCAATGACGTTGATCTCTTCCGGCACTTCGCTCTGCGGGGCATGGCTGTGAACGCGGATGCCGGCGGGCACGCGGCCGGATCCTTTCTGCGCCGCGGGCTTGCCGCCGCCCGAAGGCTGCGCAGCATCCGCAGGCACGACCACGGCCAGGATGTCTTCGCGCTTCACCTTCATGCGCAGCGGTCCGGCCTCCACCTGGGCGGCCCGGTCATCCACCTGGCGGAGCACCACCGGCTGCGGCAGGCCGCGCACGCGCACCCGCGCGCCGGGAAGAAGCTGTTCGGGCGCCGGCGGGAGTTCCCGCGGAGGCGCACCCAGATCCGCCTGTGATTCGCCCAGGTGAGAAACCACCGCGGCATCGGTCTCCTCGCGCGCCTCGCCACGCGCCTTCACGCTCTGCCGCCGCGCGGCTTTTTCCGCTTGTGTGCGCAACTCGCGGTCGCGGATTCCCTCCAGCGCGCGCCCCATCTCCGCTTCGTAGCGTTTGACCGTTTCCTCCAGGCGCTTTTCGAGCTCGGCGATGCGCCGACGCTGGCGCTCGGTCCATTCCGTGCGCAGGGCCGCCCGGTCCGCTTCCAGGCGTTCGAGCGCTGCGGCGGCTCGCCGCTTGAGATCGTCCAGTTCCTCGCGGCTCTGGTGCAGCCAGGCGATGAGCGCCCCGGCCTCGCGCGCCTCGGGGGTCAACTCGCGTTCCGCGCGTTCCAGCGTGCTCTCCGGCAGGCCCAATCGCCGCGCGATGGCGATGCCGCTCGATACGCCCGGGACGCCTACGAGCAGCCGGTACGTGGGCCTCAGATTCTTGCCGTCAAATTCCACCGCGGCGTTCAACACACCGCTGGTGGTGGAGGCGTACGTCTTCAGCCGGTCGTGGTGGGTGGTGGCCAGAGTCAGGCAACCCCGCCGGCGGAATTCTTCGAGCAGGGCGATGGCCAGCGCGGAGCCTTCTTCCGGGGCCGTGCCCGTGCCCATTTCGTCCGCCAGTACAAGCGAGCGCGGCGTGGCGGCTTCGAGCATGGCGCGCAGGTTCAGCATGTGCGCGGAAAACGTGGAGAGATCCGCGGCGATGGACTGTTCGTCGCCGATGTCCGCGAGCACGCGGTCCACTAGGGGCATCACTGCACGCTCCGCGGCCACCGGAATGCCGCACTGGGCGGAAAGCGCGGCTAGGCCCACAGTTTTGAGGGCCACTGTTTTTCCGCCGGTGTTGGGTCCGCTGATCAGCAGCACGGTTTCCGCTCCGCCCAGTTCGAGCGACAGGGGCACAATCGGCCGCCCTTCGGCGCGCAGCCGCGCTTCCAGCACCGGATGGCGCGCCGATTCGAGCGCCAGGCGCGGCTCCCGGGAGAATTCCGGAATGGCGCAGTCAAAATCGCGGGAGTAGCGCGCGCGCGCGAAGGCGGAATCGAATCCGGCGATCGCCCCGGCCGCGGCCTGCAGTTGCGGCAACGCCTGGCGCAGGCGCTCCGTCAGCTCCGCCAGAATCCGTGCGATCTCCTCCGCTTCTTCTTCGGCGAGCTGTACGAGCTGATTGTTTCCCTCCAGCGCCTCCAGCGGCTCGACGAACACGGTCTGTCCCGTCGCGCTGGCTCCATGCACTACGCCGGGAACGCTGCGGCGGTCCGCCGCGCGCACGGGAATCACGTAACGGTCATTGCGCAGCGTGACGTAGTCCTGGCCGGGCTCCTCGCCGCGCGCGCGGAGCATGCGCCGGAGCTGCTCGAGCAGCTTTTCCCGTTCTTTGCCCAGCGCCGCGCGGATGCGGCGCAGCACCGGCGAGGCATCGTCGCTGATCTCGCCATTGGGCAGGATGACGCGGCGAATCGCCAGGGAAGCCCAGCCCAGATCCGGCAGCCCCGCGGCGCGCGCGGCCAGCAGGGGAAATTTCTCCGCTTCGGTGCGTAGCTCCGCTTTCAAGTCGCCGGCCGTATCCGCAAGGGAAGCGGCATCGAGCAGTTCTGAGGGGGTGAGCACATGGACGCGGACCGCCAGCCGCGAGGCCCAGGGCTCCGGATCCGCCAGCCCGCCGAATCCCAGTTCGCGGCCGGCGCGGAACCAGGCCGTTGCTTCGCGAAGGGTGGCAAAAGCATCTTCCAGCGCCTCGCGTTCCGCGGTGAATGCCAGCGCCTCCAACGCGCGCCGCCCGGGCGCGCAGGTAGCGTAGCCTTGCAGCACTTCCCGCAAGCGCGAAAACTCGAGAATTTCCTCCACCGACCGCGGCATGTTCTCTCTGGGTGATCCGCGCGGATTCACATGCACTTCAGCAGCGCGCGCGCAAGATACTCCGCGGCATCCGCGGGCTGGGGGCACGGATGTACCAGCGTGCTTTCGATGCCGGCGGAGTCTGATTCCAGACTGGCCTCGCCGCCGCGCACGTGTTCCAGAACCGGCTGCCAGAAGGCGCCGAGGACGGCGAACGGCTTGGAAGGCATCGCGCGTTTGTTCAGCATCTCCCAGACCACGGCCACTTCCACCAGCGTGCCGGTGCCGCCCTGACATGCCACGTAACCATCGCCGCGCCGCACCAGCTCGAACAGACGCTCCTCCCAGGTGGCCACGCGTACTTCTTCATCCACCCAGCGGTTCACACGAGAACGGAAGGAAGCCGCGGTGATGCCCAGCGTGGTGCCGCCGGCTTCCTTGGCGCCCCGGCTGACCGCTTCCATCACCCCACCATAGCCCCCCGTGCAGACGGAAAATCCGGCCGCCACCAGCGCTTGGCCCAGCGCGCGGGCCTCTTCATACCGGGCGTGGCCGGGTGCCGGCCGCGAGCTGCCGAAAACGGTGATGGAGGGACCGCGATGCAAGCCCATGGCTCGATTCCCGTGGGAAGCGCACTTCAGTATAAGTCACTCCACCAGGAAGCGCGGGTGCGGATGTGCCGCGCGCCGGCGCGCCGCGGGATGTGGAGCCGCCCGGCGAGAATGCTTGGCCCTCCAGTTGTGAGAGAATATCCGCCAAGCCCGGTGGGAGTGCGAGACTGGAGATCTCCCGAGGAGGCTTCTGTGAATAAGATTCTGGCTGCGCTGCTCTGTTCCGCAATCCTGGGACTCCCTTTGCCCGCGAGCGACAAGGAAAAGATCAATGAACGCCTCGAGGATGCCGGCACCGCCATGAAGGAAATTCTCGCTATGCCGGACACCATTCCGAAGGACATGCTCAACAAATCCGTTTGCGTGCTGGTGATTCCCGCGGTGAAGAAGGGCGCGTTTATCGTCGGGGGCACTTATGGCCGCGGAGCCATTACCTGCCGCACCGGCGAAGACTTTAACGGGCCATGGTCTGCTCCGTCGCTCTTCCGCCTGATTGGCGGCAACATCGGCTTTCAGATTGGCGGCGAAGCCACCGATTACGTGTTGCTGGTGATGAATGACGGGGGAGTCAAAGCGATCCTCAGAGGCAAGGTGAAGCTGGGCGCGGATGCGTCCGTAGCTCTGGGGCCTGTAGGACGCACCGCGGACGCGCAGACCAACGGAATGATGCAGGCGGAAGTGCTGGCGTATTCACGCGCCCGGGGCGTCTTCGCCGGGGTGGCCCTGGAAGGCGCGAATCTTGAGGAAGACCGGGACGCCAACAAGTCGCTTTACGGTCAGGATTTGTCGGCCATGGACATTGTGCGCCGGGGAAAGGTCCAGGCTCCCTCCGGGTCCAGGCTCTTGCTTTCCTTACTGGAGCGGACCACGCCGAAGCATTCTTCCTGAACCGTGGGGCACGGGTGCGTAGCGCCGGCGTCCCGCGCCGGCCATCCTGGTCCGGCTGCACGTGCGATGTTGGTGGGCCGCCGCGGGACCTCGGCCCTGCAAAGATCGAACAGAAGGCGGGGCGCCACGGAGGGCGCGGCCCCTCCTGCGCGTGCCTCCACAACTCGGACACCTGCCATCATCTTATGAGCTGCCCCATCTGCCAGCGGCGCAAGGCCACGCGGTTCTGTCCCGCGCGTGGAGAGAGCATCTGCACCATCTGTTGCGGGACGGAGCGCGAGGTGACCCTCGATTGCCCCTCGGATTGCATTTACCTGATCCGGGCGCGCGAACAGGAAGAAGAACAGCGCAAACCGGTCCCGCGCGCAGAGTTGCCCTTTGCCGAGCTGGAGCTGCCCACCGGAGTGCTGGACTTGAACCGGCAGCTCGTGGCCACCATGGCCACCACCATCCTGGGATTCGAGGCGGAAACGCGCGGGCTCGCGGACGCAGACGTGGCTGCAACGCTCCGCGCGATGGGGGAGACCTACCGCACGCTCACTTCCGGGCTCTACTACGAGAAGCCTCCGGAGGGCGGCCCGTCGCGCGAACTTTACACCCAGTTGCGCGAAGCGGTGCAGGCGCTGCGCAAAGACCAGCTCTCGCGAGCCGCGCTTCCGGTGGTGAAAGACAGCGATGTGCTGTACGTGACCGTCTTCCTGGCCCGGGTGCTGCGCACGCATTCCAACGGGCGGCCAAAATGCCGCGCGTTCATCGGTTTTCTGGGCGCGCAGTTTCCGCCGGTGAAAGGAGAGGAGAAGGAAGCCCCACGAATTATTGTGCCGTAAAATCGAAAATCGCTCTCCCTTCTTGGCGCCCCCCAGACTTCAAAGTAGTTCGTAAGTCCGGCCGATTTTCGACTTTCGTTTCTCGAGTTTCGTCTTTATCTTAAACCGCCGACCAGGCCAGCTCCATCTGCGGCCGGTCTTCTTTGCCGCTCATGGGCGCCGTGGGGCGCGAGCCCAGTCCGTATTTCGCGCGGATCGCCGCGACACGCTCCGAAATCTCCTTCCGGTAGGACTCCGGGGCATAGGCATTATGCGTGTACCACTCGCGGTAGCGGCGCGCGAGCTTGGGAAATTCCTTTTCCAGGAAGGGCAGGAATACCGCGAGCGAGGAAGGCATCAGAAAAAGCACGCTGGCGGCCAGCCACTGCGCTCCCGCATCCCGCGCCGCGCGGACCAGCGCGTCCAGGTCGCTCTCCCGGTCGGTGATGCCCGGCAGAATCGGCATAGCAAACACTCCGGCGGCGATGCCCGCCTCGCGCAGCCGGGTGACCGCGTCCAGGCGAAGGTCCGGACGCGGGGCGCGCGGCTCCAGCCGCCGCGCCAGCCGCTGGTTCAGCGTAGTCACCGAAAGGTTCACGGAGATCGACGAGCGCTCGCCGATGCGTTGCAACAGATCAATGTCCCGCACCACCCTGTTCGACTTGGTGGTGATGGAGACGCTCAACCCGCTCTCGCGGGCCATGGACTCCAGCACTGCGCGCGTGGCTCCGAATTCTTCTTCCGCGGGCTGGTAGGGATCGGTGGCTGTGCCCATGGCGATGTGCGGCCCGTGCATCGCGCGCGGGGCCAGTTCGCGCGCGGCATGCGCGCCGGCCTCCGCCTTCACGTAAATCTTGCGCTCGAAATCTTCCGGCTCGAGCTCCATGAATTCGTGCGTATAGCGCGCATAACAGTAGCGGCAGCCGAATTCGCACCCGCGGTAGGGATTGATGGTCCAGGGAAACGGCACGCGCTCGGAGGTGCAGCGATTCAACAGCGACTTCACCGGCAGCAGGTAATACTCCGTCTGGCGTTTCTCTTCCACCAGTGGGGAGGAGAGCGCGAGGCGAGCAATGCCTGAAACCGGTTTTGTGGCGTCCCCGCTCGGGCACAGGCCCCGAGGGGGCGTGGGGACGCCTCCGGCAGCGGGCTGGCCGTCCCTGGGGTCAGGGAAAAGTGAGGGGGGATCCAGCTTCGTCCGGCGGCGCCTGGAGCCAACACACGGGTTGGCGGCGGGCGCGAAGCCGGAACGAAGAGTGGGAGAAGTGGCCAAAGCCCGCCTCGCGATGCGTCATACTATTCGCTTTTCATTCGCTCTGTCAAGAATAATATTTCGCTTTTTATTCCCTGTAGCGGCGCATGGCACGCCCAAGCCGCGCGAGCAGTCTCCAGGCGCCCGGGAGTGGCGTATACTGGGCCGCGCAGGCTGCCCCGTGCCCAAAGAACTGCACATCCTGGTTTTGGAAGATGACCCCGGCTCCCAGAAGTCCATCCAGCTGATGCTGGATGCGGAGGGCTGGAAAGTCACCATCTTGGGCGACGCCTCGACCGCTTTTCAGGAACTGGC
>DATIYQ010000225.1:0-3484 GCA_035517515.1 Binatia bacterium
CTCACGGATGCGGTCCGGGTGGTAAATCGGAATATGCGTACCCGGCAGAAACCTGCCTTGTTTATGCGGATTCCGGTCCACCGTGTATGCGATCAAGTCCTTGCCAATGCCGCAGGAGTGCAGCAGCGTGGCGCTCTTGCCGGGCGCGCCATATGCGGCGACTTTTTTTCCCTGACGCGCCGCGGTCAGCAGGAATTCCACCAGGGCCAGCTTGGTCTGCCGGACTCTTGCCGCGAAGCTCTCGTAGCCCTCCAGGGAATCCAGCCGGGCGAGGGATTCCTGCCGAAGAACTTCGGCGACCCGGGGATCGGTGCCACGCTGCGCCCATTCCGCGCGGCAGGCGTAAACGCGCAAAGACCCTCCGTGGGTGGGCAGCTCTTCCACGTCGAAGATTCGCAGCCCATGGCCCTCGAGAATCTGCTTGGTGGTCAAAAGGGAAAAATACGAAAAATGTTCGTGGTAAATGGTGTCAAACTGGTTTTGCCGGATCAATTGCAGCAGGTGCGGAAACTCCAGCGTAAGCACGCCCTGCGGTTTGAGCAGGATTCGCAGCCCTTCGACAAAATCGTTCAGGTCCGGCACCTGCGCCAGCACATTGTTGCCCAGCACCAGGTCCGCACCGCCGCGCGTTTCGGACAGCCGGGCGGCCAGTTGCGCGCCGAAGAATTCGACCAGTGTCGGTACTCCTTTTTCGACCGCCACCTTGGCCACGTTGGCGGCGGGTTCAACGCCCAGCACGGGCACGCCGCGCCGGACGAAATACTGCAGCAGATAGCCGTCGTTGCTGGCGATTTCTGCGACAAAACTCTGCGTGCCGAGCGCCAATGTACGGATCATTTTCTCGCAGTAGCGCTCACAATGCTGGAGCCAGGAATCGGAGTAGGAGGAAAAATACGGGTAGTCGCTGAAGATCTTCTCGCGGCTCTCGAACTCTTCGAGTTGCACAAGAAAGCATCGCTCGCACACCTGCACGTGCAAAGGGTAGTAGATTTCACCGCGGCTCAGTTCGGCCGCGGAGGGATACGTCTCGCAGAGCGGGGACATTCCCAGATCCACGAAGGTACGCTGCAGCGCGTTTCCACAGAAGCGGCAAGGCCGGAGCAGACTTTTCCGATCCGGCTCAGGAGCCACGATCATCGAAACCATGGATTGTTCCACGTCTTCAGCCAAGGCGGTTCGCCCTTCACCTTCTTGAAATTTGCGGAACGGCGCCAGCGGGTTGTGTCCAGCGCAGGCCGTCATCCAGCCGCGCGGCTTGGAGCAGCCGCTGGATGTGCTTGATGCGAACGTAGCGGCCGCTCTCCATGTGGCCAGCGGTGAGGCCGGCCTGGCGGTAGGCGTCGTAAAGTTCTTGCGCGCCTTTACGCGCCGTCCATTGCGGGCGGAAGCCGGGCAACAGACGGCGAATCTTGTCGCAATTGATGCGATAGCATCGCTTGTCCGGCCCGCCGCCGGGCGCATACTCCACCTGCGAGCCGGGAACGGTAGCCTTCACGATCTCCGCCAGCTCGCTGATCCGGTAGTTTTCTTCAGCCAGCCCGACGTTGAACACCTGGTTGTGAATGACCTCGCGGGGAGCATCCAATGCGCTCAGCATCGCCGCGGTGATGTCGCGAATATGAATGATGGGCCGCCAGGGGGTGCCGTCGCTCTTGATGTAGACGCGGCCAGTGGTATAGGCCGAAGCGACCAGATCGTTCAACACGATATCCAGGCGAAGGCGAGGTGAAATTCCGTAGGCAGTGGCATTTCTCATGAACGTCGGGCTGAACTTGTCGTCTGCAAGGAGGGCAATGTCCCGCTCCGCCAGCACCTTGGACTCTCCGTAGGGCGTCACGGGATTGAGCGGCGCGGTTTCGTCGTGAATTGCATCCCCGGCCGCCCCGTAGGTGCTGCAGGAGGAGGAAAAAACGAAGCGCTGCACTCCGGCCGCCTTGGCCAGTTCCGCCAGCCGGACGGAAGCCAGGTGGTTGATGTCATAGGTAATCTGGGGATCGAGGTCGCCAAGGGGATCATTCGACAGAGCCGCCAGATGTGCCACGGCGTCGAAGCCTGCGAGGTCCGACCGGGTCAGATCCCGCAGGTCTTTGCGCAGTTCGGGGATTCGCCCGGGCGGTTCGCCGAAGTCCGCGCCTTCGAACAGGTCGGTGTCGAGGCCAACCACGTCGTGGCCCGCGGCGCAAAACATTGGCCCGGCGACAGCGCCGATATAACCACGGTGTCCGGTTAAAAGGATTCGCATGTGGAGTCTTCTTGGATTGATTGGAACCAAACTCGGGAAAAAAGAAAAGCAGTGTTAGCGGCCGTGGTGCGCATTCTGCCGGGTGACCTCCGGCTCGAGGCACTTTCCGGGATCCGCCTCCGACGCGAAATCCAGCAGGCCGCCCTGGCGCAGTATTTCCGCGGCAGCGCGAATTCTGTGGAAGGGAAGGCCCGAGCGTTCGGCGATGTCCAGCAGAGAGTGATTCCCGTCTGAGAGATTCAAGACCCAAAGTCGCGCGTTGACTTCCTCTTGCAGCCCTTCTCCACCCCGCGCGGGATACAGGTTGCGCTTGCCAAGTTGGGGCTCGCAAAACGGATTCAGGCTTCGGTACAAGCGATTGTTCTCCAGCACGTCCAGCAGAGCTGCACAGAGGCGCAGTGCCCCGCCCAGTTGCGCAGGGTGGATGAACTCCAGATTATCCGCAGAGGTGTGATACTCGGGATACGTTCCCCAGACACTGCGCATCAGGCAGCCCACTGGAAGATTAAATCCCGGGGAACAGTACTGCCGCTCGTCGTAACCATACGGCGAGAATTCCAGGATCTCAGACGGCTCGGAGAAGTGCGCGAGAATGTGCGCGGCCGCTCGGTCAATTTCCGCATTCCCGCGCCTGCTTTTTTTGTAGTGGAGCTTTCCCCGGTCTCCGAGGCCGCTTAAGACCAGCCCGTGCCGAATGTTCTCCACCGCGTCCTGATTGCGCGCCAGCCAGGTGATTGCGCCGATGGTTCCCGGGATAAACAGGAAGCGGTAGGAGTAGCGAAGCTCTCTGCCGGTCAGAAGCTGCGCCAGAAACGTGGCCACCGCGAGCCCGGACAGGTTGTCGTTTGCCAGGGAAGGGTGGCAGGCGTGGCAGGAGACTAACACCTCCGCCGTAGATTGCCCGGGAACATAATACTCACCGTAGGTGAGGTGACCGGCCTCCAGGCTGGAGTCCACGCAAACTTCGTAATCCCGATCTTCGAGCGCCAGCATCTGGGAGTGAGCGAGGCAGAAACCCCAATTCTCCTGATAGTAGGAGGTACGGTAGGGAATCCAGCCGGGATGCTCGGCCAGCGTGAAAAGATGCGGCTTCAACTCCTCGAGGGACATGGTGGCGCGCACCGGCATGCTGTAATTCAAAACGTGCAGGTTGGACTTCTGGAAGTCCACCACCCGCTCCCCTCCGGGAACTTTGATGTACGCATCCCGGATGTTCCATTCCTTGGGAACGGTCCAGTCGAA
>DATIYQ010000226.1:0-2770 GCA_035517515.1 Binatia bacterium
CCCATCGTGGTGGTCAGCTCCGAATCGCGCCAGGGCGCCACCGGCACGCTCCGCGCGCTGGAGCTCGGCGCGGTGGATTTTGTGGCCAAGCCTTCCGCGGCCGTGGACCTGGACATGGTTTCCGTGCGCGAAGACCTGCTCAAGAAAATCCGCATGGCCTCCAAGGTGCGCGTGGTGCGCACCGCCTCGCGCAGCAAAGTGGCTCCCGATCCGGCCGGCACCGGCAAGACGCTGATCCAGCCCGGAGCCGCCTATCCGCTCTTTGCGGCGCGAAAAGCCGCCGACAAATTTCCGGTGATTGTGGTCGCCGCCTCCACCGGGGGGCCGGCCACGGTCATGCAGATTCTGCCCAAACTGCCCAAGGATTTTCCCGCGGCCATTCTCCTGGTGCAGCACATGCCCGCCACCTTCACCGCCCAGTACGGGCAGCAGCTGGCGGAGCGCGCCACCATGCGCGTCAAAGAGGCCCAGCACAACGATGCGCTCGAGCCCGGCACCATCTATGTTTGCCCCGGCTCGCATCACCTGCGGGTCACTTCCAACGGCCGCATTGCTCTGGACGACGGCCCGCGGATTTCCGGATACCGCCCCTGCGCGGACGTGACCATGCAGACGGTGGCCACCTTTGCCGGGCCCATGGGGCTTGGAGTGGTGCTCACCGGCATGGGCGGCGATGCCGCGCAGGGCGCCCGGGCCATCAAAGCGGCCGGCGGTTTCGTGATCGCGCAGGACGAGACCACCTCCACCATTTTCGGCATGCCCGCGGAAGCCATCAAAACCGGCGCCGTGGACAAAGTACTTCCCGTGGAATCCATCCGCGCCGGGCTGGAAAAGCGCGTGCTGGAACTGCTGGGACCGGCCACCGTGGCCGGCGGCCCGGCAAGGATCAAAGCGTGATTTCCGGCGCCCCATCTCCCGCTGCCAAAACTGCCGCCCGGCAGGAGCCGCGGCCGGTCATCGTTTTCGAAGTGGCCGGGCGCGCTTTGGCCATTCCCTCTGCCGATGTGCTGGAAATCCGCAGCACCGATAGCCTGGCCGGCGAAGCCGCGGCCTTTGAGCCTGCGGAGTTTCCCTGGATCCGCCACACCATCGAGCGCGAAGGCACGCTCCATTACGTGGTGAATCTGGGCGCGCTCTTCGGCCTGGCGCGCACCCGGCCGGCCCTGGTGCTCTTCCTGCGTGCCGCGCACTGCGCGCTGTTGGTGGATCGGATTGAGCGCATGGATGCAATTTCCTGGCTCTTCGCGCTGCCCAGCGCCTTCCAGGGAACCGAGCGGCGTTGGTATCTGGGCCTGGCCCTTTTTGAAGAGAGCGTGGTGCCCATGCTGAACGCCCGCGGCATCGTGCCCGCGGAGCACCTCGCACGGCTGGATGCGCAGACCGCGCAAAGCCTTTCCGGAGCAGTGCCCGCATGAGCGCCGCCCTCGAAGCCGTCGAAAAGGCGTACGTGCTCCTGCGGCTGGGCGAGCGCCAGTTTGCCGTGCCCGCCGAAGACGTGGAGGAGCTGGCCTCGGCCGGCCGCCTGGAGCGCATCCCGCATACCACGCCCCAGATTGCGGGCGTGATTGTCCGCCGCAAACGCGTGCTGGCCGTGCGCGACGTGGCGCGCACGCTCACCGGCCGCTCGCTCCCCCTGCACCGCTTCTACCTGGTGGTGCGGCAGCCCTACGGCGCGGCAACGGAATCGGAGGCCATCCCGGTGACCGGCGACTGCGAATTGTTGAGCGGCGTGGTGGCCCTGCCCCCCGGCGAGCACGATCCCGGTTACGTGGCCGGGTGGATCGACCTGGCCGGCGAGCAAATCCTCGTGCTGGACCTCTCCCAAATCGCCGCCGATGCGCCCGGCCCCGCGCCGCGGCCCGCGGAGATGCGCGCATGACCACCGGCTCCCTCAATTTTTCGCGGGTGATGCTGATTGACAGCAATGTGCTGTTTTCGCGCCGCCTGAGCGACGCCCTGCGCCGCGAAGGCCTGGAAGTGGTCCACGCCAGCCAGTCGGCTTACGCGCTCACCATGCTGGAGTGGAACACTCCCGCCGCCATTCTCTGCGCCACAAATCTGCGGGAGATGAACGCCTTCGAGCTGGCCCCGCTGTTGCGCGCGGATCCCAAGACCGCGCACATTCCGGTGATCGCCGTCTGTTCCGGAGATTCCGCCTCGCTTCTGGAGGCCTTCCGCGCCGGCTGCGAGGAGTGTGTGGACCGCGGCCGCCCGCCGGAGGAAATCGCCGCCCACGTGCGCAACTTGCTGCGCACCCGCCAGGAAGGTTTTCAGCCCACCCAGATGCTGGCCAAAGCGGACACCAGCCTTTCCGGCAGCCTGGAACATCACGACCTGCCCGGAGTGATTCAGATGCTCGGCCAGGCGCGGCAAACCGGCGCGCTGCACATCAACGCCGCGGGCGCCGATGCCATCATCTTTTTCGACGGCGGCGAACTGGTCCACGCCGAGTGCGCCACCCTGTTTGGAGATGAAGCGGTGATTCACATCGTCAAGGCCTGCCAGCAATCTCCCTCCGGCGTCTATAAATTCGCCTACGGCGCCACCGCGCTGCACCGCACCGTGCTGCGCGCCGCCACCGAGCTGCTGCTCGACGCCATGCGCGAATTCGACGAGGCCCAGCGCGATACCGCCAGCCAGGAGGCCTCATGAGCGAGGCACAAGTCGCCACACCCGCGAAGACCGCCACCGTCTATTTCATTGACGACAGCGCCACCATGCGCGAGGTGATTAAAATCGCCTTCAAGAAGGAAAACATTCTGGTGGTCAC
>DATIYQ010000227.1:0-3036 GCA_035517515.1 Binatia bacterium
CGCGCCTGCCATCCCGAAATCGTCTCCGTGGCGGACGACCAGCGGGCCAAAGAACTGAAGACCCTGCTCGGTTCTCTCAACGGCCGCCGGCCCGAGATTTATTCAGGCCCCGCCGGATTGGAGGCCGTGGCCACGCATCCGGCCGCCGAAATGGTGGTTTCCGCGGCCGTGGGTGTGGTGGGACTGCCCGCCACCTACGCCGCGGTGCGCAAAGGCAAGCGCGTGGCCCTGGCCAATAAGGAAGTCCTGGTGGCCGCCGGCGAACTGGTGATGGCCGCGGCCCGCGCCGCCGGCGTGGAACTCCTTCCGGTGGATAGCGAGCACAACGCCATCCACCAATGCCTGCGCGCTGGGGGAGCCAGGGAAGTCCGCCGGCTGGTGCTTACCGCCTCCGGCGGGCCTTTCCGCAAGACTCCGGCCGCGCAACTCGCCCGGGTGACTCCCAAACAGGCCCTGAAGCATCCCAACTGGCGCATGGGACCGCGCATCACCGTGGATTCCGCCACCCTGATGAACAAAGGATTCGAAGTCATTGAAGCGCGCTGGCTCTTCGACATCGAGGTCGAGCGCATTGACGTGATCGTCCACCCGCAATCCCTGATTCATTCCATGGTCGAATACGTGGATGGCAGCGTGCTCGCCCAACTGGGGCCGCCGGATATGCGCCTGCCCATTCAGTATGCGCTCACCTATCCGCAACGCGTGGCCTCCACCGAGTACTCGCTGGACTGGTCGCGCATCGAACGATTGGAGTTCGAGCAGCCGCAGCCCCGCCGCTTTCCCTGCCTGGAACTCGCGCGCCAGGCGCTGCGCCTGGGCGGCGCGGCCCCCTGCGCCCTGAACGCCGCGGACGAAACCGCGGTCGCCGCCTTTCTCGCCGGGCGCATTCCTTTTCCGGGCATCGCCCGCGTGGTCGAGCGCGTCCTGGAAAAGACCCCGCGCGGACCCCTCTCCTCCATGGATGCGGTGCTGGCCGCGGACCGGGAAGCGCGGCGGCAAGCGGAAGGTTTTGTGGCGCTGGAAAGTGCGCGCCGAAGGAAGAATTGAACGATGATTCCGGTTCCCCTGAACGGTTTGGAGTTTCCGGTGGCCACCCTGGCCATCGTACTGCCTGAAACGTTGCGCCTGATCCTGGTGGTGGGCTTCGGGCTGACCTTGATCATCCTCGCGCACGAGTGGGGACACTTCATCGTGGCCCGTGCCGTCGGCGTGCGCGTGGAGGTCTTCTCCATCCTGGGCGTCGGCCCCCGCCTGTTCGGCTGGCGGTGGGGAGACACGGACTTCCGCTTCAGTCTGCTGCCCATCGGCGCCTACGTGAAACTGGCCGGCGAGTCCACGGAAGAAGAGCGCGCCGGCGCCCCCGATGAATTTCTTTCCAAGGCGCGCTGGCAACGCGCGCTGATCCTGGCGGCCGGTCCGGTCATGAACCTGGTCTGCGCCGTGCTGCTGTTTTTCCTGATCTTCTGGGCGTTCGGCTTGCCCGAGGCTTCCTACCTCTCGGCCCCGCCCGTGCTCGCCGGCGTGCTGAAGGATTCCGGTGCCGCGCGCGCCGGCCTGCGCGCCGGAGACCGCCTGCTGCAAGTCAACGGCACCGCGGTTTCCTCCTGGAGGGATGTGGCGGAAGCGGCCGATAAAGCCGGCGGAGTCCATGCGGATCTCGTCCTGGCCTTCGCCCGCGGGGATCAAAAACTTACCGCCGCGGTGAAAGCCGGCGGCGGCCGGGGACGCCTGGCGGAATTGGTGGGCTACCCCAACGAAGTGGTGCGCATTGACGCGGTGGTGTCCGGATTGCCCGCGGACCGCGCCGGCATCAAGCCGGACGACGTGATTACTTCCGTGGATGGCCGGCCGGTGTTGAGCGTGGACCAGTTCGTGGAAGTGGTGCAAGCCTCCCAGGGCAAGCCGCTCAGCCTGCTCCTGAGCCGCGATGGCAAGCCCTTGACCCTCTCCGTCGAGCCTTACGAAGACACCCTGCCCGACGGACGCAAGACGTGGCGCATCGGCGTCAACCCGGGGACTTCCGACGTGCACTACCGCCGCCTGGCCCTGGGAGAAGCCGCCACCCTTTCCGTCACCGAGACGCGTGATTTCTCCTTCCGGCTGCTGGAAGGCATCTGGCAACTGGTGACCGCGCGGGCTTCTCTGCGCGAACTGCAGGGGCCGGTGGGCATCGCGCGCATTTCCGGGCAGGCCGCGCGCCGCGGCACCCCGGACTTTCTTTCCGTGCTGGCCTTCATCAGCCTGAATCTGGCCATCGTCAACTTCCTGCCCATTCCCATTCTGGATGGCGGGCACCTGCTGATGTTGGCGCTCGAAGGTGTCAGGCGCCGGGACTTCACCGCCGCGTCCCGCGAGCGCTTTCTGCGCGTGGGCGTGGCCTTCCTGCTGCTGATCTTCGTGCTGGTCATGTACAATGACCTGAGAAAATTGATCCCGGCGAAATGGCTGGGTTGAACTCGCCCGTTACGCCGGCGCTGGATGCCTTGACCCGGCAGGAGAGGGAAGTGGAACGCGCATCAACGGCAACCCGGGTATCGAGCGGGGAGCGCATCAATGCCGGCGAGCAGGCCGGGCGGCTGGAAGCGGAGTTGGGCTCCCGCGGCCGCCGGCTCACCCGCCAGCGCCGCGTCATCGTCCGCGTCATGGATTCCGCCCAGCGCCACCTGGATATTGACCAGATCTACGAGCGCGCCCGGAAGATCGACCGCCACATCCACCGCGTCACCGTCTACCGCACCGTGGACCTGCTCAAGCGCATGGGCCTGATTGACGAACTGGACCTGCTGCACATCCGCGGTGACCGGCATTACTACGAGAGCCACGCCTCCCGCGAGCATATCCACATCGCCTGCCTGCGCTGCGGAAAGGTGCGCGAATTCGAAAGCCCCCTGTATGAAGAGATGAAGCAGCAGATCGAGCAGCAGCTCGATATGACCATCACCATGAGCCGCACCGAAGTGGGCGGATACTGCCGCACCTGCCTGCCCGTGGCCCCATCCCCCAAAAGCCCCGCCCAGCACGGATAACCGCGGTACT
>DATIYQ010000228.1:0-4194 GCA_035517515.1 Binatia bacterium
GGCGTTTCCAGCGAGATGGGCTCCTGCGCAATCTTCAGGATCTTGCGCACCTTGGCCACCGGGATATCCATGCGCTTGGCGATTTCTTCTGAAGTCGGCTCGCGCCCCAGCTCCTGCACGAGCTGGCGGCTGGTGCGGATCAGCTTGTTGATGGTCTCGATCATGTGCACCGGGATGCGGATGGTGCGCGCCTGGTCCGCGATGGCCCGGGTGATGGCCTGGCGGATCCACCACGTCGCGTAGGTGGAGAACTTGTAGCCGCGGCGCCACTCGAACTTGTCCACGGCCTTCATCAGCCCGATGTTGCCTTCCTGGATCAGGTCCAGGAACTGGAGGCCGCGGTTGGTGTACTTCTTGGCGATGGAGACCACCAGGCGCAGGTTGGCCTCGATCAGTTCCTTCTTGGCCTGCTCGGCTTCCGCTTCGCCGCGGTGGATGATCTGCAGCGCGCGCTTCAGCTCGGTCAGGCTGACTTCACCCTCGCTGGCGATGTCGCGCAGTTCGGAGCGGCGCGTGCGCAGCTCCTTGCGCGCGTCCGCGGCCGTGTCCCCCTTGGAGACTTCCGCGCGGCGCTCCAGCTTCACCGCCTCGCGCTCCAGTTGCTGCAAGCGCTCCACGGTCAGGCGCAGCCGGTCAATCAGCCGCTTTTTCTCGAAGGGATTGAACTCGATCGAGCGCACCAGCCGCGACATCTCGATGCGCGTGCGCGCCAGCGTCCACTTGGCGCGCAGGTAGCCGCGCTTCTTCGACTTGGGCAGCTTTTCCAGCCGCGCCGCCTGCTTCAGCGCCAGGTCGTACTGCTTGGAAATCTTGTCGATGATTTTGAGCGTCTGCTTGGTCTTGGCCTCGATCTTCTCTTCGGTCAGTTCTTCGTCGTCGAACTGCACGATTTCCTTGATCGAGCGCGCCCCCTGCCGCAGGTCGTCCCCGATGGCCAGCACTTCCTTGAGCACGATGGGGGAGCGGGCGATGGTCTTGAGCACGGTCATCTGCCCGCGCTCGATGCGCTGCGCGATGGCCACTTCGCCCTCGCGGGTCAGCAGCGGCACGGTGCCCATTTCCCGCAGGTACATGCGCACTGGGTCGTTGGTCTTTTCCAGCGCGCCGGGGGTCAGGTCTATTTCCTGCTCTTCTCCGGCCAGTTCCTTGGCGGGTTCGGCCTCCGCATCAATGGGCTCCGCGCCTTCCATGCCCGCGCGCGCGGTTTTGGCCGTGGCCAGGTCTTCATACACATCAATCCCGTACCGCTCGAACGTGGAGAGCAGCTCGTCAATCTCTTCCGACGAATGCACCTCCGCCGGAAGGATGTCGTTCACTTCGTCGTAGAGCAGATAGCCGCGCTCCTTGCCCATGGCAATGAGCTGCCGTACCTGGTCGTATTTGTCTTCAATGGCCATAAACTCAAAGAACCCCCGGCCCGCCACCGGGCCCTTCCCTTACTACCCGATTAGACGCTGCAAGTTTCGTCTGGATGAATCGCGGCGGTTTGTGCGCCTGGTCACGCAAAGGGACTGCGCTCGCCGCACGCTCGCGGGCACGTCCAGGCAGGGCCCGGCCAAGCCGGATGCGCCGGGAAAAAAAGGACGGAAATGCCGCTCGCCGCAAAGAAACCGCTGGAATCGAATCTCTCCGGAACAATGCGTGATTTCGCGCCGCGTCCTGAACCCTTCGCTGCTGAAGCCCCGGCCCAGGGACTTCAGGCCCGCCTTCGCTGCCGCCGAACTCTTTCCTTTGCTTAGATGTACGGCACACCCCTGCCGTTGCACTGTCAAGCTACACCAAAATATAACGGCAGCAACCCCCGCGTCAACCCCATCCGAAAGTGCTTCCGCCTGTGGATTTCTTGCGATCTGTGGATATCAGCCGGAGACTTCGCCCGCCAAGGCACGTCGAAGTTCCAGTTTGCGGGCCAAGAGCGCGCTGAGTTCAGATGCGGCGGGGCCGGCTTCGATCTGGCGCTGCAAATCGGCGAGTTCGCTTTCCAGGCGCAGGTGGCGCAGAGCGGCGAGGCAGCTCGCGGCCTCGTCCCAACTGGGCTCCGCCGCAGGCTCGAACAAGATGTCATAGAGCAGGCGGCGCTCGGGAGCTTCCAGGGATTCACCCAGCGCGGATGGGTCCGGGCGGTCGCCCGCGGCGCAAGCGGTGATGAGCGCTTCGAAGAGTTTCTCGGTGGGCAGGCCGCGATGCACTCCCGCTTCGCGCAGCTCCGTGGCCAGGCGTTGGCGGAAGCCTTCGCCCTCCGCGAGCAACTGGAGCAGGCGGCGCTCGGCGGGCTTGGTGGCCGGGGGCGCCAGCTCCGGACGCATTTTCACCTCGCTGCGGCGCTCGGCCGCGGCTTTGCGCAGCGTATCGCGCAGCATGGGCTCGTCAATCTTCAGGCGGTCGGCCACGCGCGAGGCCCACTCCGAACGCAGCAGGCGGTTCGGCAGTTTCTGCAAATAAGGCAGCAGGAAATTCACGGCGCGGAGTTTGCCTTCCGCGGTCCCCAGGCTTCGAGACGGATCCGCGCCCGCCGCGGAGAGAGCGCGCTCGATCAGGTGTTCGAGAAATGCGGGAGCCTCCGCGAGCATCTTCTGATACGCCGCGGCGCCCTGTTCGCGGATGAATTTGTCGGGGTCGGCGCCGCCGGGCAGGCGCAGCACGCGGGCCTCGAAGCCCTGCTCAAGCAGCAGTACCAGCGAGCGCTCAGTGGCGGTTTGCCCGGCGGTGTCCGGATCGTAGTTCATCACCACGCGGCGGGTGAAGCGGCCCACCAGGCGGAGCTGATTCTCGGTGAGGCTGGTGCCGCAACTGGCCACCACGTTGGCCACGCCGGCGCGGGCCACGGCGATGGCGTCCATATAGCCCTCGACCATCACCGCGAATTCCAACTGGCGAATGCTCTCCTTGGCCGCATGGAAATTGTACAGAACGCCGCTCTTCACATAGATGGGCGTCTCCGGGGAGTTGATGTACTTGGGTCCCGATGCTTCGGGATCGTCGCCCAGGGCCCGTCCGCCAAAGGCCACCACGCGGCCGGTATCGTTCGCGATGGGAAACATGACGCGTTTGCGGAAGCGGTCGTAGGGCCGGCCGGAGGCGTCGCGGGAAACCAGGCCGGAGGCCTCCACAGCTTTTTCCGGAAACTTGCCGCGCAGATGGCGCATCAGGACGTCCCCGCCGGAGGGCGCGTAGCCCAGGCCGAAGCGCTCGATGACCGCGCGGTCCAGCCCGCGATCTTCCAGGTAGCCCAGCGCCACACTGCCTTCCCCGGCCGAGCGCAACTGCCGCTGGAAAAACTCGGTGGCCGCGGCGTGCAGCTCCAGCAGCAGCTTGCGCTGGCCCTGCTCGCGGCGCTCTTCCGGAGAGCGCGGACGGCGCGGCGGCACGGCGATGCCGCATTTTTCCGCCACCAGGCGCACCGCATCCAGGAATTCCAGCTTCTCCATCTCCATGACAAACTTGAAGACGTCGCCGCCCACGCCGCAGCCGAAGCAGTGATAAATCTGTTTGACCGGGTGAACGGCGAACGACGGCGTCTTCTCGTTGTGGAACGGGCAGCGTCCCATGAAGTTCTGGCCGGCTTTTTTGAGCGGCAGGTATTCGCCCACCACGCGGACGATGTCCGCCTGCTGTTTAACGCGATCCGCGAATCGGCCAGGCTCAGTCATGAAATCCAAATAGCGAAAAACGCCGCCCTAACGCTCCTCAGCCTTGCTTTGAAGTTACTTGCCGTTCACAAATCGCTCGGAGATATCCGTTGAGCACCAAAATCACGCGCTTGGCGAGTGCTTCCGTTTCCTTCCATCCCGATTGGGGGATGTGACCCGCATCCAGGGCCGCGATGAGATGATCGCGGACCTCGTATGCAGATGCTCGGGCGTGACGACAAAACTGTATATTTTCCTGGTAAGAGAACCTGCCATACCCCTCGGCAATGTTGGCGGTGACCGGAATCGTGGCCCGCGAATCTGTGCAATCGGGACGTGCCTTTCGTCCACTGGGAATCGCCGAGTGAGGTCGTAGACCTTCGGGCGCAGTTCGCGCCCTAGTTTCCGGGCCACTAAACCCGTGAAGTCGAGGATCGAACCCCGCGGCGGAGGCTGGCCTCCCCCGTTTTTCGATTTTCCCCTCGATCATTCGAGCTTGTTTAACACCTCACCCAGCCTATTTCAACTCCGCCACAGTCACGGCGCTTCCGCCGCGCTCCAGGTC
>DATIYQ010000229.1:0-15112 GCA_035517515.1 Binatia bacterium
ACGCCCGGCTTCCCGGGGTAGTCCACGGTGAGGTTGGCGGAGAGCAATGGGCTGGAAGCGCTCACCGCAATGCTCCCGATTCCGGAGCCGGCTTCAAGCGCAGCGTCTCCGCGTTCCAGAAGGCTTGTGGGTTCAGCACGGCCGGGGCCGCACCGACCACCGCCGGAGAAACCGCCGTGAGCACGTCTTTATTGACCAGATAAATGAAGGGCTGCTGCTCGGCTACAATCTGCTGCACGCGGTCGAATTTGGCCTTGCGCTGCTTTTCACTGAGCGAGGAGGCCTGCTCCCTCATCAGCTTGTCAATCTCCGCCTCCCAGGGCGTGGCCGGGGATTTCTGATTTGGATTCCACTGATGGTTTTCTCCGGAGCTGAGCCACACGGTCATCTGGCTGTTGGGGTCCAGGTCTGTATTCACCAGGCCCAGCAGGCAGGCGTCGTAATCCAGGGTGCGCGTCATGCGTTCGATCAGGGAAGGGAAGTCCAGGGTCACCACGGTCATCCTGATCCCAATCTGCGAGAGATCCTGCTGGATCATGGCGGCCATCTTTTCGCGGACCGCATTGCCGGAATTCGTGACCAGCGTAAACGCCACGGGGTTTCCGGCGCGATCCTTCAGGACGCCATTTTGGAAGCGGAATCCGGCCTGTTCGAGCAGACGCAGGGCGCCCTGGGGATCGTATTTTGGCGCGGGCAGCGCGGGGTTGAACCAGAACTGGTTGGAAGGAGAGACCGGCCCAAAGGCCGGCTTCGCATATCCCAGGAATACGATGCGGCAGAGATCTTCCCGGTTGATGGCAAGCGAGACCGCGCGGCGGAACTCCGTGGTGCGAAACCATTCCTTCTTGATGTCCGGCAGAGGAGCCGCCGGGGACTGATTGAACCAGAACTCCTCTGCGTCCAGGCCCGTTCCGGCGTTGCGCGTCACCGCGGGGTTTTCGCGTCGCAGATGGTCGAATTGTTCCGCATCGAGGCGGTTAATCAGGTCCAGCTCGCCACGACGGAACCGCATCAACTCGATCTCGCGATTGCGCTGAATATCCAGGCGAATTACTTCGATGTACGGTAGCGGCCGGCCAGTGGAGTCGCGCTTCCAGTAATTGGGATTGCGGCGGAGAACCAGGTAAGCGCCGGGTTTATAGTCCGAAACGTAGTAGGCGCCGAGCACAGCCATTTCCTTTTTCGGAGAATGGGCGGAGAGGATGGCCACCTGATCGAAGAGGCGTTCGAGTCCCGCGACCGGCGCGGGAAAGGTAATCACCGCACGATCCGCGGTTGGAGCTTCCACGCTGGCGCTGCCTTCCCCGGAGCGGAAAGCATCTCCCGTTGGGGAGTGCGTTTGCGGGTCCAGCAGGCGGCGCATGGTAAAGGCCACATCTTCGGCAGTGAACGGAGTGCCATCGGAAAAGTACAGCCCCTTCCGCAGATGAAATGTGATGGCCCTGCCGTCCTTCGACAATTCCCAGGAAGTTGCCAGCGCCGGTTCCAGGGCCTGGGTCTGGCGGTTCAGGCGGATCAGGACACCGCCGGTCAGGTAGCGGACATTTTCGGAAGCCTCATCGTCCACGAGAACCGGGTCAAAGGTCTTGGGCTCACCATGCAGGCAGAAATGCAGCTCTTCCGCCGACTGCGCGGCGAGCGGAGCGGCGCAGAGCAGCAGGACCAGCCAAGCCAGCAAGTGGGAGCGGAGCGCTCTCACAGCGCCTCCTCCCGCGCCGGCAGGATGAGTTGCAACGAGATGACCACAGCGATCAGAACGAGAAGCGGGGAGAGCATCCAGGGATTCGCGCGCACCGCGGTCAAATCTTCCAGTCCCTTCAGCAGCGTGCCCCAGGAAGGAAGCGGCTCCATCACCCCAAGCCCAAGCATGCTGAGCGTGGCCTCGGTCAGGATGAAGAGCGGTATGGAAATCCAAAATTGCGCGAGCAACACCGGGAGGAGATTGGGCATGACGTGCCGAAGCAGGATCCGACTAGGGGAGCATCCGCCGGCTCGGGCCAGAAGCAGGAAATCAGAATTCCGGTAGCGGCGAGCCGCGGCCCACACCACGCGCAGGGACGCCGGCCATCCCAGGATTCCCAGGGTCAGAAATGTGGCCACCACCGAAATCACCGGGGAAATGTCCAGCGGCAGCAATGCGCGCAGCGCAATCAGAACGAACAGCAATGGCAATCCCAGCGAGAGATCGGCGGCGGCGAGGATGGCCTTTTCCATCCATCCCCCCCAGAGCCCGGCAATTCCTCCGAAAAGCCCGGCAATGAGTGTGGCGAGCAGGGCGGCGGCCGGAGCCAGCAGCAGAGACACGCGCGTTCCGTAGAGCAATCGCGCCAGGAGGTCCCGGCCGAGATGGTCGGTGCCCAGGGGATGCTGCGCGGAAGGAGCCGCGCTCGGAGCTTCCCGAAACTGCCGGGAATACGAATAGTGAGTCAGGATGCCCGCACACACCCCGGAGGCAAACACGGCGCAAAGCAGGGCCGCGGAGAAAGCGCGCAACAGTTTCTTTGCGCTCATCACGCCCTCTCGTGCAGCAATTCAGCGGCGGAGTTCGCGGCCACGGTAACCAGTGTGACCGCCAGAGTGAGCGTCATGATCAGGGGCAAATCGCGATTCAGAGCCGCCAGCCAGGCCAATTGGCCCAGACCCGGAGCATCGCAGAGCGCCTCGATGGGGATGGCGGCGCCGAATGCCATGCTGATTGACACTCCGAACAGCGCGGCCACCGGACCAGCGGCGAGTGGAATCACATGCCACAGGAGGAGGCGCGTGCGGCTGACGCCGCGTGCCCGGGCCGCCAGCACATGGGGCTGGTCATTCGCCTGCAGCAACAGGTTGCGCAGATAGCTGTACACCTTCGGGAAAATGACCGCGCCGATGGCCACGAACACCGGCACGCGCAGGTACACCGCGAAGATGGCCACCACCGCGACGGGCAGGGCAATCAAGAAACCGCTGGCCAGAGTGCCGGCCAGATCCAGCAACCAGCCGCGATAAAACAGCGCCGCCAGCGCCAGGAGGGAGGCGGCAGCCCAGGCCGAAATCACTCCCAGCACCACCGAGCGGAGGGTGACGGGGAAACGCTCCCTCAACAGGCCTGAAATGGGCTGGTGCAGCCATGCGGAGCTGCCAAAATCGCCCCGCGCCGCGCTCGCCAGATAGGCGCCATAGTAGGAGAGCAGGCTGGAATTCACGCGGTGCTCCCTGCGAATGGCCTCGCGGCTGGCCTGCGACAGACGGGGATCCAGCTCGCTTTCATCCATGCCATAACCGGGCGCAAAGCGCACCAAGGTGGCGCCCAACAGAGCGCCGAGCAGTGACAGGGCCACAAGCAGCGAGACTCGCTGCGCAATCCTGAAAGCCCATACGGTCATAGGGCCGACTCGCGCGTCGGAACGTCTTCGGCCCACTGCAACGTCTTCTTGGAATCCAGAACCCAGGTGCGCGGCAGCTCTCCGGAGTTCCTATAGTGCAGTTCTTTGGTTTCATACATCCGGCGGTCCGCTTCCGAAAGCAGTTCCTCCGCCGTGGCGCCGTCCTCCGGATAGAACGCGCAACCAATGCTGGCGGTCACAACGGTCTGGCCGCACAGCGTGCTGCCGGATTCCTCGACGGCCTGTTCCAATCGGCGCTGGAGCTCCTGGACCGTGCTGGCGGTCATATCGGGAAGCACGAACACAAACTCATCGCCGCCCAGGCGGCCCACCTGGTCATATTCGCGGCAAGCGGCCTTCAACCTGCCGGCCAGGCTCTGCAACAGCTTGTTTCCCATCATGTGGCCAAAATTATCGTTTACCCGCTTGAAGCCGTTGAGGTCGCACATCAGTACGGTGAGCGGGCGCCCGGCGCGCCGGGACCGCGAGATTTCCCGCTCCATGTGCACGCAGATGGAGCGCGCATTGGGCAAACCGGTGAGGTAGTCGGTGCTGGCGGTATCCTGGGCTTGCTCGTAGCGCATTGCGTTTTCGACGGAGGAGCCGAGCTTGGAGCACGCGGCCAACAGCAGACGCAAGTGGTCCTTGGTAAAGCCGTTTTTCTCGCGCAGATACAGGCAGAGCACGCCGGCGATTCCGTCGCGCCCACGGAGCGGAATGGCCAGCGCCGATTGCAGTATGGAGACGCGCTTGGGGTCTCCCAGGTATTGCGATTCCGCCGCCGGGTTGCCGTTGATGATGGGCTTTTCCATCACCGCCACCCAGCCGGCGATGCCCTGGCCCCGGGGAATCTCCAGGGCGCTGAAGAGGTCGTAATCCACGCCATGGAGGTATTTCGGGACCAGCTTGTTCCCCTGAACGACGTAGAAGACGATGGAATCGTAGGGGATCATCTGCTTCAGCCGGGCGCCCACGACGGAAAGCGTCTCGCGGAGACTCAGCGAGTTCCCGAGGGTCTGCGCCAGCTCAAAGAGCAGTTGGGCCTCCTGCCGCGCGGATACGATGGACGCCAGGAAGGACGCCGCGCGCACCTCCGCCTCGTCCGGCAAATCCGCAAACCCAGCGGAAGGAGCGACGGCCCGGTCTACGGAAACGACCTCGAATAGACTCTTTTCGGTGATGGTGCCGATCACCGCTTCTTCCATCTCGCGGTAGTGCCGCTCGATGATTTTTACTACCCGCGGGTCAAAGCTCCGGCCGCTCTCCACCTTGAGGTAATTCATGCCCTCCGCGGGCGACATGGCCTTTCGGTAAGGCCGCTCGGAGGTGAGCGCGTCAAAGCAATCCACAACCGAAAGGATCCTCGCTCCGATGGGAATCGTTTCCCCTGCTAGCCCGTCCGGGTAGCCGGTACCGTCCCACTTCTCATGATGCGAACGCACAATGGGAACCACCGGATAGGGGAAATGGACGCGGTTGAGGATCTCCGCGCCCACCACGGGATGGATCTTCATCCGGTCAAACTCTTCCGGAGTGAGACGTCCGGGCTTGGAAAGAATGTGTTCCGGAACCGCCAGCTTGCCGATATCGTGCAGCATAGCTGCGGCGCGTATGGCGTTGAGTTCGGATTCGCCCAGCCCCAAATCCTTGCCGATCTTCAACGCATAGGTCTGGACCCGCCGCAGGTGCGCGTGAGTATTGTGATCTTTCGCCTCGATCGCCAGAGACAGGGCTTCGATGGTGCGAAGGTGCAGGTCGGCGATTTCTTCCGAGTGTTTCTTCTCGGCCTCCAAGCGGTCCAGATAGGTCCGATAGGAGCGATACATCCAGTAAACGACGGGCAGGACCAGGATGGCGAGTTGCCAGCCCAAGGTCCGATTCAATACGCTGATCCCCCCGGCAAACATCGCGCCCAGCATGTAATAAGGGAAAGACCAGAGGTAACACTCTTTCCACACCAGAATCGGATTGCGGCGTTCGGTGATGGCGATAATGCCGGAGACGGACATGGTATTCACGGCGAAATAGGTTGTGGAAGCCGCGGCAAGCAGCAGCGGCCATTGCAGCCCCAGGCGGGGAGCCAGACTGGTGTGGAAGACCAGGCTCGCGGCGGTCACGGAGATGGCCAGATTCGCAAAGGTAAAGAGAAGCTGGATCAGGCGCGGCCGCGGTTTTGCCTGCCACAGGGTCTGCGCCAAACCGCCCAGACATCCCATCACCAGGGTTTCGGGGTACGAAAGGTCCAGGATGCCTACCAGGATGAAGAGGAAATTCGCAGACATGGTGGCCTGAATCCCCGGCAGGCGAACCTTGAACAGAGAGGCGCCCAGAGCAACTCCCAGGAAGCAGGCGAAGCGTAGGGGATCTGCGGAGTGCCAGTGCAAGAGTGCGTATGGCAGGAGGGGCAGGCCAACGAGGAGCTGCAAAATGATGAAAGCTGCCCCCTGGTAATTCAGAGCCAGGCCTTCCTTTCCCGAGACCGAGAACTCCTTCTTCCACCATTCCGCCAATCCGCGAGCCCCAATGCGCTTGGAGTCTTTGCGGCTTTCTGACAGCGCGGTGTGCGGGAACGGAGCATCGCGAAGACCCACGCAAGCGGGGCCGTTCGAAATGCCGTGGTCACTCTCCTGGAGGGCCTGATTCAACATTGCTCCTGCTCCGAGGGAGAATCGGGCGGGTGCCCGATGTACCGCAAGAGGATAGGGCGGCCACGGTCCGCCGCCCATAGTACTAAGGGTTCTAACTTCAGGCTGTGGTATCACCTGCGTCAAAAAAGCAAAGTACTCCAAGGCCCGGCAGTTCCAGAAAGGCGTGTCTAGCACTCACCATCCTCTCTTATACCGCTGAAGAAACTGAGGTGACCAAAAGTGTCAAAAGGACCTTGGTACCAGAAGAAACCCACCCTCGTACCATGGACCCCTTTCCTGGCCTGTCGTACAACTGTTCCATTCTCGAACTCGGAAGTTTTCAACGAGCGGCCGCAGACCCTCGGTGAACCCAGGAGAAGTCAACCATGGATGGCACCGAGAACGGCAATTCGAAGCATCGCGGCCTGGCATTGCGAACCACTACTTGGGGCAGCATTTTCGCCCTGTCGGTGTTCGCAGCGATTTGGGGATTCTCCGGCCACCTGCCGGGGTCCCAGGTCGGTACGCCCGCCGCTCACGCCGTGGCCCAAGCGAGTCCGCTGCACGCGAGCGCGCCACAGGCGGGTCTCAAGTCTGGGTCCAAGCCGTCCTTCCTTTCCAGAACCCTGGGACAAGTTTCCAAGCTGAATCCATTCTCGAGCGCTACTGCCAAGCGGGAGACCAACGGATCGGATGGCGCGTTGGTGGCCTCGAATGCCGTGGCCGAGTCTCAAACTGTTTCCCCGCGCGGCACGCAAGCGGCGAATGATTCCGCCCAGCCTTCCACGCAGCCGCAGAACGAGGGTGGCGCAGCTGCCGCGGCGGTGATTGCCGCGAAGCTGGCTCCTGACCTGAAGGGAATTGCTCCGGACGCGCCGGTAGATGTGATCGTTCAGTTCCGCCAGCCCACGGACCCGGCAGCCCTGGCGGCCCAGGGAGCGGCGACGAAGGCCGACCTGTCGCTTATCCACGCGCAATTGGTGACCGTAACCGGCGCCAATCTGGCCAACCTGGCCTCGCAGGATAGCGTTGCCTACATCTCCCCCAACCGCAAAGTGAAGGGCGCACTGAATCATGTGGTCGCGGCCGTGAATGGAGACGTTGCCCACACCCAGGGCTGGAACGGCGCGGGAATCGGCATCGCGGTAATCGACAGCGGCGTTTCCCCGCGGGACGACCTCAACTCCGACGGCAACCAGGCTCCTTCGCGCATTGTTTACAGCCAGAGCTTTGTGCCCGGCGATACCAGCACGGGAGATGCCTTTGGGCACGGCACGCACGTCGCCGGGATCATCTCCGGCAATTCCTACGACTCCTCCACGGTGAGCACCTATCCGGGCGTCTATCTGGGAATGGCCCCGGAGGCCAACATCGTCGCCTTGCGCGTTCTCGACTCCACTGGCTCGGCTGACGACAGCACCATCATCGCGGCCATCCAGCAGGCCATCGCGCTCCAGAGCACCTACAACATCCGCGTGATTAACCTCTCGCTGGGCCGCGCGGTCTTCGAGAGCTACGCGCAGGATCCTCTCTGCCAAGCCGTGGAAGCGGCGTGGCAGGCGGGAATCGTTGTGGTGGTCTCGGCCGGCAACGACGGCGAGGACAATTCCTTCGGCTCAAACGGGTATGCCACCATCGGCGCACCTGGTAACGATCCCTACGTCATCACTGTCGGCGCCTCGAACACTCATGGCACTGGACTCCAGGCCTCGCAGACGATGACCAGCTACAGCTCGAAGGGCCCCACGGGCGTAGACCATTTTGTGAAGCCGGACCTGGTTGCCCCCGGGAACCAGGTGGTTTCCCTGAAGGCCCCGAACAACGCGCTCCTGGCGGCGCACCCGACGATTGCCGTTTATCCCTGCGACTCGACGGGGAGCTATTGCAATTCGACTTACGGCCCGGCGCGGTACATGACCCTGAGCGGGACCAGCATGGCCACCCCGGTGGTGAGCGGGGCCGCGGCTCTGCTGTTGCAGCAGAATCCTTCCATGACTCCGGACCAGGTGAAGGCCCGGTTGATGAAGACGGCCTGGAAGGGCTTTGCTCCTTCCACCACCGCCACCGATCTCGGAACCGGCACGGTCTATACGATCCAGCAGGATATCTTTACCATCGGCGCCGGCGCCCTGGATGTCGAAGCCGCGCTCTCCAGTTCAGACTTGGCTCCGGCCACTGTGGGCAGCGCCATGTCGCCGAGCGTCACGCTCGACCCCACCACCAACAATATTTTCATTACCGCCGCCCCCAACTCGATCTGGAATAACTCGGTGGTATGGGGCAACTCTGTGGTATGGGGCAATTCACTGCTTTCCGGCACCACGGCGAGCGGCAACTCCGTGGTCTGGGGCAACTCTGTGGTGTGGGGCAATTCCAGCACGCAGGCCTTCAGCGTGGTCTGGGGCAATTCGGTTGTCTGGGGCAATTCCGTCGTCTGGGGCGACAGCGCCTCTCAGTAGTTGGGCTCTGAATGAAATCTACACACGGAGCGACTGAGATGCCAAACAAAGCCAAAACCTACATCGCCCTGGTGATGCTATCCGGCGCCGCGGTCCTCGGGCTCGCGGCAGCGACGTGGCCCTCGGGCGGCCTCCAGCAGTTTGTTATCTACCTGAGCCTGGCGGCGCTCGCTTCCACATTGAAAGTTCGCATCCCTGGCCTGGAAGGGACCATGTCTCCCAACTTCCTCTTCCTGCTGCTGGCCATGGTCGCGTGCCGCTTCTCCGAAGTGGTGGTCATCAGCCTGGTCGCTGCGCTGGTGCAGTCCCTGTGGCGGGCCCGGCGCGCGCGGCTGGTGCAGGTGAGCTTCAGCGCGGCCACTTTGATGGTGAGCAGCGCAGTGGCCTTCAAGCTGGCCCATCTCTCCGCGGCCGGTAACGCCGGTGAATCTTCCGTTCCTTTCGTGCTGCTGGCGGGCAGCCTGTATTTCCCTCTGAATTCCGCGATGGTCTCTGTCGTCATCGGCCTGGTCGAGGGACAGCAGCTTAAGCACGTTATGCTGCGGTGTTATGAATGGGTGTTCCGCCATTTCATGGGCGGGATCATTTTTGCCGCACTGATTAGCGGAGCCTACTCGGCCTCCACGGCATGGCACGGAGCGCTGGTGCTGCTCCCGGCCGTGGTTCTGGCCTACCTTTACCATGCCAACCGCGCCGCGAAGGCGTATCGCGAGCAGGTACCAGTGGCCGCTGACTGAGCGATCGAGCAAGGGTTTGCGGGGGGCGCCGGGTTTCTCGGCAGCCTCCCGGCACCAAAGCACTTGCGTCTTACCCGATCCTCGGGGCTTGATTCCAGCCAACGAAGCAGCGCAATTCGGCACCTTCACGCCAAGCGTGGAATGGTTCGGTAAACCGGTTCCACCAGATCTGCGGGTATCTGGAGCGGGCGATGGGAATCGAACCTACGTCCGAACCTGGAAGTCCGCAAAATCCACGCTGATTCGGCTGCCCTTACTCACCGCGAATCCCTCAAAACGGGCCCCCAAGAAGGGGGTTTTGCGCCCAATTGCGCCCAAGTTTTGCTTCAACATGGCCCACGGTTAATCGAGCACAAACTGCCTCATGGCGAGGAGGCTGGACTCTGACACTCTCCTTCACACTTGATCCAAGTGGTCGAGGCAAGAATGGTGTCAATTTCGCGCGCGGTTTCAATGAAACGCGCCTGTCGCCCGTTGGAAGCACCTACAAAGGAGCTGTCGCATACGACTTGTTTTGTTCTGCCGTCTACTGAGGTGCGCACTCCGATACTCGGCGAGTCAAAGCCCCAAAAGAAGGCCCGGCCTTCCAACGTCATAAAATTAGCCTGGTCCAGCAGCTGCAGTATTTTGACAATTGTTTGGCGGTCGGCGGTTCCCGACTTTCTCGTCTGGACACGCGAATATCCCGATTCGCTCGCATATTGGACCTGTCCATTACCGTGCAGGGTGACCGTATAGGCGGGACACGCTCCGTAGCAAGGTCCCCTCGACACCTCCACGATTACGGAGTCCAGGTCTTGCGGATGGCTAAGCTCGACATTTCGAGCGGGGCTCCAGACCGCGCTAGCAACGGCAAATAGGACGATCGCCAGCGCCCAGCCGAATAATGCCTTCCGAGCGTGAGCGGGGGGCGCCAGCTCCTCCCCGCGCAGTACGTAGATCAGCGCAGAAGCCGGGAGAACTAGGAGAATTAGACCTCGTGCGTAAATCGGGAACAGCAGTAAACGGGTCTCAGACCAAAGAACGAACATCCAAAAAATAAAGTGAAGAAAGATGCCCAGAACTCTTAACCATGTCTGCGGCCTAGTTCGTCTGAGGAAGAGCAGGAACAGAACAAGGCAAACCACTTCTGTTAGGAACACTGCGAAGGGAATGCTCCCTGTCAAGAAACTTCCGGTCTTGACAACAGGCTCATACGCCCAGTCCCATGTCAGCCATGAGGCGCACAAGTAGCACAGAGGCGCAGCAAAGAACAAGACCACAATCGCTGAACGTCTCCAGATCGCGCGGCAGAGCTGAGTGTGACTCGACAGCCACAGAACCAAAGCCATTGCTGCTGCGAGGCCCAACCATGTCAGGATGACGAACAGTTCCGCGCCAACTTGTACGGACCGTGCCGGGAACTCCCGGCGGACTGCGCTTGTTGTGACGGAATTTTGTGCGTGCAAACCTATAAAGTCGATGACGCGATACATACTCCGTAGACAGAGATAGGTCGAATCATTCGCAGGTCTAATCGCGGCCCAGTTTTTCGAAACATAAACGAATCCTCCAAAGAATAGCGCTGCTGCGATATTCGCGCCGATCAATACGCCATAAAGGGGACGGTTCTCGGTCGGCCTCCACCCATCGCCAGTCGCAGCGATTCGAAGCGTATCCACCGCAGTTAGCTTCCTCCACATTTTATAAACGGAACTCGATTCGTTTGAGATGGTCGCGAAAAATGATGCCGTTTTCTTAGACACCCGCTACAGTCCCGAAGTTCCACCAGCCAGTACCGCTTACGGTGATCGTTGCTCCCGTCATCCACGAGAGATACGGCTTGGGCACGAGCCTTCCAAGATTCCGCCCTGAACGACCCCCGGGTGCGAAGCAGGGTTCTGCTCGATGGCAAGGCGTAGATACCACACAGGAAGCATTTTCATACTGCAAACACAATCCCGCTCTCATAGCTAGACACCACATTGTAGGTGATCGTGTCGGGCTCGACGCAATCGAGTGCTGAACGGCTCTCCGGCGCCACAGTTGGATTAGCCCTTTCATTCGGGGGCAGCTCACGCGCAAGGCTGATTCCGGATGGATGACAATCCGTCAAGAATTGCGCCGAGTTGTACGTGGATGCGAAACGAGCCGCCAAGCTGGTGCAGAGCAGCCTCAACTCGCTCTATCGCGGCATGAGTCCCGATTCCTCTTCAGAGTAGGTGAAAGTTATGCTCCACGACTGCACCGCCGCTCAGGTGGACTTTGGCGGGTGAGCCGCGAACGTGAACGGAACCTGCCACTTGGTTTTCGGGCATAACCAACTGCAACAAATAGTCGCCCGGCGGTAGACCATCCAATTGATAAACGCCCATCTGGTCAGTCGAAACTGTCGTTGTGCCCGTGGCCCCTGTCACGTTGATTCTCGCGCCCACGGCAAAACTGGGCGGCGTCGGCGGCGCGAATACTCCTGTGAGCACTTCTGGCTGTTTTACGTAGCCGATGAGGCGTGTGCCGCCCGCAGGCGCGCCTTCCCGCAGCAACCGTAGATCAATCACTGCATCTTGAACCGGCCGGGACCTGCTGCAACCAGCAATGCCCGCCCAGACAATCGGAAGTATCCGCGTTAACCATCCGTCTGCGCGCGAACCGTCGATGAAGTAGGTTTCACCCTTCCAATAAATGAAATTTGTGAGCAGCACCACATGCGGCTCCCAGGCCGCGAGACCCCAAAACTTCTCCTGGACAACGCCAACAGCCCAATCTCCGACAGGCTGATCAAGAAATTCACGCGGATACATTCCCGGTCGGCCCGTGAGAGCCGCAATCGAGCGGCCAACGAAGACGACTCGCGCCGTAAACACCGCATGACGCGAAGAGAGCGGGCGAGTAAATGGTGGCTTTCCTGCACAATCTCCGGTCAGGAGTGAAGAGCGCAGCGCGGAAAGTCCCAACGTCATGCCAACATCGAGGCAGAAAACTACGACAAACGTGATCGCGACTGCCGTGATTCGTCTGCTCACTGCACGCGGACGTGGCTGGAGCAAAGGGGGCCAGCCCAGCTTATGTGTTCTCAGCCAAAACAACCCAAATAGCAGAAACGGCGAGGAGTAACCAGCAAGATGCGGCACCAGCACCGTGGTCCAGCGAGAGTGAATGAATACCAAGATCGCCACCAATGCCACGCCGGCAAACATAGCCCCAGCGCGTTTCCTGTGGTGCAGGGTAAACAGCGGCGCCACGAACGGAGCAAAAAAGAGCGCCGTCAGCCCGATGGTCGTAAGAGGATGAGGCGTCTCAAACCAGCCGCTGCCATCCGCGTGCCACACCAAGAAGCCTGACTCCTCGTACGCCAGACAGAACGCCGTAATCGGTAAGAATGCCAGGAAGATGATTCCAGCGCGCCAGGGGTAGCGCGGAGCAACGACGGAGCCGACCAGAAACCCCATCGCAAATAGTCCGATACCGGCGAACGTCAACCAACTCAGCAACCAACCTGGGTCGTGCTCGCCGAAAGGAACCGACCACATTCCAAATCTCGCCAGCCCGAGGAGTCCCACGAGACAACCGAGTGCTACGGCAAACCAGCTCAGCACAATTCTCAGTTTTGGTCGCATGGTTCTCTCGCACGACTGGGGGACTCATGATCCCCGTCGCCTTCTCACTCATTAGACACCAACGAGCTTCGACATGTTGGGAAACGGTCGGCAATTTAATCCACCGCTTAACAGGGCGGGCCGGAGCAAACCGAGCGTCAGCCGATCCGTATTCGTCATTCAGCTCGGGTCCCGATGGGCGCTGGAGGCTCTGATTCGGGCAATGCGAGAGGCGAATCGGTAGCTAAAATACACGGCCTCCAGCACGTTGTTCGCGGGGCTGTTCCGTGGCTCAGCGCTCGGAAGTGTTAGCCATGTTTCGAGCAGATGACGGGCAATCTCGCAAGTGATGCTACGCGCCCCAATACATCTCATCTTGGGGCCGGGTAACTGCGTACGAATGCGAATCGTTCCGGAGCGGGCGCTCAAAGCGCGGAGGGGGATCTGCTCGCTAACCCTCGGCTGCTGCGAACGTGAGAGGAATCTCAAACGTGCGCGTGGGCATGTCTTCGAGACGACTTGCGGGGCCGGTCGTCCTCGGATAGCTCCGACACTACCACCGGCGCACGATCGGGGAATTCAGCGACAATACGCACTTCGCCGCCCATCGCCTTGACCGTTTTCCTCAGCGTTGAAAGTAAGAGATCACTACGCTTTTCCAGCCGCGAGACACTGTCCTGGGTGATTCCAAGGACCTTGGCGAGACGGGCCTGTGTAAGTTTGCGGGCCTTCCGGAGGTCCCGCAGGCTCATTTCCTCCGCGATGATCGCGGCCGCGCGGTCCTCGACCTTCTTGCGCTCCGCTGGGCTCAGCTTCCGAATTATCTCGTTCACGTTCACAGGCATGGCTACGTCCCCTTTCCGATCCGAACAAGATGGGCGTCAAAACGCTCGTCGGCCTTACGTATCAGTTCGCGGTAGAACCGCGTTCCGCCTCCGCCGGATTTGTCTCCCGCCACGAGCAGGATCGCCTTGCGCCTGGGATCAAAGGCGAAAGCTACTCGCCATTCGCCATCTGCCGCGCTGAATCGCAGTTCCTTCATGTTGGCGTGGCGAGAGCCTTTCAAGGTGTCAACGCGCGGTCGGCCAAGCTGCGGCCCAAACTCCTGTAGCACGCGGGCCAACGCGAGAATCTCTCTGCGCACATCCTGGTCGAGCGCGTCGAATTCCGGCTTGAATTCGTCGGCCATCTCAACGGTCCATCGCACCCTGCTAATATGACACGTAGTCCATATGATTTCAAGTCCATTGTGCCCACGCACTGCCGTAGAGGAAAGCGGGCCCCGCGAGGCTCGCCACAGGGGGCAGACCAGAGGCAGGGAGTGAGGGACGAAGCGCCGCGCGGAGTGCCTTCCCTTTAGGCACAGGAAGCCCGTAGACCGGTTTTCGACGCGCCTCCAAGCATCCCCAGCCACCGTGCTGCAAACTGCTGTCGGTAGCTCCTCGGCGAATGTCTGTCAGCCGCCTTCCCGTATCAAGCGGTGAGGGCTCGAACGAGCTATCTGTATTTCACTTTTCCCTTTCTCCAAGCCTCCTTAGTAATAGGGAGTTCTATGGTCTCGAAGTGCCTCGACGTTTCTCCACTGTGGGAACGTGAACGGTGCATTAGGGAGGCGGATCACCGCCCAATCACTCCGCGGTTCACTCCGCAAGCCCAAGAAGCAAGGGAAATGATGTGCAGAACGTGAGAACCACCTACTTCAACCTCCTCTTCTCCTCCTTCTTCATCGGGAGTCGGGCCGACGCAATTGATAGTTCAAGACCTGCAACCGCTGCCGCGGCGAAAGCTACAGTGGAAAAAACACCAAATCGGGCGGGAGCAACCCCACTTTGTGGCAGTCAATCCGCCCAAAAGTTCGTGGGGTCGCGCCCGCCCTCCCCGAGCCGCTCGGGACCGCAACTAGGAATCGGAGGATACAAGTTGCAATGCGGACTGTAATAGCCCCCGGCAGCAACGAAGACGAAACGTTGCACCGCCGGGCGGGGGTGTGTACTGTACCGCCAGGCAAGCCGAACCAGCGAGCGAGGGGTACAGCTCGATGGCAAGGCGAAGATACCAATCAGGGAGGGTCTTCCGGCGTGGCAAGAAGGAGCCGGTTTGGGTGGGTCGGTACAGGGAGGACGTGATCGAACTGGGTGGGAATGTCCGGCGGGTGAAACGCAGCGTGATTCTCGGCAAGGTTTGTGAACTTACTCGGCGAGAAGCAACGCGACGGTTCGAGCCCTACCAGTCCCGAGTCAACGTGGTGGGTTACCGGCCGGAAAGGTTTGCAAAGCTAGGGGACTTCTCCGAACTGTGGGAACGTGAAGTACTCCAGCAGCACAAACCGTCGAGCATCTAGGCCGC
>DATIYQ010000230.1:0-7836 GCA_035517515.1 Binatia bacterium
GCGTCATTCCGCTGGCCTCTCGAGCGAGTAAACGGTCCGGCTAGGCTTTTCCCGGCTCACTTTAACAACAATGTCATTCTTCTTTCCGCTTTCGAGCGTTTCAGCGGGCAGCGGCGTGGTCTGCTCCACCGTGAGCACAGCTCCCCTTCCCGCCAGCCGCACCGTGCGCCGCCAGCCTTTGCCGCGGAATTCCAGGGAACCGTCGGGGGCAATTTGAACTTCAGTCGCCCCGGTTCCCGCCAACCCGCCCGTTTCGCCAAGCACATTCAAGCCGGAATCTTTCCACACAAACTCCAGCCAGCGTCCGCCGTCTTGCGCGGAGAACACCGCGCGCGCCCGCTGATTTTCCAGGACCCATTCCGGCTGGCCGTCGCCATCGAGGTCGGCCGAATAGGCCAGCGTCTCGCCACGCGGAATGACGGCAAAGCGCACGGGAAGGTCAACATCCACGGCGCCCGAAACGTGAACGCGCGCCGGAACGATTCCCCTTTGTCCCTCGGCCGGAAACACGCGCAGAAGCACATCGCGCTCCATGCCTCCCGCCATGGCGATTTCCGTGCGCGCCGGCGAGAATTCCAGCCCCTCGCCTTGGGCCTCGACGACGAAGTTGCGAATTTCGGCGGCGTTGTTGTGAATCACAAAGCTGATTTCGCGGCCGGCCGGCCCGTCCACGGGCACCAGGGCGGGCTTCACGGGCAATTCCGCCACGGATCCGTAATGGAGGCTCACGGCTTCGCGCACCCGCGCGGAAGCCGGCCGCAGCAGTTGCAGGCGCGCGCGGCTCATCAGCACCCCGTCGGCCTCGAGTGCCAGCCGTGCCCACTCGCCATGCAAGGCATCGGGCGGGACGTCGATCACGTATTCGATCTCCATGGGCGATTTCACTGTGTTCACGGCATGAAAGTTCTGCGGAACCTTCAGGCGCGAGCGCTGCGCCACCTCTTCGGACGAATAGGTCGTCGCCAGGTGGTTCGGCTGCCCTATCAGCAGCCGCTTCGCATCCCCGAAGAATGCCGAGCTATCCGGCGGTTGAATGGCGAGCCCAATCCGCACGCGGTAACCCGGACCGCTGCCGGCCGGCACAGGCAGCCGCGCGCGCATGGTATGCGCATCCCAATCGAAACTTACGGGGTGTCCCGCAGCCAGAAAGGGACCGCTCGGCTCCTGCGAAAGTTGCAGCACCACCTCGCCGGCCCTGGGCGCGGCAAACTCCATGGCCAGGATGCCGTTTTCGTACTCTACCGCGTTGAGTTCCGCCGTGGCGTAGATGATGTGATCTCCGTTCCCGAAGCCCGAGCAGTCCCGGCAGAACCCCTCCGTTGCCAGCGGTATGTGAAGAGGCAGGCACAAAGCTTCGCCCGGCGCCAGGGAGACAGAGGGCAGCTCCGTGCGCCGTTCCGTCGCCGGATCGGTCACGCGCAGGGAACCCTGGAATGCCGCGGAACTTTCATTGATCAGGTTCACCGCGGATGCGCCGCGCGACGCAAAAAGCTGGTGGGCCAGGACTCGAGGCGGCAACTTTCCGGTCACCAGGCGCACGGGCCGCGCCGGCTTCATCATCGGCAGGGCCCCGCCCCAATAGCGCCACAGAAGGGCATCACGGCGCAACGGCATCACGCTGATGCGCTCTTCACCCGAGAGAGAAACCGCGCCGGGCCGGATGATTGCGCCACCGGCAGCTTCCCACCCAACGGGAGGCAGGAAGTCCTCAATGTCCTCCCAAACCAAGGAGCCGTGCCCCGCGGCCAGCAGTTCCCGGCTCTTGACGAGTGCGCGAGGATCTCTTCCCGACAGGCTGGTAACGGGAGGCGGCGGCTGCGGCGCGGCGAAAACTACGGCTGCGCCTTCCACAAACGCAATCGGGCCGCCGTGCGCTGCCAGAAACGGGTCGAGAGCGGTCTCGAGATCCCAGAGCCATTTGCGCAGCGCGCGCGGGTCGGATTCTTCGCTTTTGACATAACCGGAATCGATCCAGCCCTTGACCGGAGGCGCGGGCCGGATCCACGCGTGCAACCCCGCCCGCCTGACCAGGCGCACGAAGCCGATGAGATCACGCCGCGGACTGGTGCGCCCTACCAGGTCCAGCGTGTCTGCATCCACCTGATGCCAGTTCCAGGGGATGGAGAATGCGACCGTGTCGATCCCCAGATTCTTGAGCCACACCAGCTCACGCTCCCAAAGCTGAGGCGGGTACGCGTAATAAGGGAATTCGACGGCCTGAACCAGCGGCGCACGCATTTCCTGCGCAGGCGCCACGGCAGCCAGCAGGAGAAGGAGGAAGAGGGGACGCATCACCAGGCGGCCGTCTTACGCAGCCGGTAATCCCGGACCAGCGGCATGCGCACCACTTTGCACATCTCAAACAGACGTGAGCGGGCGCGCTCACCGATTTGCTCCACCAGCTTCCGGCGAATGTCGGTGGTGCCGTCCGGCAGTTTACCGCTGAACCGGTCGCCGGCGTCCGGATCCGGCAAATTGGTGGTCGCGATCAGTGCCAGCCGATTGTTGCAACGCTGCGTGATGATCGAGGTCACCACATCTTCGATCCAGGGCAAAACCCGGTGGGCGCCCAGATCGTCGAGCAGCAGAACTTCAGCCTCCAGCGCGTCGCGATAGGCTTCGCGATCGCTCGAACCCGAGTTGGCGTCGAAGCCCGAACGAATGCGGTCCAGAAGATTCTGGTAGTCGAAAAAGACTCCCTGAAACCCTTTGGCGATGATCCGGCGCAGCGCGGCCACAGCCAGGTGCGTCTTTCCAGTGCCTGGATCGCCGATCAACAACAACCCCGGCTTCTGGCCCGTAGGAAATTCGTGCGCATAATTCAGAACCGTTTGCCGGATGGCGCTCAGATCCCGGGCGGCGAGGTCATTGTCTTTAGGGATCTGAAAACTGTCGAACGATGCGTTTCGATAGAGCGGCGGGATGCCGGCAGCGTCCTCCAGCCGTCCGGAGCGCTCTTCTTTGGCGCATTCACACCGTTCAGCGCCGGAGATGCCGTCGCGCTCCACGATCTTCCAGCCGGAACCGCCACACTGGGGACAGACTTCTTCCGCCATGAACCTTTATTATCCTACTCGATGGTGGCCAGAACCGCGCCCGCCGCCACCGTTTCGCCTTCGCGGACCGCGACCGCGACCACGTGCCCGCCGCGCCGCGTTTTCATTTCGTTCTGCATCTTCATCGCTTCTACCACCAGAATGCCCTGCCCGGCTGCGACGCTGTCGCCTGGCTTCACCAGCACGCGGACGATCTTGCCGGGCATGGCGGCGACCACGTTCTCCCGCTCGGCGCCGTGTCCACCGCCGCCCTTTGGCAACCAGCGGCGCGGATCGGTGATGGCCACGCGAAAACGGTGTCCCCGAATGGTGATCCAGGCGCAATCCTCGCCGGGCTCGGCGCGCGCTTCATAGCTGCGGCCATCGAGCAGCACCGAGTAAACGCCGGGCTCCACTTCGGTGAGCTGCGCGCGGCGTTCCGGCTGAGGGCCGAAGCGAAACCGGCACTGTTCCCCGTCGCGGTCGACTTCCAGGCGCGTGGCTGCGCCGTCGATCTCCACGTCGAAGGTCATTGCAGAAGCTGCTCCCTCCCCTCCGTTCGCCACGCGGAAGCGGCATGCCTGCCTCTGCCGTTGTCTTTAAGCGCCGAACGCGCCGGCAGAAAGGCCTGGCCCACTAACGCCGCCACGGCTTGCAGTTCCGGGTCCTTCTCCGGCGCCGGGCGGCGCGCAAGGAACTCATCCACCAGGCCGGTGTGCAGTTCCCCCCGCCGGTACTGATCGTCTTCCATCAATTGCCGGAAGAAACCGATATTGGTCTTGATCCCCACGATGTGACACTCGTCGAGCGCGCGGATCATCCGCGCCACCGCCTGTTCGCGCGAGCCCGCCCAAACCGCCAGTTTGGCGAGCAACGGATCGTAATCCAGTGGCACGGTCCAGCCGGGGTACACGCCCGAATCAATGCGAATGCCCGGTCCGAGCGGCCGGTCGAGGTGCTGGATGCGCCCCGGAGACGGAAAAAAGTGATTGTCGGGATCTTCGGCATAAATCCGGCACTCGATGGCCGCGCCGCGCCAGCCGATCTCTTCCTGCCGCAGCCGCAGCGGTTCGCCGGCGGCGATCTCCAGTTGCAGGCGCACCAGGTCGAGACCGGTTACCAGTTCGGTGACCGGGTGCTCCACCTGCAAACGCGTATTCATCTCCAGAAAGTAGAAATTGCGCGCGGCGTCCACTAAAAATTCGGCTGTGCCGGCGCTGTGATAGCCGGCCGCGCGCGCAATGCGCACGGCGGCTTCGCCCATGTCGTGCCGCATCTCCGGATGTTCGCTCACCAGCGGCGACGGGCACTCCTCCATGATCTTCTGGTGCCGCCGTTGCAGCGAGCACTCGCGCTCTCCGAGGTAGATTATGTGGCCCTGGCGGTCCCCCATCAACTGCACCTCGATGTGGCGCGGCCGCTCAATCAGCTTCTCCACGTAGATCGCGGCATTGCCGAAGGCCCGTTCGGCTTCACTCGCGGCGTCGCGAAACGCAGAGCCGAGGTCCTCGTCCCCATCCACGCGCCGCATGCCTTTTCCACCGCCGCCGGCGACCGCTTTCAGCAACACGGGGTATCCGCAATCTCGCGCGAACATGCGCGCCTCTTCGGCGTCCCGCGCGGCATGCTGCATCCCCGGCACCACCGGAACGCCGGCCGCGATGGCCAGTTCCCGTGCCGGGGTCTTCAAACCCATCTTGCGAATCGACTCCGCGGACGGCCCGATGAACACCAGGCCCGCCGCGTCGCACGCCGCCGCGAATTCCGCGTTCTCGCTCAGAAATCCGTAGCCGGGATGAATGGCTTCGGCCCCATGGGTGCGCGCCGCATCAATCAGGCGGTCGATGCACAGGTAACTCTCCGCGGACGGTGATGGGCCTACATGCGCCGCCTCATCCGCCATGCGCACGTGCAGCGAGGTGCGGTCGGCATCCGAGTACACCGCCACCGCGCCAATGCCCATCTCACGCAGCGTGCGGATAATGCGCACGGCAATTTCACCGCGATTGGCAATGAGAACCTTGCGAAACATGGAAAGCCGGGATTTGGGATTTAGGATTTAGGATTTAGGATTTTCGAAAGGGCGGGACACCACTAGCCTTTGCCAAATCCCAAATCCCAATTCCCAAATCCGTAGGCCGAACGTTCCGGCTGCAGCAGAGGCCCTCATTCCAGTCGGTAGTTCGGCGCTTCCTTGGTGATGATGACGTCGTGCACGTGGCTCTCGCGCAAGCCCGCCGGTGAGATGCGCAGGAATCGTGCCTTTTCCTGAAGCTCGGAAATGTCGTGGCAGCCGCAATAACCCATGCCCGCCTTGAGCCCGCCCACAAGCTGGAAAACCAGCTCCCCCAGCGGACCTTTCGAGGCCACGCGGCCTTCGATGCCTTCGGGAACCAGCTTGGCGTTGGGGTCCTGCGAGTATCGGTCGGTCGAGCCCTGCGACATTGCGCCCAACGAACCCATGCCGCGGTAGGTCTTGAACGTGCGGCCTTGATACAGAATCACCTCGCCCGGGCTTTCGTCCGTGCCGGCAAATAAGCCGCCGATCATCACGCAATCGGCGCCCGCCGCAATGGCCTTGGTGATGTCGCCCGAATATTTGATGCCGCCGTCGGCGATCAGCGGAACACCAGCGCCGCGCGTGGCTTTGGCGCACTCGGAGATCGCCGTGATCTGCGGAACACCTGCGCCGCTCACCACCCGCGTAGTGCAGATCGAGCCCGGTCCGATGCCCACCTTGATGCCGTCGACGCCCAGCGAAATCAACTCGCACGCCGCTTCGTGCGTGGCCACGTTCCCGGTGATGAGCTGCACATTGGGCAGGTTCTTTTTCACCGTGCGCACCGCCTGCATCACGCGCGCGGTATGCCCGTGCGCGGTGTCGATGACCAGCACATCCACCTTTTTCGCCACCAGTTCCTGGGCGCGTTCCAGGTAATCGTTGGTCGCACCGATCGCCGCGCCCACCCGCAGGCGGCCCTGCGAATCCTTCGCCGCCAGAGGATACTTCAGCTTTTTCTGAATGTCTTTGACGGTGATGAGGCCCTTCAGCACAAAGTTTTCATCCACCACCAGCAGCTTCTCCACGCGGTGGCGATGCAGGATGCGTTCCGCCTCGTCGAGCGTGGTGCCCACCGGAACGGTGATCAGGTTGTCCTTGGTCATCACCTCGGAAATCGGCAGGTCGCTCCGCGATTCGAAGCGCAAGTCGCGGTTGGTGAGGATTCCCACAAGCCGCCCGCCCTGCGTCACCGGAATTCCAGAAATGCGGTAGCGCTTCATCATCTCCAGCGCATCGGAAATCTTCTTCTCCGGCGAGATGGTGATCGGATCCACAATCATGCCGCTCTCACTGCGCTTGACGCGGTCCACCTCTTCCGCCTGCCGCTCGATGGTCATGTTGCGGTGCATGATACCGATCCCGCCCTGCTGCGCCAGCGCAATGGCCAGGTGCGACTCGGTCACCGTATCCATTGCGGAGCTGACGATGGGAATGTTCAGCCCGATGGCGCGCGTCAGTTGCGTCCGGGTGTCCACTTCGGCGGGAAGCACCTCGCTGCGCGCTGGTTCAAGCAGAACGTCGTCGAAAGTAAGGCCTTCGCGAATGCTGCCGTCAATCATAGGGTGATTTTTCTATGATAGCAGCGCCAGTGCGGACTTCCACGATTAATTGGTGATCTGGAGCGAGCGGCTTTCTTTGTGGATCGGCTCGTACACCTTCATCCACGCGTCGTGCGCCGGATGCTTGGCATAAGCGTCGGCGGCTTCCTTGTTTTCGAACTCGATGGCGAACGCGGCATTATAGTCCCGCGGCTGCACGCGTGTGGACTTGATCCAGACGTTCTTAATGCCGGGGACCTCCGCAGCCATGGTTTTCACCCCGTCGAGCGCGGCTTTCTGCTGCTCCGGAGTCGACTCCGGCGTCCACTGCACGGTCACTACGTGAATGACGGAACTCGGCTGGTGGAAGGTGTTCTTGCCGGTCAACACTCCCGCGCCGAACAAACCCAGAGCCACCGCAAGCGCCAGCGACACTTTGACAAACTTCGTTCTGTTCATGGGTATGTCTCCTTGTAGAAGGTCTATTCTACCCGATGCGCGGTCCGCAGCCCGCTCCATTCTTCGCAGAGCACGATGGAGTTGGCGGGATTGCGAGGATCATACTTGATGGATGCCGGGCCGATGGCGCTCCACCGGTCCGATGGAATCTGCGACTGCAGATCGGTGAGGTCCTGGCATGCGGTGTACTCCACGCCGCCAATCGCGTAGGAATAGAAAACCACGTGCTCCCGGTATTCCAGCAGCGTGGCATCGCCCGTTTTGCCGCGGGCGTACAAGAAGTTTCGCCGCCGGCGTTCCAACTCGGCCTGGCTGGGTCGGTTTCTCAGGTATTTGCGGAAGCCCCAGGCGCTCAGCGCAGCGGTGGTCACTCCACCCACCAAGGCCAGCATGGTCCCGCCAGACGAGACAAGATTCGCCACCGCCTGCCTCATGATTCAGGAAGTGCCTAGCCGGCGACCGGTGTCTCGTGGAAAACTTTGTTGTAGTCTTTCAGGAACTGCTCCAGGCCTTTGTCGGTCAGCGGGTGATTGAACAGCATATCGAGCACCTTGAACGGCATGGTCGCAATGTGCGCGCCCGCTGTGGCCGCGTCCACCACATGGGTAGGAGATCGCAGCGAAGCCGCCAGGATCTGCGTCCGGTATCCATAGTTCTTGTAGATCGTGGTGATGCTGCGGATCAGCTCCATGCCCGTCCAGCCGATGTCGTCGAGCCGCCCCACGAACGGGCTGATGAAATA
>DATIYQ010000231.1:0-13293 GCA_035517515.1 Binatia bacterium
TCACTCCCCACTCCCTTGCATCAGGGCCACGATCTGGTCGTGGAGCGTCATGGGATCAAAGGGCTTGATCACGTAACCCAGCGCTCCCAATTGCAAGCCGCGGTCGCGGTCCGCCTTTTGCGCCCGCGCCGTCAGGAATACCACGGGAATCCGCGAAGTGGCCGGATTCTCTTTCAGCCGCCGGCAGGTCTCGAAGCCATCCACGTGCGGCATCATCACATCCAGCAGGATCACGTCCGGTGTAAACGTGAAAAGCTTCTCGATGCACTCCGGCCCGTTGTCCACCATCACGATGTCTCCCACTCCGCGCAGCTTCAGGCTCATGCGCACCACTTTCTGGATGTCCGGGTCGTCTTCCACCACCAGCACGCGCGCGAGCTTTACGCTGGGTTCCATCAACGCACCGTGGCCAGCGCCCTCCCGGAAATTTCCCGCAGCCGGTCGATATCCAGCGGCTTCTCCATGCAGAAATCCGCCCCCAGGGCCTGCGCCAGCCGCACATCAGGACGCACCGAGATGCAGATCACCGGAATGTGCCGCGACTCTTCGGCCGCGCGCAGCGTGCGCAGCACTTCAAATCCGTCCACGTCCGGCAGGTTCAGGTCCAGGGTAATCAGATCCGGCCGGTGGCGCCGCGCCAGCTCGATGGCTTCCGTCCCGCTGTGCGCGCAAATCACCTGGTGGCCCTGGGTCTCGAAGATGTAGGAGAGGATGCGCGTCACGTCTTCGTCGTTGTCGATCGCCAGCACCAGCCGCGGCGCGGCCGAAGGCTCGGCCGCCGCCGTGGGCAGAATCTGTTCCGGCTCGGCCAGCGGCGAAATACTTTTGGGAACCGTGAAATGAAAAATGCTGCCCTCGTTTTCCTTGCTCTCCGCCCAGATGCGCCCGCCCATGGCTTCCACGATGTGGCGGGAGATGGCCAGCCCCAGCCCCAGGCCCTGGCTGTCCCGCGTCAGCGAGGAGTCCGCATGCTCGAACTTCTCAAACAGCTTCCCCAGGAACTCCGGGCTCATGCCTCGGCCGAAGTCCTGAATGGAAACCCGCACCGCCCCGTCTTCCGCCCGCGCGGAAACAATCACTTCGCGCCCCCGCGGGGAAAACTTGATCGCGTTGGTCAGCAGGTTCACCGCCACCTGCTCCACGCGCCGTGCATCCGAAAGCACGCTGGGCAGCTCCTCGGGTATCTGCACCCGAAGTTCCACCCCCGCCTCCTGCGCCGGTGCCGCCACCGCCCGCAGCGCCCTCTGGATGCACGGCCCCAGCGGCATGGGCACCGGACGGATCAGCGCCTGGCCCCGCTCCAGCAGCATCATGTCCAGGATCTGGTTGATCACCCGCACCAGCCGGTCCGTGTTCGAGCGCGCGATGTCCAGCAGCTCCCGTGCATCCGCGGAAAATCCCCCGGCCGCCCCGCCCAGCACCAGGCCCAGTGAACCTTTGATGGAAGTCAGCGGGGTGCGCAGCTCGTGGGAGATGGTGGAGAGAAACTCCGCTTTCATGCGCTCGATCTCGCGCTCTCGGCCCAGGTCCAGGGAGGTGGCGATCCGGCCCACCACCGTGCCGTCCGCCCCGCGCACCGGCACCGAGTACAGCCGGATGGCCTGGCGGCCGGGATCATCCAGTTCCAGGGTCACCTCGTCCACCAGGCTGGGCGCGCGCTTCAGCTCCATCACCTTTTTTTCCACCAGGTCGGGACGCAACAGCCGGTGCCGCACCTGCTCGATCAGCACCGCAAGGTCGCAGCCCTGCAGTTGCTCCATGGGCACGCCGAAAATTTCGCTCACCCGCCGGTTGGCCATCAGCACCTTGTTGTCGCTGTCCAGCACCACCACCCCGTCGCCGATGGCGGAGAGCACCGTGTCCAGCCGCTCGCGCTCCTGGTCCAGTTCGTGCGTCAGCTTCACCAGTTCGGTCTCCCGGTGCCCGGCCCAGGCGCGCAGTTTTTCGTCGCGGGAGCGCAGCGAATTCACCGTATCGTTGAACCCGCGGATGGTTTCTGCCAATTCGTCGCTGCCCTCGGCCAGGATGCGCGGGTAGCCCCCGCTGCGCACTTCCTCCATCCCCCGAAGCATTCGCCGCAGCCGCGGAAGCACCAATGCCGCCTGCACCAGGCTGGCGATCAGCACCATGCCCGCGGTGACAAACGCGAACACCCAGACCAGCCGCTGCAGCTCCTGGATGGGAACCGATCCCTCACCCAGGTAGCGGGACATCGCCGCGGCCAGCAGGAACACCCCGGCGATGACCCCGCACGAGACGGATAGAAAGCGCGCGGTAATTCCCGGGCGGCGCATTAACGTGTCTGAAGGATTCTGAGCCTCTGCCGGGGTGGAAGGGAATCCAACCGGCCCCTCTCGGGATTATAGGAACGCCCGAAATCAGCCCGCAAGGGAATAGTCCGTCGCTGGCCACAATCGGACACGACAAGCGTATCACCGCCCGGAGCGGCCGCTCTAGTACTTCCGTACGCGGCCAGGGTACTCCCGAAATGAAACTTAGGTTGGATTGTCGGCGGAGGCCAGCAGACCTACCCTGTGATTGCCAGGCAGGTCGCCCGCCTCGCCTGGCACTGGGAGAGGAAAATGATTCAGGTAAGCCAGACCGTTCCACCTCAACCGGCTCCCGCGCTGGGCGCAACCCCTGAGCGCAAGAACCCGAAGTGCTGTGGCCAGGAAATGCAATTGCTCCTTCGGCGCGCGCTCTTGCATACCGACGGGACAGTAGATTTCCAGGCCGCATACGGATGCCGGATCTGCGGCCGTCGCATTTTGTAGAGGCGCCGCGCCTCTCTGAATTTCCTGCCTGCCCAGCGGGCTGCCCAGCCCGTCCCAGCCCCCCCAATTTGCCGCCCCCAGTGCCCCTGTGCGACCCCTCGCAGGGGCGCTGCTTCTTGCCTCCCAGGTGGTTTGGCCGCGCAGCCGGAGCGGCGCGCGGCCACCGGCGCCCCTGCCTCCCCTGCTAACGAATCTCCACGTCAAACGGCATGCGCAACTCCATCGGAGCGGAAAGCCGGGTGGCCATGCTCCGCAGCGCGGTCGTCACGCTTGCCCCGGTGGGACGCTCCTCGGCGGGCAACAGACTTTCCCAAAAACTCTTTTCGCGGGGGAAATAGACCAGCTCGACGCCGGCGGTGGGGGGAATCTTGCTCAGGTCGCGGGCCACGGCGATGGCCCGGGTCAGCCCGCCCAGTTCGTCCACCAGTCCGATCTCCTTGCCCTGCTCTCCGGTCCAAACGCGGCCCCGGCCGATCTCATTCACCCGCTCTACCTTCATGTGACGCCCATCGGCCACTCCCTTGCAGAACTGCTGATACAGGTTATTCATCATCGCCACGATCTTTTCCCGCTGCGCCGGAGTGAAATTCTCCCGCTCGGTGAAAATCGTCGCGTTCTCGCTGGTCTGGAGATGGTCCGCGCTGTATCCGATCGTGTCGTACAGCCCGCTCAGGTTGAATTTCCCCAGCACCACCCCGATGGATCCGGTCAGCGTCCCCGCATCCGCCAGAATTTTCGTGGCGGACATGGCGATCCAGTAGCCTCCCGAGCCGGCCACGTCGGACATGGAGACCACCACCGGCTTGGCTTTTGCCGCCAATTGCACTTCACGCCCGATGATGTCGCTGGCCACCGCCGATCCACCCGGAGAGTCCACGCGGAATACGATCGCTTTCACCGAACTGTCTTCCCGCGCGCGGCGCAGGTCCGAGGCCACCGAGTCGGAGCCCATCACGAAGCCGGAGAACGGCGTCCACTCCGATTCGCCCACCAGGATGTCTCCGGACGCCACCACCACCGCGATCTTGTAGCTGCCGCTGTTCTTCATCTGTTTGGTGTAACGCGCCAGTTCCACCGGCCTCCACTCCCCGGTGCGCCCGCGGAAGAATTTCTGCACCTCGTCGTAGTAGCCCAGCCGGTCCACCAGTTTGGCGTCCAGCGCTTCCTGGGCGCTCAGCGGGCCCTCCGCCACCAGTTCCTCCGCCTTGGCGCGCTCCAGCTTGCGCGCCTCGGCCAGATCCCCCACGAATTGGCCGTAGGTGCTGCGCATCAGCGATTCCGCCATCTCCCGGTGCGCCGGCGTGTACTTTTTTTCCATGTATTGATTGGCCGCCGTCTTGTATTCCGCGATGTGGTAGAACTCCGGCACGATCTTCAGCTTGTCGAACACTCCGCGGTAAAACACCGATTGCGTCATCAGCCCCGTCACCGTCAGCGGCGCCGTGGGCACCAGCCACACCTGCTGGCACGCTGTGGCCGTGTAATAGTCCCGGTTCGGATTGATGTCGCCGCTGAGCAGGCAAATGCTGGGCTTGCCGCTGCTGCGGAATTCCAGCAGGTGCTGCCGGATTTCCTGCAGCTTGGCCCAGCGCGCCTCCGGGTTGTACACCTTCACCAGCAGGCCTTCGATGCGCGAGTCCGTCCGCGCCGCGTCCACCGCGTCCAGCACCTGGTGCAACACCACCACGTCCCCGCCGAATAGCGTGGCCAGCAGCCCGGTGGGCTTCTGCTCTTCGATCGGTCCGGTCAGATCGATCACCAGCACGGAGTGCGGCGCCACGCGGCCCGTGCGCGCGAGATACACCGCGATTCCCAGCACCAGAACAATCACCACGAACACCCAGAATTTTCCCTTGCCGCTCATTGCCTCATGCCTCCGTGCTTGCGCAACAGAAAATCACACTATCATCGCCATCGCGAATTTGACAATGCGCGTGGCGCGTGCGGCCGGGGAATTCGCCTCGGTGCGGAAGCGCGGACGCCGGGGGCGTTACACCGCGTGCACCGCGGCCTCGCGCAGGTAGCGGGCCGCCTCCTCCGGCGGCGTGGGGTTGAGGTAGAAATCCGTGCCCCACTCGAAGCCGGCCACTTTGGTCAGACGCGGCATCATCTCGATGTGCCAGTGGTAGAAATCGTTGGTTTCTTCTCCCGCCGGCGAAGTGTGAATCACGTAGTTGTACGAGGGCCGCTCCAGCACCGTGTCCATCCGCCGCAGCACTTCGCGCAGCAGCGCCGCCAGGCTCTTGTAAACTCCGCCGGAGGCGTCTTCAAACGCGGAGCCGTGGATCTTGGGCAGCAGCCAGGTCTCAAACGGGAATCGCGGCGCGTAAGGACAGATCACGATGCAATCCTGGTTTTCCGCGATCACCCGGATGCCGGATTCCCGCTCCTGGCGCACGATGTCGCAGAAAATGCACCGCTCCTTCTCGCCAAAATATTTCTTGGAGTTGTCCACTTCTTCGCGCACGCGCTTGGGCACGATGGGCAGGGCAATCAGTTGCGAGTGGGTGTGCTCCAGGGAGGCGCCTGCGGCCTCCCCGTGATTCTTGAAGATCAGGATGTAGCGAAAGCGCCGGTCGCGCTTCAGGTCCTGGATGCGGTCCCGGTAGGCGTACAACACCTCCTCCACGCCCCGTTCGGTCAGCGAGGCCAGCGTCGAGTGGTGGTCCGCCGTCTCCACAATCACCTCGTGGGCCCCAATCCCGTTCATCTTGTCGAAAATTCCTTCCCCGGCCCGGTCCAGCGTTCCTTCGATGCCCAGCGCCGGGAATTTATTCGGCACCACCCGCACGCTCCACCCCGCGGTGTTGGCGCCCCCGCCGTTCCGGCCATACGCCAGCACCTCCCCGGGCGTCTTGGCTTCATTCCCGGGGCAGAACGGACATACCCCTTCGCCGCGAATCTCCACACTCTGGCGTACAAAGTCGGTCGGACGATGCGCCCGGTCCGTGGAAATGATCACCCACCGGCCGGTGATGATGTCTTTGCGTAGCTCAGGCATGGCGGATTCTTGCGCTCAACTCCGGTTCAATTGTCGGCGGCTCCCCGGTCGCCACTACCTTATCACGAATGAAAGCATGCGCAGCGCGAACACCGGCAGACTTCACGGCCTGTAGTGCCCGTAAGAGATCGCGGCGCGGAACAGGAACTGAGCGCCATGCGCTTCTGCCGGCGCTGCGGCCCCGGCCGCTGCCTCCAGCGTGCGCAGTGAAGGTAGAATAGGGAGCCATGACTACGATCCTATTGCTGACGATTTCCAACCTGTTCATGACCGTGGCCTGGTACGGACACCTGAAATACCGCAGCCGGCCGCTGCTTCTGGTCATTGTCGTGAGCTGGCTGATCGCCTTCTTCGAATATTGCTTCCAGGTGCCCGCCAACCGCATCGGCTATGGAGAATTCACCGCCTTTCAATTGAAAATCATTCAGGAGGTGATCACCCTGGTGGTTTTCACCGGATTTGCGTTCGTCTATCTGGGCGAACGGCTCAAGTGGAATCACGGCGCCGCGTTCCTCTGCCTGGTGGGCGCGGTCGGTTTCGCGTTCTGGGGCCGGTGGTAACGCGGCGGAATCCGCCCGCGGAAGATAGAACCGTTCAGGAGGGATCGGTGCGCACAACACACTGCTTGCCTGGGCTGCTCGGAATGGTGATGGCGGCCTGTTTTCTCGCCGCGCCCGGGTGGGCGCAAAGCACGCCCGGCAACGGCGCAGCGGCCGCCCCGGGAGCGTCGCGGGGCGCGGCTCCCGCCGCGAAGCCGGAATCGCCCCAGCAGCTGATGGCCAAACGCGCCGGGGAATACACCCGTGCCGTTCAATTCCTCAACGCCGCCGGTCCTCAGGGCGCGCCCTTCGCCGGCACCTCCAAAGTCTCCGTAATCCTCGACGGCCATTTTCTGCTGGAGGAAAACAGCGACGAGGTGTTCGGCAAGCCCGTCCACGCCATGCGTGTGTATGGCTACAACAACGCCACCCAGCTCTATGAAGCCGCGTGGATGTACACCATGTCCCCGGCCATCTTGATGCTCACCGGAACTTCCAGCGACGGCGGCAAGACCGTGGATTACACCGGAGAATCGGCCACCGCCAGGGGCGAGCCTTTGAAACTGCACGCCCATTTCCGCCAGGTGGACGATGACCAGTTCGTCATCACCATGACCAACGTGAACGCAGCAGGCAAAGAGATTCCGTTCCAGGAAACCACCTATAAGCGGAAGAAGTGATCGGATGCCCGGGAAGAACTTCCCGGCGAACTACGCGCCCTCGATCAAAACACCACCGGCCGTGGCGATCAGCCCCGAAGGGCACCGGACTGGCGAAATGCGTCCTTGTGCAGCCGCAGCACCGGCGGCTGCCCCGGGCGGTCCTCGATGGCCAGCAAATCCAGCCGCCAGGGGACGTCCCCCAGCCTCCACTCGCGCAGAAATTGCCGGGCCATGCGTGCTAATGCTATCTGTTTTCCCGTGGTGACGTTGTCTTCCGGCACCGGATCCTCGGGCTGATTCATCCGCCGCGTTTTCACTTCCACGAAGGCCAGCACTTCGCCGTCATACCCCACCAGGTCTATTTCGCCCTTTACGCCCGCCGCCCGGTAATTCCTGGCCACCAGAACGTAGCCGTGCCGCCGCAGATACCAGTAGGCAAAAGTCTCTCCGCGCACCCCGGTGGCCCGGCGTGTCTGCTGGCGCCGCTCTGCGGCCGTCGCGCCGCTCGCCGTTGGCGCGTTCTGATTCAGGCCTTTTCGCGCGCCGAAGGCCACCAGTGCGTACATCATGCGGGAAAACATCGCTGCTTCAACTCTCTGAGGCAGGAACATACCGCAATCACAGATGCGCTGTCATCCCGAACCCCGGTCCCGTTTTGCGGGAGCGGGGTGAGGGACCTGCTCGTTTCGATCTCCCTCGCGCAGTCGCTCAACGAGAATCGAAACTCCGCGGGCACAAAGGCAGGTTCCTCACCCAACTCAGAATTCGAGTTCGGGCGGACAGACTGCGGTGATGGGGGTGTTACCCCTTCTCGATGGACGTGAGGATCTCTTCGATCGTGTCGAGGGCGAACTCCACCTGTTCGGCATCCACCACCAGTGGCGGCGCGATGCGCAACGTATTCTCTCCCGCGCCGAGAATCAGCAGGCCCTTCGCGAACGCTTCGTTCACCACCCGGTCGCGGTAGTCCTTGGCTTTTTCTTTCGTGGTTTGATCCTTCACCAGTTCGATGCCAATCATCAGCCCGTGCCCGCGCACGTCGCCCACGATCCGGTGGCGCTTCGGCCAATCCGCGGTGCGGCGCAGGATGGCCTCGCCCATGCGCCGGGCATTCTCCAGATATTTCCCCTTGATCAAATCAAAGGTCGCAATGGCCGCGGCGATGCACACCGGGTTTCCCCCAAACGTGGAAGCGTGCGCTCCCGGCGGCCAATCCATCACGCTGGCCCGCGCCACCGTAATGCCCAGCGGCATCCCGGAGGCGATGCCCTTGGCCACGCAGAGAATATCGGGCTTCAGTCCGGCATGATCCCCGCCCCACCACTTTCCCGTCCGGCCCATGCCCGATTGCACTTCGTCGCTCACCAGCATGATTCCGTACTTGCTGCACACTCGGCGCAGTTCCGCCAGGAAGCGCGGATCGGCCGGCACGTATCCGCCCTCGCCCTGCACCGGTTCCACCACAATCGCCGCCACCTCCTGCGGGTCCACCAGCTTCTTGAAGACTTCCCGCTCCAGCACGGTCCCGCACTCCACGCTGCATTTGTCCGGCGTCTGCCCGTAGGCGCAGCGATAGCAGTAGGCATACGGCAAGTGATGCACCCCCGGCACCATGGGCCCGAATCCCTTGCGCTGCACCGCCTTGCTCGCCGTCAGCGAGAGCGATCCCATCGTCCGCCCGTGGAAGGCGCCGTAGAACGCGATCACCTTGTCGCGCTTGGTGTGATACTTCGCCAGCTTCAGCGCCGCCTCCACCGCCTCGGTTCCCGAATTCCCGTAATAAAAGCGTTTCGGTTCGTCTCCCGGCAGCACCGCAGAGAGCCGTTCCGCCAGTTCCACCATGTGCATGTAGTAGAAATCCGTGCCGGACATGTGCACCAGTTCCGCGGCCTGTTTCTGGATCGCTTCCACCACCTGCGGATGGCAGTGGCCCGTCGAACACACCGCGATGCCCGCGGCGAAATCGAGAAAAATATTGCCGTCCACATCCTGGATCATCGCGCCGCGCCCGGTGCGCGCCACCAGCGGATAATCCCGCGTGTAGGAGGGAGAAATGTACCGCTCATCGAGCTTCAGCACTCGCCGCGCCTCCGGCCCGGGCAGTTCCGTCACCAGGCGCGGCAGCTTCGTGTCCATCCGGGATTCTGTTTTTACGTCCAGCATGGTTTGCTCCGTTCTTTCGCGGGTTTCCGCCCGGCCAATTCCGGACGGAAGAAAGGCCCCTCAGGGGCGGTTGGCGGCTGCGAGAATAAAGGGGAAACTTCGGAAGAAACTACGCGGCGCCGAAAAGATTTGGGCGGGCCAGGCAGGGCAGCAGACTGTGCGTGATGCGCATCATTTCCGTTTCCAGCGGAGCCCGCCGTCGCGGGTGTCCTCTAAAAGAATACCACGGTCCAGCAGCTTCTGGCGGACCTGGTCCGCAACGGTAAAGTCCCGGCGCTTTCGCGCGGCCTGGCGTTCCGCAATCAGCCCTTCGATTTCCGCGTCGCTGATTTCCTCTCCCCCGCCGTAGCCCAGCGCGCGCAGCCGTTCCGCGTCGCGGTCTTCCAGCACCGCGAAAATGTGGTCGAACCGCTCCAGCGCCGCCAGCACCGCGCGGGCGTCGCCGGAGCGGAACTCTCCGCGGTCCATGGCGGAATTGGCGTCTCGCACCAGGTCAAACATGGCGGCCAGTGCCTGCGCCGTGTTCAAATCGTCTTCCAGCCCGGTAAGAAAGTCCGCCTCTGCGCGTCCGGCGCGCTCGGCGAAGCCCTGTGTCGCGCCTTCCGGCAATTTCTCCGCGCCCAGCCGCGCCGCGAAATTCCGCAGCCGCTCCACGCTGCTCGCCGCTTGCTGCAATCCGTCCACGGTAAAATTCAACTGCCGGCGGTACGGCACGGACGCCAGCAGGTACCGGATGGACGAAGGCTTGTGCCCTTTCGCGAAGAGATCGCGCAGCGTGTAGAAATTCCCCAGCGATTTGGACATCTTCTCGCCGTCCACCAGCAGGTGCTCCGCGTGCAGCCAGTAGCGCACAAACGGTTTCCCCGTCGCCGCTTCGCTCTGCGCGATTTCGTTTTCGTGATGCGGAAACGCCAGGTCAATCCCCCCGGTGTGGATGTCCAGCGTCTCGCCCAGATAGTGCATGGACATCGCGGAGCACTCCAGATGCCAGCCGGGACGTCCCGCGCCGATGCGCGTCTCCCAGAAGTGTTCGCCCGGTTTCGGCGCCTTCCACAGCGCGAAGTCGCGCGCGTCCTCCTTTTCGTAGCGGTCCACTTCCACCCGCGCCCCCGCTTGGATTCCGCTCATGTCGATTTTCGAAAGCTTCCCGTAGCTGGGGAATTTCGCGATGCGGTAGTAAATCGACCCGTCGCTCACGTAAGTGTAGGTGCGCTCCCGCAGCCGCTCCACCAGCGCCACCATCTGCTCGATGTGGTCCGTGGCCCGCACGATTTGTTCCGGCCGCTCCAGCCCCAGCGCGTCCATGTCCTCAAGAAACGCTCGAACGTATTTCTCCGTGTATTCGCGGATGCCCACGCCCGCCGCCGCCGCGTTCTGGATGATGCGGTCGTCCACGTCCGTCAGGTTCATCACCTGATGCACGCGGAACCCTTTCATCGCCAGGAAGCGCCGCAACACGTCCTGAAACACAAAGGTGCGGAAATTGCCGATGTGCGCGAAGTCGTACACCGTCGGCCCGCACGTGTAGATGCGTGCCTCCCCGGGCGTGAGCGGCACAAACGGCTCGACGCGGCCCGACAGCGTGTTCTGAAAGCGAATCTCGCCCATGGCCTCTTGTGGAACGGCACCGGACGAAAATCGCGGCGCCCGGCAAAGCAAATGATTCTAGCCGATGGCAATCGCAGGCCACAACGTAGGAATCGCATGCACCGTGCGCCCGTTCGCCCGCCCAGGCGCCTCTGTTCGCCGCACACGGGTGCCGCCACACCCCGCGCCTGCCCGGGATTTCACCCGCAAAAAAAGGGCTTGACAATAGTTCGATGATTAGCTAAATATAAAAGCGTGAACACCGTCTTTAAAGCCCTCGCAGACCCCACCCGCCGCCGCGTCCTTCAGCTTCTCCGCGCTCGCCCCCTCTCCGCTGGCGAGCTCGCGGACCACTTCGCCGTCTCCAAGCCCACCATGTCCGCCCATTTTTCCGTCCTCCAGGAGGCCGGCCTGATTGAAGCCCAGAAAAACGGCCGCACCATTCTCTACCGGCTCAAGATGTCCGTACTCGAAGATGCCCTGCTCGGTTTTGCCCAAACCCTGGGATGGAAGGGGAAGCCGACGGAGGGCGCCCGCCACCCCGGCGGCAGCCGTGAGCGGCGCAACGAAGCCAAAGGCTTCAAAGAGGAGGCATGAGCATGTCCACAAGAACGATTTCCAATCTCCTGGCGCCGTCGCTGTGGGTGATGTCCACCGCCGTTGCCGCCGCAAACTGGTACCTGCAACCCGAGCGCCGCATGGCCTGGGCCACCGCCATCTTCATGCTCGCCTGTGTCACCGTGGCCTTCCTTCTGGTGCTGTTCGGTCCGTCGGAAGGATCCAGCGAAGACCAGGCCACCCGGCAGCGCTTTCGGGACTCCCTGAGAAGCGGAATCGTGTTTAGCGGCCTGATTGTGCTCATCAGCCTGGGCTGGAAGCTGGCCACCGCCCTGGGCGCCTCCGCGGACCCCGATCTCTGGCGCCGCGCCACCATGGTGGTCATCGGCGGTTTTCTGGTGTCCACCGGCAACTCCATCCCGAAAAAGCTCGCGCCTCTCTATTCCCTGCCCTATGACGCCGGAAGGTTTCAAGCCTTCATGCGCTTCGCGGGGTGGACGTGGGTGCTGACCGGCCTTGCCCTGGCCCTCACCTGGGTCGCACTGCCCGTGCAACTGGCCGAATCCCTCACCCTGCTCATCATTCCTGGCGCCATGCTCGTCATCGGTGCCCAGTTCGTGCGCCTGCGCCGCACTCGGCAAGGAGCGGCATGAAGCCGCAAATCTCAGGAGGAAATCCATGATCGCGCGATTGATGGGCCTCGAAACAATCTCCCCCGCCGAACTCCGCCGGCGAATGCAGCATGAGCCGGTGACCATCGTGGACGTGAATTCTCCCCAGAGCTGGCTCCACGCCCGCGTTCCCGGCGCCCGCAATCTCGATCCCATGAACTACGTCGAAGGCGATCTTCCCGCGGAGAAAGACGCCCTCCTGGTTTTCTATTGCTCGAACATGCTGTGCAGAAAGGCGCCCAATGCCGCCCGCCGGGCCGAAGGCATGGGATATCGAAATGTGCGTGTGATGTCCCAGGGCATCAGCGGCTGGCTCAGCGCCGCCCTTCCCACCGAAAGCGGAGAGGCGCAGGCGCAGCGAGAAACCGTCCCCAGCGCCGGAGTGTGAGCCCGCCGTTTTCCACAGCAACGCCTCGCCCCGATGCTGTTTACACTGGCCGGGCGCTGTGCTACGTTCGGGGATGTTCGCCGCCAGGTCAGCGCCAGGCGGCTGGGTGACGGATCAAGACCCCGCCGGAACGGTTGTCGCGTACAATCCTCCACTCGAGGAAAGGGGAAGTGTCTCCCTCCACACGCGTAGATGTGTGTGCGGCCAGAGACACTCCGGACAGGGCTTAAATTGCTGAAACTGCGCAAGATCGAGCTGCTCGGCTTCAAGTCCTTCTGCGAACGCACGGTCACCACGTTCGGCAACGATGGCATCACCTGCATCGTCGGCCCCAACGGCTGCGGGAAATCCAACATCGTGGATGCCATCTCTTGGGTGCTCGGCGAGCAGAGCCACAAGATGCTCCGCGCCGAGCGCATGTCCGACTGCATCTTCAACGGCACACAAAAGCGCCCGCCCATGGGACTGGCGGAGGTCCAACTCACCCTGGTGGATCCGGAGCTGGCCGACGCGGCGGCGAAAGTTCTCGAAGCCCAGGAGTCCGTGGAAGAGCAGAACGAGCAACCGCGGGATTTCAACGCGGAGTCCGCCGATACTCCAGAAAACCTCGAGCACGCCGTGCAGAACTGCGAAGCGACTGCGGAAGCCGCGGATGCCGTGCCGCCCTTCAAGCGCCGGCGCGCCCCGCGGCCGGCACCGGTCATGAAACCCGGCGAAGTGGTGGTGGGCCGCCGGCTCTATCGCGACGGGCAGAGCGAGTATCTGCTGAACGGGCGCAGCGCCCGCCTGCGCGACGTCCAGGAACTCTTCATGGGCACCGGCCTCGGTCCGGAGTCCTACGCCATCATCGAGCAGGGCCGCATCGGACAGATCCTGGCCGCCAAACCACTCGAGCGCCGCGCCATCATTGAGGAGGCCGCGGGGGTCACCAAATACAAGACCAAAAAGCG
>DATIYQ010000232.1:0-4599 GCA_035517515.1 Binatia bacterium
GGCAAGAGCGTGCCGGAATCCTTGGCGCCCGCCGACCGCTTGTAGGCAGATTCCGTGAGGTCTCCCAATTGCCCGGCGAGGTTGGCGAGGAAGGCCATGGCCACCAAATGGGCCAGGGGCACGTTGATCCAGCGCGCGGCGAGAAAACCGACCAGCGCCGAGCCGGCCAGATTGGCGGCCGCGCCCTCCCAGGTCTTCCCGGGACTGATTTCCGGGGCCAGTTTGTGGCGCCCGAAGGCCCTGCCTGCAAAATAGGCGAGGGTGTCTCCCACCCAGAGCAGGACCAGAAGAAACAGCAACAGGCGCGGCCCCTGCGGTTGGATGGCGTGAATGCGCACCACAAAACTGAGCGGCATGGCCACGAGCAGGAGCGCGGCGGAATCCGCAGCGAGAGCAGCGAGGACTGCCTCCAGGGGCTGGCGGCCGGCCACGACCAGCGCGGCAACGCCCAGCAAGAACACAGCCAGCGCCAGCTCCGGCGGCGCCGGCGAGTGGTCCGGGGAGTAGAGCAAACCGAAATCCGTGTGCATCCAGAGGCCGCGGTGGCTGGCCTCCAGCCATTGCAGCCCCACCAGAAACAAGGCGCACACCGTGGTCCAGCGCGGATGGCCTTTCATGCCCGCGGAGGCCGCGAGGCGGAAGAATTCGTGCAGGCAGAGGATGAGCGTGCCGGCGGCCAGCCCGGCAATCACCCAGGTATCCGTCCACAGCACGGCCGCGACCACCAGGGGAACGAGGACGGCCGCGGTGAGGATGCGCGTGCCGGTCATGGGCCAGGCTCCGGAGCGCAGCGTGCCGGGCGCGCGGAGGGATGGCAAACATGCAGCAGGGACATGCCAGGGTGGATCAATGCCGTTCCGGACCTTCGGGGCGGCCCAGGCCGCCGTAGCGACGCTCGCGCCGCTGGTAGTCAATCAGCGCCTCCAGCAGGCGCGCGCGGTTGAAATCGGGCCACAGCACCTCGGTGACATAAATCTCCGCGTAGGCAATCTGCCACAGCAGGAAGTTGCTGACGCGTTGCTCGCCGCTGGTGCGGATGAGCAGGTCGGGATCGGGCAGGCCGGCGGTGTAGAGATGCTCGGAGATCATGTCTTCGGTGACCCGCAGGCGGTCCAGATCTCCGTTGGTGGCTCGGCGGCGCGTCTCCGCCAGCACGGCGTTGAAGGCATCCACCAGTTCGGCGCGCGAGCCGTAGTTGAGGGCCACCACCAGGCGCATCCCGGAGTTGCCGGCGGTCAGCTCGATTCCCTGCTGGAGGCCCTCCCGCACGCCGGCGGGCAGTTCTTCCTGGCGGCCGATCACGCTCAGGCGGATGTTGTTGCGGTGAATGACCGGCAATTCCTTGCGCAGGTATTCGCGCAGCAGGCGCATCAGGAAATTGATTTCCGCGCGCGGGCGGCGCCAGTTTTCCGCGGAAAAGGCGTAGAGGGTGAGGGCGCCGATGCCCAGGCGGGCGCAGGATTCGATGGTTTCCCGCGCGGCGTCCACGCCGGCGCGGTGCCCGGCCACGCGCGGCAGGTGCCGCCGCTGCGCCCAGCGCCCATTGCCGTCCATAATCACCGCCACGTGGCGCGGCAGGCGCTTGCGGTCGAGTTGCTCCAGCAGCGCCACCTCGGATTTCGTCGTGGACGGGAGTAAACCTGAAATTTTCACACTCAGGAACCGCTCGGAAGGCTCCAAGCGAAATTATCACACCCTTCCGGCAGGCGCAACGACGCCCCAGACGACTCGCGTAGCGCCGGGCGGGGGACGGGGGCAGGGTCTAAGGACCCTGGCTACAGGCGGGAATTGCGATCACGCCTCCGGGCAGAATTGAAGCCGCGCGCCCTAGAATCCCATGGAGCCCGGATGGGCAATGGCCTGATAGAGAAGCACCATGGTCAGCAGAATCATGGCTCCGCTGGAGACCCAGGCCACGGCATTGAAGAGGGGGCTGCTGACGCGGTCGCCGAGCAGGTCGCGCCGGCTGGCCAGCAGAATCATGAAGATCAGGACAATGGGCAGCCAGACGCCGTTGGCCACCTGGGAAAGAATCAGGATTTTCAAAAGCGGAGCGCCGGGAATCAAAATCACGGCCGCGCCCAGGACCACCAGGATGGTGTAGAGGGAATAAAACGTCTTGGCGCTCTTGAATTTGTGATCGAGGCCGGCCTCGAATCCCAGGCCTTCGCAAATCACATGGGCGGTGGAGAGCGGCAGGATGCTGGCGGCAAAGAGCGAGGCATTGAGCAGCCCGAAGGCGAACAGGGCCTTGGCCCATTTTCCCGCCAGGGGCTCGAGGGCCTGGGCCGCCTCCGCGGCATCGGCGATGCCGGTATGCCCGGATTTGAAAAGCGTGGCGCCGCAGCAGACGATGATAAAGAACACGATGGCCATGCAGCTCACGCTGCCGAAGAGCACGTCCAGGCGGGCCTGCGCGTACTGTTTGCGTCCTACTTTCTTTTCCACGAATCCGGCTTGGAGATAGAAGAACTGCCAGGGGGCGATGGTGGTGCCCACCAGCGCGGTGAGGGTGAGCAGGTAGCCGCCATCGAACTGGATGTGCGGCACCACGGTGGCGGCCGCCGCCGCCTTCCAGTCGGGGTGGGCCATGACCGCGCTGAAGAAGTAGGCCAGATAAAACGTGCAGGCCACCAGGAAGATGGCCTCCACCTGGCGGTAGGTGCCGCGCAGCACCAGAATCCAGACCGCCAGTGCGGCAATGGGCACGGCGATGTATTTGGCCACGCCGAAAATCTGCATGGAAGCAGCGACGCCGGCAAACTCCGCGGCCACGTTTCCCATGTCCACCACGAATCCGATGACCATCAGGAAAAAGGTCATGCGGAAGCCAAACTCTTCGCGAATCAGGTCGGAGAGGCCCTTGCCGGTGACCACGCCCATGCGCGCGCACATCTCTTCGCTGACATAGAGCGCGATGGTCATGGGAATCAGCGACCAGAGCAGCATGTAGCCGTAATGCGCTCCGGCCACCGAATAGGTGGAGATGCCTCCGGCATCGTTGTCCACGTTGGAGGTGATCACCCCCGGGCCGACCACCGCCAGGAACAGCGCAAAGCGCCGCCAGAGGTGCCGCCGGCGGTTGCGCAATCCAGCCAGGCGCTCGCGCCATCCAGCCGATTCCGCGGTGATGGGGCCGTTGCTCACTGTTTCTCGCGCAGGTGGGTAATCACGTCGTCCACGGTAATCACCCCGAGCGGGCGCTGATTGGCATCCACCACCGCCAGGGTGCGCAGGTTGTATTTGTCGAACATTTCGAAGACTTCCTGGTCTGGAGCCTCCGGGTTCACAAAGACCAGGGGCTCGCTGCGCAGTTCCGCCATGTTTTTGTCTCCCGCGGCCATCAGCAGGCGGCCCGCGGAGACGGTTCCCGCCAGCACCGCCTGCTTATTAATCAGCAGGACGGTATCGAGTTGCTCGGAGTTGAGGTCCAGGCCGCGAATCCATCCCAGCACCTCCTCGCGGCCCGCGTCTTCGCCCACGAGCACGAATTCGGTGGTCATCATTCCGCCGGCCGAATTGTGGTCGTATTGGAGCAGGCGCTTGACCTCCTGGGCATCGTCGCGCGGCATTTCTTCCAGCAATTCCTTGGAAGTTTCCGGAGGCAGCTCGGCGAGGAGGTCTGCGGCCTCGTCTGGCTCCATCTCCTCGAGAATGTCGGCGGCTTTCTCCTTGTCCAGGGTTTCCACCACTTCGGTTTGCAGCCGGTCGTCCATCTCCGCCAGGGTTTCCGCCGCGGTCTGATCGTCCAGGGATTCGATGATGGACTGGCGCTCGTCCGGAGTGAGCGCTTCCACGATGTCGGCCAGCTCGGCAGGATGGATGTTGGCGAGCTTCTCGCTTTCGATGCGCAGCTTCACCCGGCGCATGCGGTCGGACTCGATCAGGTTGACGAACTCCCAGGGGAGGACGGAGACGGGCAAGCGCACCTGGAGGCGCCGAATGACCGCGGGCGGAACCACTCCCTGGAGCAGGCGGCGCGCGGCGCCTTGCAGGCCGGCATCCACCTGGGTGACGCGCAGCTCGACGATGCCGTTCAGGCGGCGGTCCTCCAGGTTGACGTCATTCACGCGCACCACTTTTCTTCCGTTCACGTCAATGATCTGCTGGTCCAGCAGGTCTTTCTGCACGGCGAGCCAGGCCTCGTTGGGCTGGTAGGGATCGAGGGCCTGCTCCCCGACGCTGAGGGTGATTTTCCCAGGCTCGGCAGAGGCCAACTGGTCGTGCCGGGCCACCAGGGGCTGGTAGCGGTCCCGGCCCAGCAGGATGCGCGAAATCCTGCCTGGGTGGTCGGCGGGCACCACGAATAGCTCCCGCACCCGGCCGACGAAGTTCCCCTGCGCGTCGCGCGCTTCCGCTCCCAGCAATTCGGTGGCGTGCAACATATTCCCTCCGTCGAACAGGCATTGCTGCCTGTCGTCCTCGCCTGCTCTGCCTGCCTTTTCGGCCCCGGCGCAGAAACAAAAAGCCCGTGGCGGGAGGCATCACCCGGCCACGGGCCGCTGGTCCGCAGATGGGTCCCGCTACCCGGGCTTCTGCCGGCCTCCGGCCCTGCTCGCTGGTGCCACTCCGGCGGGGGCCCCGAAGGGCGCGCTACCC
>DATIYQ010000233.1:0-4058 GCA_035517515.1 Binatia bacterium
CCGGCGGCGCTGTTCCGCAGAGGGCTGCGCCCACTCGCGGGTATCCGGGCTGTCCAGCATCACCAGCGCGGCCACTTCCACCGGCCAGCGCTCCGCATACAGCCTCACCACATAACCACCGAAAGAATGTCCCACCAGAATATAGGGGCCGGGAACCGCAGCAGCACGCAGCAACGCGCGCAACTCTTCCGCCAGGCGCGAGGCGATGCGCGGGCCATCCGCGCGGCCGGGAGGATCGCTCCAGCCGTATCCGGCGCGGTCGTAGGTGTAAACGCGCGCAAAGCGCGCCACCAGCGGCTGCACCAGGCTCCAGGAAAGACAGGACGCGCCGATCCCGGCATCCAGAATCACTGCCGGGCCGCAGTCGCCCGTGCCGTGCAGATGCAGCCGCGGGGATCCGTTCGCTTCGATCCGCACCAGCTGCCCGGGAGCGGGAAACCGCGCGGCATCGCGCGCCGCGCCGAGCGATTGATACGCCAGTCCCGCCACGAGTATGGCAACGAAACCGCCGGCGATGATCAGCAGTAGATCAGCCATCGAACTTGCGTTGGGAGCAGCTTCCCGGTGCCGGCGTCCCACGCCGGACCCGGTTCAGTGTGCGCTGCGCGGGGGCGCGCCGGACGGGCGCGGCGCGGCCGCATGCTTCGTGGAGCCGCCCGCGGAGTCCGTGCCGCGGATGGCGCTGGGCTGGCGGGCCAACTCGATAAACGAAGATGCGGCCCGCGGCAGTGTGCGATCGCGCCGGTAAATCAGGCCCAGTTCGCGCCAGCGCTCCACCCCCTCGATTTCGATCAGGCGCACCTCGCCGGCGCGCTCTTCTTCGCGCGCGAACGACGCGGAAATCAGCGATACGCCCAGGCCCGCGGCCACGAATTTCTTGATCATGCCCACGCTGGCCAGCTCCATGCTCACCCGCAGCCGCGCGCGGTAGGGTCGAAACATCTTGTCCAGCAACTGCCGGGTGTGCCCGGTGCGCGGAAAGATGAGCGGCTGCTCGGCAATATCGCGCACGCGCACGGTTTTGTGTCCCGCCAGGGGATTGCGCGGATTCACCATCAACACCACCCGGTCGCGGAAGATCACCTGCACCTTCAGCCGCGGCGACTTGACCGGCAGGGTCACGATGCCCACGTCAATCCGCCCTTCCTCCACCTGCTCCAGAATCTTGCGGCTGAAATTGCGGTACACGCTGATCTGCACCGCGGGAAACAGCCGGTGATACTCGGCAAAAATCTCCGGAAGAACATAAAGGCAGGTGGCCTCGTTCGCGCCCACCATCAGCACGCCGCGCGGTGTGGCCCCCTGGTCGGCCACGGCGCGCTGCGATTCCAGGCGCAGCGCCACCATGCGCGTGGCGTATTCCAGCAGCGCTTCGCCGGCCGGAGTGAGCTGCACGGTTTTGGCGGAGCGGTCCAGCAGCTTTTCTCCATACTCCTGTTCCAGTTGGCGAATCTGCGCGCTGACTGCGGATTGCGAGCGGAATACCTTTTGGCCGGCGCGGGAAAAACTGCGCAGCTTCACCACCTCGAGGAAAGTGTTCAATTGGTCGAAATCCATCGGCGTGGTCCCCGATTATAGCTGGAATCGCCCGGGAATCCGTGGCGCCGCGAGGATGCGGCCCGGCGGAAGGGGAAGAGCGACAGGCGCCGCTCCGTCCCGCCGGATGCGTTCAGGAAACCGCTTCCAGCGGCAACTCGCGGCCCGCACCCGGCAGCGCCGCGGGCGCCACACGCACGGCACCCCTAAAGAGATATCCGGGCGCACACGCCGTCCAGGTCTGCTCGATCGAACAGGGCAGCCGGAGGGGTTCGATGCGCACCAGGGGCAACGCCTTCCGGCTGCGCAGCAGTTCCTCCGCCCAGGCGCTCGCGGTGAGCCGGAAGTGCTCCCGCAACACGCGCCGCAGCCACACCTGTTCGTTGTTCGCAACCGCGGCGATGCGCGCAAACTCCGGGTGGTAGTCGCGCTCGCGCACGCAATCACGCGCCACGTAGGCCAGCCCGCCGGTCATCCCCGATCCGAAGTTTTTTCCAATCGGACCCAGAATCAGCACCACGCCCGCGGTCATGTATTCACATCCGTGATCTCCCACACCCTCCGCCACCGCCAGCGCCCCGCTATTGCGCACCGCAAAACGCTCCCCCGCGCGTCCGGCCAGAAACAGCGCGCCGGAGGTGGCGCCATACAGCACGGTATTGCCGGCCAGCACGTCCCGGCGCCGCGAGGCCTCCGGCCCGGCGGAAATTACAATGGTGCCGCCGCTCAGGCCTTTTCCCACGTAGTCGTTGGCCTCGCCGTGGAGCTGGAAGCGCAGACCGGAAATCAGAAACGCGCCGAAACTCTGGCCGGCGGTTCCGCGGAATTCACATTCCAGCGAGCGCGGGGCGGGATCTCCCGCGGCCCGGCGGCGCAGGATTTCTCCGCTCAAATGCGCGCCCGTGGCGCGGTCCGCATTGGTGATCGCGAAGGTGTGCCGGCGGCCGGCGGGCTCCGCCAGCAGCCGCTGCAATTCCAGATGAATTCCCGCGTCTTTCTGCGCCACGCGTGCCAGTTGCGGAGGCATTTCCGGCGAATCCAGCAGTGCGCGCACCGCGCGGCCCGCCCGGCCGGCACGGGGATTCGGGCGCAACCGCCCGGCCGCGCCGCAAATTTCTCCCAGCGAGCGGGCGCCCATTTTTGCCAGCCCTTCGCGCACTTCGGCGGCGACGCCCCGGAAGTACTGGATCACCATTTCCGGTCTGCCAGTGAACCGCAGGCGCATGGCCTGGTCCTGCGTAGCGATGCCCACGGGACAGGTGTTCAGGTGGCACTGGCGCGCCATCACGCACCCGATGGCCAGCAGGGCCGCGGTGCCGAATCCAAATTCGTCCGCGCCCAGCAGCGCGGCCAGCAGCACGTCGTGCCCGGACTTCAATCCGCCATCCACGCGCAGGCGCACACGGCTGCGCAAACCGGCACGCACCAGCGTGGCGTGCGCGTCGCGCAGGCCGACCTCCCAGGGCAGTCCCGTATTCTTGATCGAAGTGAGCGGCGAAGCGCCCGTTCCCCCGTCGAACCCACTGATGGTCACTACGTCCGCGCCCGCCTTCACCACTCCGGCAGCGATCAGTCCCACTCCGGCGCCGGCCACCAGCTTTACTCCGATGCGCGCCCGGGGATTCACCGCGCGCAAATCGTAAATCAGTTGTGCCAGGTCTTCGATGCTGTAGATGTCGTGATGCGGAGGTGGAGAAATCAGCGCCATTCCGGGCACGGCGTGGCGCAGCCGGGCGATAAACGGCGTCACCTTGGCAGCGGGCAATTGCCCGCCCTCGCCGGGCTTGGAGCCCTGCGCCATTTTGATCTCCAGCTCGCGGGCGTGCACCAGGTACTCCGTGGTCACGCCGAAGCGCGCGGAGGCCACCTGCTTCACGCGGTTGTTGGCTTCGGAATCGTGCAGGTACACTGCGGGATCTTCGCCGCCCTCGCCGGTGTTGCTGCGCGCACCCAGCCGGTTCATGGCCACCGCCAGGGTGCGGTGCGCCTCCGGACTGAGCGCTCCCAGCGACATGGCCTGCGTGGCCATCCGCGCCAGGATGGCGCTCTCCTCTTCCACCTCTTCCACGGGAACGGCCGGGCCGGCAACGATCTCCAGCAAGTCGCGGACAGAAAGAGGCTCCCGGTTCTCCGCCAGCGAGGAAAAGGTCCGGTAATTCGCCTCCGTGGGCGCGGCGATATAGCGATGCAGGCTCCGCACCACGTCGGGAGACGACGCATGCCGCTCTCCGCCGCGGCGGAAGCGATACAGGCCGGCATCGGCCAGCGCCGCATCCGGCGCCGCGAAGGCCCGGCGGTGGCGCGCCAGAGACTGTTCGATCAAATCGTCAAAGGAGGTCCCGCCTAGAACGGCCGGTGCGTCCTCGAAAAATTCCGCGGCAAACCCCTGCTCCAGCCCCACGAGTTCAAAGAGCTGGCTGTTGCGGTAACTGGCCACGCAGGAGATGCCCATGCGCGCCAGCACTTTGCGGAGGCCGGACTCCACCGCGAGGCGATACCGTTCCGCGCCGCCCGCCGAGGCG
>DATIYQ010000234.1:0-2798 GCA_035517515.1 Binatia bacterium
GTTGGCGCGGATGGCGTCCATGGCCTGCGCCGAGGGTCCGTAGGCGTTTTCGTTGGAGTCCATGCGAATCGGCCCGCCGGGTACGGAGGCGCGCGGCGCGGGCCACACGCCCGCCCAGGCGGTCTCGCGGAGCACGGGCAGGGCCGCGCCCGCGGCCACACCCGTAGCCAGTTGTCGGAAAAAGCTGCGGCGATTTGTGCGCATAATGAATCGTTGATACCAGCAACGAGGCGCGCGGTCAAACGGAATCAGGCACAGAGCCGCATCGGAATCGAGAAAACACAACGAACCGGCGGCGGGACTCCTGCTACCCGCGGCGTCCAAGTCCCGCTGCAGGGAGAACGGCGAGCGCGATCAGGGCCAGTGTGAGCAGGAGCGGCGAGGAGGGCTCCGGCGTGCGCACCAGAGGTCTCCGGTGCCCCACGCCAACCACGCCCGATTCGAACGCTTCATAGCCAGCAAAGGTTTCTCCGTACTCACTCTCCGATTCGTCTGGTCCGGCGGCGTTCGCGTCTTCGGGGTTCCCTTCAGAGAACGGGTTGGACTGCGACTCTGCGGGCGGCGAGAATTTGCCGGCAAAGTCGATCCATGGGAACACTTGCGGGCATGGATCGGCCAGTTCACCTGTGAATGGCCATGCGGAGCGGAAGGCGAATCCTGCATGGCCGGAGAAGATCGCTTCCGAGTCATTCTCCAAGCCCCCCCGCGAGACGGTGTGCGGCGAATCCGGATGACCCGAATTCGGGGGGATGGAGCGGCTGGCGGCAGCTCCAGGGATATTCGGAATCGGACCCCCGAACGCGCTGGAAGAACCAGCCAATCGCGCGCTCTCCGAGGCCCCGCGCGCGAGCATCCAGAACCGGTCCGCCTGGGCCGGAAGCAAGAGCGTTGCGAGAGCAGCGACGTGAATGAGGAATCGGATGCGCACGGCATCTTTCCAGGAAACGTGCTGCGAACAGAATTTTCAGGAGGGAACTGCGGCGCCTGCGGTGCTTTCCCTGCACGCACAGGATGGCGCAAAGCGAGCGCGGGATCAGTGATTTCAATCACGATTTCCGGCGAGGCCGATCACTGTGCAGGGACTGTTCCGATGTGGAACAGCTCTTCACTTCCAGCGTGGCGCGCGCAAAACAGCGCAGACACAGGCGCAACACTCAGCGCCGTTCAAGGCACGACCGAATGAAGAGCCAGCCGGTTCCCAAAGCCCTGGAGGCTGGGCACTCTCAGCGGCGGAGTTGCGCCGACGCTTCGCCGGCGGTTTCGCCCTGAGTGGCGCGCCCATTGGAGCTGGCTGCGCCCGCTCCTTGGACTTGACTCCGGAAGGGCCCGTCGGATACATTTCCATTGTTTTGGAACTATGAATCCATTTCATGCAGTGGACGCGCTGGCGGCGCTGGCCCAGGAAACTCGTCTGGGCATCTTCCGCCTGCTGGTGCGGCACGCGCCGGGCGGGCTGCCGGCGGGAACGATCGCGCGGCGGCTGCGGCTGCCCGGGCCCACGCTCTCGTTTCACTTGAATGTGCTGGCGGCAGCGGGGCTGGTGCAACCGCACAAGAACGGCCGCTCCATTTCCTACTCCGCGGACCTGGCGGCCGTGAACCGGCTGACGGAGTTCCTGCTGGAGAACTGCTGCGGAGGCCGCGGCGGCTGCGCGCCGCTGGTGAAACTCCCCAGCGCGCCACTCAGGCGCGGCACCGGCGCCACAAAACGGCGTGGGAACAGGCCGAGGTGAGCCGTGAAATCCCGCTACAACGTGTTGTTTCTGTGCACCGGGAATTCCGCTCGCTCGATCATGGCGGAAGCCATCCTGAACCGCAAAGGATTCCCCAATTTCACCGCCTACAGCGCGGGCAGCCACCCGAAAGGCGCGGTGCATCCCGCCGCGCTGCGGCAAATCGAATTCGCGAAACTGCCCGCCGCCGGCCTGCGCAGCAAGGACTGGAGCGAATTCGCGCAGCCCGGCGCGCCGCATTTGGATTTTGTTTTCACCGTGTGCGACCACGCGGCGAGGGAAGTCTGCCCGGTCTGGCCGGGGCAGCCCATGACCGCGCACTGGGGCGTGCCGGATCCCGCCGCCGCCGGGGGCTCCCCGGAGCAGACTGAAAAGGCGTTCCGCGACGCATTCATGATTCTGGACCGCAGAATCAGCCTGTTCCTCTGTCTGCCGCTCTCCAAGCTGGACAGCCTGGCCCTGAAAAAAGAAATTGACCGCATCGGACACGAATGAGCATGTCTCTCTCTCGCCGGGTGGTTGCGGAATTCCTGGGCACCGGGTTTCTGGTGGCCGCCGTGGTGGGCTCCGGAATCATGGGCGAACGCCTGGCCGGGGGCAACGTGGCGCTGGCCCTTCTGGCCAACACCGTGGCCACCGGCGCGGCGCTGGCCGCGTTGATCCTGGCTTTCGGTCCCATCTCCGGCGCGCACCTGAATCCCGTGGTCAGCCTGCTCGCGGCGTTCGAGGGCGGACTGCCCGGGCGGGAGACCATTCCCTACGTTTTCGGCCAGTTCCTCGGGGGAGCATGTGGCACCCTGGCCGCGCACCTGATGTTTGGTCTTCCCGTAATCTCTCCTTCCACGCACGCGCGCAGCGGGCCGGCTCAGGTCTTTAGCGAGTTTGTGGCCACGTTTGGATTGGTTTGCGTCATCGGGGGCGCCTCCCGCCAATCCACCCAGGCGGTGGCGGCCGCCGTGGGCGCATACATTACCGCGGCCTACTGGTTCACAGCTTCCACCTCATTTGCCAATCCCGCGGTCACCCTGGCGCGTTGCATCAGCAACACGTTTGCGGGCATCCGCCC
>DATIYQ010000235.1:0-21029 GCA_035517515.1 Binatia bacterium
GCCAAAGAAACCGCCACGGATGTGCTGAACCACGTGCTGGAAGAGGCCAAGAAGGACTTTGCGGTGACGCGCTTCAAGGGCCTGGGGGAGATGAATCCCGACCAGCTCTGGGAAACCACCATGAACGCGGAGACGCGCACGCTCTTGAAGGTGCGGCTGGAAGACGCCGTGGCCGCGGATGAAATCTTCACCACGCTGATGGGGGAGAACGTCGAGCAGCGCCGCAAGTTCATCGAGGAAAACGCGCTGGACGTGCGCAATCTGGATATTTGATCGCCATGGGAGAAGGCGAAGGGAATCAGGGCCGGTATCGCACCGCGGTGCGCTGGGGGTTGCTGCTGGCGGGAGTGCTGACCGCAGGAGCGCGTGTTCCGGAGCTACATCGATATTACTTCCAGTGGCATGCGCTCGCGGGAGGTGACCCTTCCGCGGCGGCAGCGTACCGCACTTTCTTTCTGGTGGAGGCGGGACTCACGGCTTTCGTCCTGGCCATGGCTGCGGGGCTTTTCTACCTGCTGCGGCCGCGGAACTAGATGCCCGGCATGATCTACCAGTTGAGCTGGAAGACGCTGCCGGGGCTGAGGGGGCTGGCGTGCAGCGGCTTCCGCGCCACGCCGGCGGAGACGCCCGATGCGGAGCGCGGCGTGGCCGTGGAGTTTGCGAGTGAGGCGGGGCGGGATGCGTTCCTGCGGCGGCTGGAGGAGCATTTCGCGGCCCAGCGGTTCTCCAATGCGGCGGCGGCGTTTGAGGCGGTGAAGGCGACCGCCCTCGACTGGGCCAGTCAGGGGAACAAGATCTAACGCAGAGGCCACAGAGACCCGCCTGCGCCCAAATGCGGCTTCGGCGGGAAGGCACAGAGGACGCAGAGAAGAACTGGCGGCGGTGAGGCGAGCGGTGTTATCCGAGTTTCGCTTTATGGGGTGACAGATGGCGGATGAGAAGAACACTTCGGTGATGGTGCCGGTGGACGTTGAAGTCGAGATGCGCAAATCGTATCTCGACTATGCGATGAGCGTGATCATCGGGCGGGCCCTTCCTGACGTCCGGGACGGGCTGAAGCCGGTGCACCGGCGCATCCTGTACGGGATGTACGAACTGGGGCTGACCGCGGGCAAGCCGTATCGCAAATGCGCCAAGATCGTGGGCGAAGTGCTGGGCAAATACCACCCGCACGGCGACACGCCCGTTTACGACGCGCTGGTGCGCATGGCCCAGTCCTTCAACTTGCGTTACCCGCTGGTGGACGGCCAGGGGAATTACGGCTCGGTGGATGGGGACCCTCCCGCGGCCATGCGGTACACGGAAGCGCGGCTGGCGCGCATTGCGGAGGAAATGCTCTCCGACATCGAGAAAGAAACCGTAGATTTCATCCCCAACTTCGACGAGAGCACGGCAGAGCCTACGGTTCTGCCCACGCGCATCCCCAACCTGCTGGTGAACGGGGCCACGGGCATCGCCGTGGGCATGGCCACCAACATTCCGCCGCACAACCTGCGCGAGGTGATTGACGCCGCGGTCCTGCTCATTGAGAAGCCGGAGACCACGCTGAAGGAACTGATGAAAATCGTCCCCGGGCCGGATTTCCCCACCGGCGGGTACATCAGCGGGCGCGAGGGCATCGCCCAGGCGTACAAGAGCGGACGCGGCACCTTTCTGATGCGGGCCAAGGCGGCCATCGAGCAGAAATCGAAGGACCGCGAAGACATCGTGATCACGGAAATTCCCTACCAGGTGAACAAGAAAAACCTGATCCAGCACATCGCCGAACTGGCCAATAACAAAAAGCTCGAAGGCATCAGCGAGGTGCGCGACGAATCGGACCGCGAGGGCATGCGCATCGTCATCGAGATCAAGCGCGGGGAAGAGCCCAAGCTGATCCTGAACAATTTGTTCAAGCTGACGCAGATGCAGGAGTCCTACGGGATGATCCTGCTGGCCATCGTGAACGGACAGCCGCGCGAGATGGGCCTGGTGGACCTGCTGCGGCATTTCGTGGAGCACCGGCGCGAGGTGGTGCTGCGCCGCACGCGCTACGAGCTGCGCAAGGCGCGCGAGCGGGAGCACATCCTGGTGGGGTACCAGGTGGCGCTGGACCATCTGGACAACGTGATCCGCGTCATCCGCGGGTCGGCCAGCCGCGCCGAAGCCAAGCAGAACCTGCTCGGTTTCTTCTCCGAAAAGGAAGTAACCATCACCGAGAACGGCCGCGCGCGCAAGCTCGAAGGCGTGAAGCTGGACGGCCGCAAGTACCGGCTGGGGGGCCTGGAAGAAGGCGGCGGCGCAGTGACTTCGACCGGCGGGCTCACCCCCGCGCAGGTGGACGCCATCCTCGAGTTGCAATTGCATCGCCTGACCCAGCTCTCCGTGGATGAAATCCTGAAGGAACTGAAATCCATCCGCGAGCGCATTGCCGAGTACGAAGAGATCCTGGCCAGCGAGAAGAAACTGAAACAGGTGCTCACCACCGAGCTGCGCGAAGTGCAGAAGGAATACGGAGACGACCGGCGCACGCAGATTGTGGACGCGGTCGAGGAGATCAAGCTCGAAGACCTGATTGCCGACGAGGACATGGTGATCACCGTGAGCCACGCCGGCTACGTGAAACGCACCTCCACGGGCACCTACCGGCACCAGAGCCGCGGGGGCAAGGGGCGAATCGGAGCCAAGACGCGCGACGAGGATTTCGTCGAATACATGTTCATCGCCTCGGCGCACAGCTACATCCTGCTGTTCACCTCCAAGGGGCGCATCTACTGGCAAAAGGTGTACGAGATTCCGGAGGCCGCGGCGGCCACGCGCGGGCGGGCCATCAACAACCTAGTGAAGTTCCAGGAAGACGAGAAGCTGACGGCGCTGGTGGCCGCGCGCAATCTGGAGGAAGAGGGCCGCTTCGTTTTCTTCGCCACCCGGCTGGGCACGGTCAAAAAGACGGCGCTCGCGGAATTTTCCAACCCGCGCTCCACCGGAATCATCGCCATTAACCTGGAAGCGAAGGACGAGCTGATCGGTGCCAAGCTGACCGATGGCCGGCGGATGATCTTCCTGGCCAGCCGGGACGGCCAGGCCATCCTCTTCCGCGAGACGGAAGTGCGCTCGATGGGGCGCAACGCCGGCGGGGTGATCGGCATGGACCTGGCCAAGGGCGACTTCGTGGTGGGCATGGAAACCGTGCAGCCGGATTTCGAGGTGATCGCCAAGGAGCACAAAAAGACCACGCAGGTCCTGGACGAGCTGGAGAACGACGAGATCAAGGATTCGCTCAGCTCGCTGATGCTCACCGTCTCCGAAAAGGGCTACGGGAAGCGCACGCCGCTGGCCGATTACCGCATCACCTCGCGCGGCGGCAAGGGCGTGGTGAACATGAAGACCACGGAGCGCAACGGGCAGGTGGTGGCGGCGCTGCAGGTGACCGAAGAATCCGACGTGATGATCATCACCGGGCACGGCAAGGTGATCCGCGTGCACGCCAATGAGATTCGCGAGGCCGGCCGCTCCACACAGGGCGTGCGCCTGCTGCGCCTGGAGGATGACGACCGCATCGCCGCGGCCGCGGGCATCCTGGAGGAAGAAGAGGAAGGCACGAACGGCGAGCCGCCGAAGAAATAGGGGGGCGAGCCCCTGGAATCACAGGTTGCGGTAGAATCGCGGCGCGATGAGCAAGGAGCGGAAGAAGGCAGCCGGCAAGGGGAAGCAGCGCAGCGGAACGGGGCGACGGACGTCAGGGGCGCCACGGGGCGGGGTCACTTTGATCGTGGCGCTGCGCGCGCGGCCGGGGCAGGAGGCCGCGCTGGAGAAAGAGCTGCAGGAGCTGGTGGCCCCCACGCGCGCTGAGCGCGGCTGCCTGGCCTACGATTTGCACGTATCGTCCGACCAGCCCGGGCTCTTCCTGCTCCGCGAAATCTGGCGCAGCCTGGCGCATCACCAACGCCACTGGGAAACGCCGCACATGATGCGCTGGGGCCAGCGCAAGGGCGCGCTCGTGGCCAGCCGCGAAGCCTCCTTCTGGAAACAGATCACCTGACCGGCCGGAGGTGCGCACATGAACTGGACGAGGATCGGCCTGGCGATTCTGGCCTGCGGGGTAGCCACCACGTTCACCGACTGGTTGTTCATGGGCGTGCTGTTTCACAAAAAATACCTGGCATTCCCCGAAGTCTGGCGCATCAAGCCGGGAGAGCCGGACGCGGCGCTGATCTTCTGGTCGCAGGTTGTGGGTCTGGTGAGCTGCGCCGGGTTTGTTCTGGTGTGCGCCGGACTGGGGTTTCACACCTGGAGGGCCACGCTGAAACTCGCCGGAATGGTGTGGGCCATGGGGCCAGTCCCGATCCTGATTCAGAATCTGCTGTGGACCAAAATTCACCCGCTGATCACCTTGGCCCATCTCTCCGGATGGCTGGTTCGTTTTCTAGTTTGCGCGGGCGCATTCGTGTTGCTGGCAGGTTCCTAGAGCACGGAGGAGAGGCGTATGGCTTCCGAAGAATCCAACCTGAGCATGTTGCGGCACACGCTGGCCACACTGGCCTATCGCGCCGGCAAGGCGGTGCGCGGTGCGCCGGCAGAGTTCGCTGAGTTTCAGGCCGCGCCCGGTGCGCGCACGCCGGCGCAAATCCTGGCGCACATGGGCGACCTGTTCGACTGGGCGCTCTCGCTGGCGCGCGGCAAGCAGGAGTGGAAAGACTCGAAGCCGCTGGCGTGGGACGCGGAAGCGGCGCGATTCTTTGCCGCGCTCACTGCGTTCGACAACTACCTGGCCTCCGGCGAAGCCGTGGCCGCGACCGCCGAGCGTCTCTTCCAGGGACCGGTGGCGGACGCCCTGCAACACACCGGGCAGCTCACCATCCTGCGGCGCATCGCCGGGGCGCCGATCCGCGCGGAAAATTACTTCAAAGCGGATGTGGCCACCGGACGCACCGGTGCCGAGCAGAGCACTCCAAGGCGCGAGTTTGATTAGCCGCTCGCCGGTGCGGATGGGTAGCCACGGTCAGTGGTTTTCTGACCGTGGGTGCTTGGAATGATTCGATCACTTGCGCGTTGACCCTTTTTCGTTCCGCCGCGCGGATTCCGGAACGAACCCACGGTCAAGAAATCATTGACCGTGGCTACCCTGCGCGCGATTTCGTCAGGGTTACTCCAGGTAGTAGCCGGGACGCGAGCGCACCTTCAGATTCGCCTGGTCCACTTCCACTTCGATTCTGTGAAAACCCGGTCGGTTCCCTTCGGTGGGCCGGTAGGCCAGGGTGTACTGCGCGTGGAGTTCGTCGGCAATCTGGCTGAGCGCTTTGGCCACCGTGGTGTCCTTGAACGCGGAGATATTCCGGCCGCCGGTGGCTGCCGCCGCCAGTTCCAGGGGATTGTCTTTCACCGCGCCCTTGATGTGCTGGACGATCCAGACGCCTACGGCGCCCAAGTCTGCGTTCGGGCTTTCTGCCTGGGTGGTCGAAGGCGTCTGCGGAATTCCGGGCGGGCCGGGAACCGAGCCAATGGGATACGGAGAGGGCGCGGGTTCGCGCGGCGGGTTGCGCAGCTCGGCCGCGGTGGTGGAAAGTCCCACGCTGTAGATGGTTACATTCTGGAGCTCGGCGGCGCGCAGCACTTCCTCCAGCTTCGTCTCGCTTCCGGCGTCCACCGGTTCTGCGATGGCGAGGATGATTCGCCGGCGATCTTTGGGCTGGCGGCCGAGCATGGCCACGGCCCTGGAGAGGGCGTCGTAGAGCACCGCGCCCTGGATGCCCGCGGGCAGCTTGTTCATGGCGCGCTCAATGGCGTCGCCGCTGGGGGTGAACTCCTGCCGCACGGCAGGAGCATCGTCATAGCTGAGCACGGCCATCTCTACGTCTCCCGGCATCACCTTCTGCGAAAGCAGAATGCCCGTGCTGCGCACCGCGGGCAGCAGCGCGTAAACCCGGTTGCTGTTCTCGACCACCAGCACCACGGAGAGCGGGCCGGCCCCAAGGTCAAACTGGTCAATTTTCTGTTCCACGCCGTCTTCGAGCACGCGGAAGTCTTTCCGCTCGAGATGCAGCACGAGGTCGCCCTGGTGGTCGCGCACGGTAACCGGCGTGGAGACAACATCCACTTTCACGCGCACCGTGGGGCGCGGCTGCTCCGGCAGATTCGCGGGCACAGAGATGGGCCCGGGAGGCGCCTGGGCGGCGGCCGGCCCAACGGCAAAGCCCACCGCCAGGAGCGCAGCGGGAAGCGAAATGTGCCCGTGGCAACGCAACAGTCAGCCTCTCAGGATTGGACGCCGCCGCGGCACCCCGGGTTATCTTCCGCAGGCGCTGCACAGAGGGGAGCCACTACGCCTCCGATGGCTGTGCTTGGGCGCGTTTCACCCGCCAGGGGCGGCGTGGTTTGCGTAGTTTCACCTGGATCGTATCACGCGGCTGCCCCCGAAGACGCTGACCGGAAGGAAACCGCGGCGCAACGCCAGGAAGCGTGGCGCGGGCGATGCGCCTAAAATGAGGATTTCCGTGTGTGGGACGCTGGACCTGACCGGAGAGTGAACATGAGCCGCAAGCCGCCGCGCCACCAGACCACTATGGCCTACCGGGACCCTCGATTCATGGAGAGCGCCCCGGCACGCCCGCTGCGCATCCTGGCGGAATACCTGGACCCGCTCGCGCGTCTGCGGCACGAGGGAGTAGGAGACACCATCGTGATGTTCGGCTCCGCGCGCATGTCTCCGCTGCAGGAGTCGGAAGCCCGGTTGCGCCGGCTGAAAAAGGCTCCGCGCGGGCGGGGGGAATCCGCGCGGCGCAACCAGGAAAGACTTCTGCACCAGGCCCTGGCCGCGGTGCATATGTCCCGCTATTACGAAGAGGCCCGGGAGCTTTCCCGGCGGATCACCGAATGGTCGGTCAAATTCGGCGAGCGGCCGCGGCGGTTCGTGATTTGTTCCGGGGGCGGCCCGGGAATTATGGAGGCGGCAAACCGCGGGGCCTCCGAAGCCGGCGGCAAATCCATCGGCTTGAACATCGAGCTGACCCACGAAGAGTATCCGAATCCCTACATCAGCCCGGAGCTGAATTTCAATTTCCATTACTTCTTCATGCGCAAGCTGTGGTTTGCGCAACTGGCCAAAGCGCTGATCGTGTTTCCCGGCGGATTCGGCACCATGGACGAGCTGTGGGAGATGCTCACTCTGCTGCAGAGCGACAAGCTGCCCCGCCGCAGCCTGATCCTGATCTACGGCCGCAAATATTGGGACGAGGTGCTGGACTGGCGCGCCATGGTGCGCTGGGGAACGATCAGCGAAGCGGACTACGGCCTGCTGCAATTCGCCGATACGGTCGAGGACGCTTTTCAGCGCGTGCGCACGGAGCTGGAGAACCACCACATGAAGCTGGACCTGGACTGGATGGGGATGTGACCCGCGGTCCCTGCCGTCTCCTTCCCCCGGTCGAATGGAATTCATTTGGTACCGCCCATCTGGCCGGCGACTCCCTTCCGTAGCGCCGGCCGCGGTGGGCCAGCCCGCAGTAGCAGGGGCTGAAAGCCTGGGCTCTTCCCGCTCGCCCCCTGCGGTGATCGTGGAAGCGGCCGGAAAATCTCTCAGCCTGTGCCTACAGAAACAAAACCGCCGGCGCCCTGGTGGACACCGGCGGGGATGAATGAGTGGACTGCGTATGAAGTATGAATCAGTTCTTGCTCAACACCAGATCCGGTGTGAACACTGCCTGGAAGCGTTTCTGTTCGTCCTGGTCATGCACCAGAACGATCGGAGAAAGATGCAGGGTACGGCGGCACGCGCGGCATGCCGTCATTTCCCCGTGCTGATCCTGGAGAAACCCGTCGGCAAAGCGATATTCGCTGCGCGGCCGCCGTGCCTGTTTGCTGCCCTCGGCCCCACAATGGGGGCAGACGAAGGTCACAGGGTCTTCCTGCGGGTCGCGATGCAAGGCGGCCCAGCCGGTATAGCGAACGCCCACCGTTTCGGCGGAGCGGAGAGACATGCGAGAAAAACCTCCTGCGTGAGACTTCACCACGCATACGGTAAGATGCGCCAAGGGCCTACGTTGTTGCATATCGGCAACAGTGGCGTTCGTAACAGTATACCCTAATCTCCGTCCAAATCTCTGAAAATTAATAAGTTGTCGCCCGCAGATCCCCCAGGAAGCGGCGGAGCACCTTGCCGGTCAGGGTGTGGCAAAAAGCGCCGTGCTCCCCACCCGAGTCTCCTGGAGGCTGAAAGACTCTAAGGGCTTGGCTTGCTGCGCCTTCCGTCCTCTGCCCTCTGGTTACCTTCTCCGCCCTGCTGGAACCCGGACCCACCCCGCGGTGTCCATTGTCCAGAGGCTGCGCAACCTCCCTTAGAAGGCCCTGTGAGAAGCACCCACCGTGGAGGTGTGCCCATGCAGCCTGGAGAACAGTTTGTTCGCTGTCTGTTGGATCAGAAAGACGAAGAGGCCCGCAAAGCGCGGCGCTTGCGCCAGGGCGCTGTGTTGATTTCCATCGTCATCCAGGCGTTGGTACTGACGTTTCTGCTGCTGCGCCCGCTGTTCGGTTCCGAAAAGATTCAGTTGGTGGCGCGGCTGATGCCCTTGCCGCCTTATCGAGGGGGACCTGGGCCGCGCGCGCCTGTGTCTCACCGCCCCGCCCCCCAACCCGCACGCGGCGTAACTGTTGTGCTTCGGCCGAACATCCTCCCACTCCAAGACCGCAATCTGCATGGACTTGAAGACGCCGTGGCTCCGGATTTCGGACCGGCCGTTGGAAACCCTGGCGGGGAAGGTCCGGGAGATCCCAATGGGCTGATTCCCGGCCCTAGCCTGATGGGTGGCTCGAAACCGATTCCTCCTCCTCCGCCGGCTGACGACACGGCAGAGAAAGGTCCGCGGCGGGTGCCTTCAGAGGTCCAGGCGGCGATGCTCATCGAGCGCGTCGAGCCGCGTTATCCGCCACTGGCCCTCCAAGCCCACCTGCAGGGCAAGGTGGAAATCCATGCCCTGATCGCGGCAGACGGAACCGTTCAATCCGCCGAAATCGTGAACGGGAACATGATTCTGGCCAATGCTGCGCGAGAGGCTGTGCTGCGCTGGCGCTACCGCCCCACGCTGCTGAACGGCCGGGCGGTTGAGGTGGAAACCGTCATTCGCGTGATCTTCAAGCTGCCCTAGCCGCAGTGGGGGTCTCCGCGGAACCATCCTGCGGGGCCGGGGAATCATCCGCGGGCCTCCACCCTGCGCTACAATTGTCCGCCGTGAACATCCCGGCGAATTACCTGGCCCGTCTGAAGCAGCGCATCCGCGAGAAATCTCTCTTCCGCGGAGAGGTGACCCTCTCATCAGGCAAGAAGAGCGATTACTACATGGACTGCCGGCTGACCACGCTGGACCCGGAAGGCTCGGTGCTGGTGGGCCACGCGATCCTGGAGCTGCTGGCGGCGCGGGGCATTCGCGCGGAGGCTATCGGCGGGATGAGCATGGGCGCCGATCCCATCGTATCCTCCGTGGCCGCGCTCAGCTTTCTCGAAGGACGCCCGCTGCGGGGTTTTCTGGTGCGCAAGGAACGCAAAGAGCACGGCCGGCAGAAGCGCATCGAGGGACTCGAGCCCGGCGCCGTGCACAACGTAGTGATTGTGGATGACGTGTGCACCACCGGAAAATCCACGTTTGAGGCCATCGCCGCCGCGGAGGAAGAAGGAATGAAGGTGCTCGCGGTGATCAGCCTGGTGGACCGCGAAGAGGGCGGCTCCGAAGAGCTGCGCAAGAAATATCCCTATTACGCCATCACGACCGCGCGGGAACTGCTGGCCGAGGGCGAAACGTAGCGCCGGTGCCGCTAGACCACCGGCTCGCCGCAGTGTTCGGCGATGGCGGCGCGGGCGGCATCGCGCAGGCGCAGGATTTCCTGCCAATCGCGTTCCGCGTGCGCGCTGGGGTAGATGGGCGGGCAAACCGTGAGCGTGATGCGGCCGGGTTTGGCCAGCACGGATTCATCCGGCAGGACTTCGCGCGTGCCGCGCAGGGCGATGGGCAGCACCGGACATCCGCTGGCCACCGCGGATTTGAACGCGCCCAACTGGAAGGGCCGCAGGCCGGGCGCGGGAGTGAATGTGCCTTCCGGGAAAATCAGGATGGAATCGCCGCGCACCAGGGCTTCTTCCAATGCGTCCGCCTGCTTCAGGCGGGCCTCGCGGCTCGCGCGCACAAACGAAAAATATCCGAGCTTCTTCAGAATTCCCCCGATGAACGGGTAGGACATCACTTCCGATTTGGCCACAAATCTGTACTTGTAAGCCCCCAGCAGCGCCAGCAGCACCACCGCGTCCGTATAGCTGGCGTGGTTGCAGGCGATCAGCAGTCCGCCCTTCGACGGCCGGCCCCAGCGCGTGGCCAGCGCCTCGAGATGCTCCTGGCCGCGTATTTCAATGGGGATGCCCACGGCCCAGAAGAAGGCGCGGTTCAACGCGCGGCTGATGCGCGCGCCGACCTTGCGGCTGGGGATGACGTGCAGCTCCGTCCAGACGGAAATGGCCAAGAGGCTGACCAGCACCAGGAAGTAAATTCCGTAGATGGCGTCCACCGTGCGGCGGAACGCTCCAGCCACCTGCCGCGGGGCAGAACGCGCCGCCAGGCGCGAGATCTGCAGCCAGGCCGGCGGGCGTCCCTGGTGAAGCCGGCCTTCGAGAAACAAAGCGCGTGTGGCCGCGCGGCGCAGCTTTCCGCTGGAAGTTTTGGGCACCGCGCCCGCCGGCACCATTTCCACATCGTCCGGGGGCAGCCCGACGCCTTCCGCCACGCGTTCGCGCAGGCGGGCTGCAATCTCCTCGCGCCGTGCGGCGTCACGCGTGGAGGTTTCCGCGACGACCACCAGGCGCTCCGTCCCGCTCGATTCGTCCACCACGCCGAAGGCCACCACGCAGCCTTTGCGCACGCCTTCCACGCCAGCGGCCAGATCCTCGATTTCGTGGGGGTAAAGGTTGCGCCCCGCCTTGATGATGATGTCTTTGGCGCGCCCGGTGATGAAGATTTCGCGGTCGGCAAAATAGGCGCGGTCGCCGGAATCCAGCCAGCCGTCTTCTCGCACCATGGCAGCGGTCGCTGCCGGATTGCGATAGTAGCCCGATGTTGAGGACGGGCTGCGGAACCAAAGCCGGCCCTCCACGCGCTCCGGCACGTTCTGTCCCATGTCGTCCACGATGCGCACTTCGTTGCCGGGGATGGGGAATCCCGCGGAAACAAATCCGGCCACGCGGGAATCGGAGGCCGCTCCGGCGTTCGCAGTGAGCCTGGCGGCATCGGGCGCGGGCAAGGCGAGGGCCCGACCGTCGTTTTCGAGCGCGGCGCGGTCCACCCAATCCACCCGCCAGCCGCGCAGCGGGGGCGTAAAACTGACGGCCACGGAGTTCTCCGCCAGGCCGTACACCGGCATGATGGCCCGCGGGTTTAACCCGTAGCGGCTGAAGCGGCCGGCGAAGCGCTCCAGCGTCGCCGGGTTCACCGGCTCCGCGCCGTTCAGCATGTAGCGCATGGAAGAGAGGTCCAGGCCTTCGACGCGCTCTTCGGCCACTTTGCGCACGCACAGCTCGTAGGCAAAGTTGGGCGCGGCGGTGACCGTGCCGCGATGCTCGTGGATGGCCCACAGCCAGCGCTCCGGGCGGGAGAGAAACGCGAGGGGAGACATGAGCGCCAGCGGCGCCCCGGCGTACATCGGACACATCCAGGCGCCGATCAATCCCATATCGTGATAGAGCGGCAGCCAACTCACCCCCCGGTCCTCGGGGTTCATGTTCACCGCTTCCACCACCGCCCGGATGTTGGCCAGCAGGTTGGCCTGGGTCAGGGTGACGCCTTTCGGGTCTCCCGTGCTGCCGGAGGTGTATTGCAGGAAGGCGATGTCCGAGCCGGAAACGTGGCGGGAACCGGAAAGCTGGCCGGGGCGCTGGGCCAGGTGGGAAATCTGCGCGGCGGTGGCGACGCGGCGGAGCGAAGGCACATGGGGTTCGAGCAGCCGCGCCACACGTTCGGCGCGCCCAAAGGTGATGATGGTGCTCACTTCCGCGCTGCGCAGAATGGCGGCCTGGCGCGCGGCGTATTCCTCAATGCGGTCCGCGCGCACCGGGGGGTAGATGGGCACGGCGATGGCCGCGGCCATCTGCGTTCCCAGGAATGCATGGAAAAAGTCCGCGCCGGTGGGCAGGGAGATGGCTACGCGGTCTCCCGGGGACACCCCCAGGTTTTCCATTCCGCGGGCAAAGGCGCTCACCTGTTCGAAGAGATCCCCGTAGGTAATCTCCTTCGTCTCCCCACTGTCTTCGCGCAGGCGGAGGTGCAGCCGGGCAGGCTCCGCCCGGGCCCGGCGGCGCAGAACGTCCAGAAGGGTCTCGGCCGCCGCCAGGTCCAATTCTTCCGCGGTGGCGGCATTCTCCCGGCTGGCGAGGCGAACATGCGTTTCGGTGCTGGTTCCGTTCCGGTACTGGCCAAGTTGCAGCTCCAGGGCGGCAACAACATCCCCCAGGGTATTGGCGGAGGCAAACAGCTCGTCGGGGGGGCGGATATGGAAGGCATCGCCGGCGCGGACGATCAACTCGACCCGCTCGAGGCTGCCCAGGCCCAAATCACGCTCCAGATGGAGCGCCTGGACGCTTTCCGCCCGGGCAGCGCCGCGGATTTCCTCCAGGCCCCGGTGGTGGCCGAGCTCGTCCAAGAGTTGTTGGACGATGTCCTGGACGCGTTCTTGAATGGCAAAGCGGTCGGTCCTGGTGGCCGGTGCGCTCATAGTAGGGGTCTGTGGGACTGGGTCCAAATCCAACGGGGGCGCTGCGGTGCCCTGAAATCACGAAAAGGCTACCACGGCAGGGGGAGTGCATCAATAAGGAGCTCAAGGAGGGAGGCCGTGGCGCTCCGGTGGCCATTCCACCACGGTCTGAGCGGGAGCGGGCTGCGGCAGGCTGGGCAGTGCTCCGCTGGCCGTAGGAAGAAGGTACTAAAGGAAATGTGACCCTCGCGCTATCGACCGCGGAGAGCTGATTTGCGATTCTCCCTAGTGACGGCGGGCGGTAGGGAGTTGCTAGAGAGAGCCCAGCCGGGAAGTAGAAGCAGAGGCGGGTTCGACCCGCCAGAGGAGTAGCAGCGGCCAGACGGTTTGGGCCGCCAGTAGAGCTCCAAAAGTTCCCTCCCCATGTCCACCCCCAAGCGGCCGGCTCCCCCCCGGCCGCTTTTTTTTTGCCTACCGATATTGCGGCCCCCGAAGGGAAAGCGGGGACGCACACCTGCAGCGAAGCTTCGAAACAGAAGGCTGATCCCCTGGGCCTGGCAGATCCCGGCTGGCGGTGGCTAGTGCATGAAGCGGCGCGGGCGATAGGTGGAGAGCGGACGTGGACGCAACCGCAACGGGGTGAGCGGCGGCGGGACGTTTTGCAGCTGAGCTCCGCAACACGGGCAAAGCGTGGGGGAAATCTCCTTCACGCGGATCCAGTGCCCGCGGTTATCGCAGCCCGGATTGATGCATTGCACAGTCCAGCCAGGCAGGTATTGCATGCGATCCTCCCCATCCGCGCTGGCGGAAAAGAATCCCCTGAAAAGCCGAGAGGGCCAGCGGCGAGCCGACCCCGGCTGGCGGGATTCTCTACGCAGAATATGGGAGTGTCAAGCGAAAGATACCAACAGGTTGTGGTAGGGTTACAGACGCTGCCCCCGCATTTCCCGCGCGGGGAGGAGGGTGCCCATGGCAAAACTCGGTGGAGATGACCCGGTGGAATACGTCCGCCGCACCGGCCTGCTGGAAGGCCGCAGTTGGCTGATGGTCCTGGTGGTCATTGTCGCGGTCCTGTTCCTGTTCAATTGCACCACGCGTGTGGAGACCGGCCATGTGGGCGTGCTTACTTTCTTCAGCCGGGTGACCGGGGAGACGCTGCCGGAAGGGTTGCACCTCATCAACCCGCTCAAGTCGGTGCATGAAATGTCCGTGCAGACGCAAACCGTGAAGGAGACGGCCAACGTGCCCTCCAACGAGGGCCTGATCCTGACTCTGGACACCACGCTCCAATACCGGCTGGACGCCGCGAAGGCCGCGGACGTTTTCCAGAAAATCGGCCGGGATTACGTGGAGAAAGTGGTGGAGCCCAACCTGCGATCCGCGGTCCGTGAAGCGACCGCCAGCCACAGCGCCAATGCCCTGTATACCGGCGCGCGGGAAGAAGTGGCCAACGCCATCCAGGAGCAACTGACCGCCGTGCTGGCCCCGCGCGGAATTTACGTGGAGCGCGTGCTGCTGCGCGACATCCAGCTTCCGGCCATGCTCAAGACCTCCATCGAAGCCAAGCAACAGGCGGAGCAGGACGCGTTGCGCATGAGCTTCATCCTCCAGAAGGAGAAGCAGGAGGCGGAACGCAAACGCATCGAGGCCCAGGGCATCTCCGACTTTCAGCGCATTGTGGCCCAGGGGATCAGCCCGCAACTGCTGGAGTGGAAAGGAATCGAAGCCACGGAGAAGCTGGCCGGCAGCAACAACGCGAAAATCGTGATCGTCGGTAACACCAAGAACGGCCTGCCCCTGATCTTCGAGCCGCACTAAGGTTTGCCGCGGCGCACAGCCGCGCCCGGACCCTGTCCTTTGGTCCAGATTGGCTTCCGCGTCACACCGCGCGCGCCGCTCCCGCCCGGCCGGGCGTTCCTGCTAAAATGCCCATGGATTCGCCCGGAGACCGCCGATCCGCGCGGAGCCGTTGACCCCAGCGCGCCGCCAGAGAGACACCCTGCCGCTCTCGACCGCCGTCAGGAGAGTTGTATGGACCGCAGACTCTTCGCAGTGTCCGCTCTGGTTTTTCCGCTGAGTTTGTGTCTGGCCGGATGCGCCGGCGGGGCGGGCGGGGCGATCATGGATCCGGCTCCTCCGGCGATCAGCACGCAGCCGGCCAGCCGCGCCGTGAACCTGAACCAGACCGCCACGTTCACCGTAACGGCCACAGGCGCCCTCCCGCTCTCCTATCAATGGCAAAAGAACGGCGCCAACATCAGCATGGCGACGGCAGCCAGCTACACCACGCCGCCGGCAAGCTCCGGGGATAACGGCGCGCAGTTTGACGTCGTCGTGAGCAATACCTTCGGCAGCGTGACCAGCAATCCGGCCACGCTCACAGTGCTGCCGGCGGCGGGCCCCTCCACGGATGTGCTGACGTTCAAGAATGACCAGGCGCGCACCGGGCAAAACCTATCGGAAACCACGCTCACTCCGGCGGTGGTTACTTCCGCAACGTTCGGCCTGCGCCACACACTTGCGGTGACCGGAAAGGTGGACGCGCAGCCGCTCTACGTGTCGCAACTGAATATCGGGGGGACAGCGCACAATACCGTCTTCGTGGCCACCGAGCACGACCTGGTGTATGCCTTCGACGCGGACTCCGGCAATTTGCTGTGGCAGCAGTCCGTGGCCAATGGAGAGAGCACCAGCGACAATCGCGGCTGCGGCCAGGTATCCCCGGAGATCGGGGTAACAGCCACGCCGGTCATCGATCGCACTGCGGGCGCCCACGGCACGATTTTCGTAACCGCGATGACCCGGGACAACAGCAACAATTACCACCAGCGGCTGCATGCCCTGGATCTGACCACCGGTGCGGAGCTGCTCGGCGGGCCCAAGGAGGTCCAGGCCACTTTGCCCAACCAGAGCGGCCAGGACGTGTTCGATCCCGCGCAATACAAGGAGCGCCCCGGGCTGCTGCTGCTCAACGGGGTGGTGTACACAGCCTGGTCCTCGCATTGCGACGACCAGCCCTATTCCGGCTGGATCATGGGCTACAGTGAAGCCACACTGGCGCAGACCAGCACCCTGGATATCGGTCTCAACGCCCGGGGCGGTGGCCCTTCCATCTGGATGAGCGGGGCCGGCATGGCCGCGGATTCCGCCGGCAATATCTACCTGCTTGCGGCCAACGGCGTTTTCGAGAAGACGCTGACCAACGGCTTCCCCAGCGGCGGCGACTACGGCAACGCCTTCGTCAAGATCTCCACGACCGGAGGAGTGCTGGCGGTCGCCGACTACTGGGAGATGGACAATGAAGTCAGTGAAAACGGGGCGGATGCGGATCTGGGCTCGGGCGGAGTGGTGCTACTTCCGGATGTGAAGGACAGCGGAGGCACGGTGCGTCATCTGGCGGTGGGCGCGGGCAAAGACCGCAACATCTACGTGGTGGATCGCGACAACATGGGGAAGTTCAGCGCCGGCTCCAACAATGTGTGGCAGGAACTCGATGGCGTGCTTCCCGGCGGAATCTGGGCCGGCCCGGCATATTTCAACGGCACGGTGTACTACGGCGACGTCAGCGGCACGCTGAAAGCCTTTCCCGTCTCCCAGGCCAAGCTCGCTTCCTCCCCCACTTCCGAGAGCGGCAGTAGCTTTGGCTATCCGGGCACTTCTCCCACCATCTCCGCCAACGGCGCGACCAACGGAATCGTCTGGGTGGCGGAGAATTCCAGTCCGGCGGTGCTGCACGCTTACGACGCCACGGATTTGAGCAAGGAACTCTACAACAGCGCGCAGGCCGGAAGCCGCGACGCCTGCGGCGCGGGCAACAAATTTATCGCCGTGACCATTGCGGACGGGAAAGTGTTCATGGGCACCACCAGCAGCGTCTGCGTATTCGGCCCGCTGCCGTAAGGCACAGGCGGAGCCCCCCGCCCCAATCGCACCGGCCGCCGCCGCTGGCGGGAGTCAAATAGCCCGCGGCGGGGTATCCTATAGCCGAGCTTCCCATGATCTCGTTGCTCCGCCGCCAACATTCCGCGCCGGGCGCTTCGCGCCCTTATCGCACGTTCCTGCGCATCCCGCTCCGCGTGGCCGCCGCGGGGGCCGTGCTGGCCGGCGCCGCAACGCTGCTGGGCGCGCAGGACTCCGGAGCGGGTTCCACGCCGGCCGCGCGCGGGATGGTGCTGGTGGAACTATTCACCTCAGAGGGCTGCCCGCACTGCCCCGACGCCGACGCCATGCTGGAGCGCATGTATTCGACACAGCCGGTGGATGGCGTAGAGATCGTTCCCGTCGAGGAGCACGTGGATTACTGGGACCGCGCGGAGTGGGTGGACCACTTCTCCTCGCCGAGCTTTACGGAGCGGCAGAAGAAGTACGCGGATGCCATGGATCTGGAATCCATCTACACGCCGCAGATGGTGGTGGACGGAGTGGTGGAATTCGCGGGCAACAACGAGAGCCGGGCAAGGGCCACCATTTCCGCCCTGCGACTGGCGCTCGGTCCCACGCTTAGTTTCTCGCCGGCGAATCCCCGCGCCGTCCCCGCCGCCGCGGCGATGAAGGCCCAGGTGCAACTCCAGGGAAAGGAACTCACCCTCGGCGGGCCGGCCAACGTCTATCTGATCCTGACCGAGGACAAACTCACCTCCCGCGTGGGCGGCGGCAGCAACGCGGGGGAAAGCTGGAAGCATTCCTCCGTGGCCCGCTGGTTCTATCGCGTGGGCCAGTTGCGGGCGGAGGAAAAAAACTTCTCCGCCGGTCTGGCGTTGGCGGATCCCGATCCCGGCTGGCGCCTCGAAAACCTGCGCCTGATCGCCCTGGTCCAGGAGGAGGAGAGCCGCAAGGTGGTGGCCGTGGGCCTGGCGCGCTGGCAGGAGGTGGTGGGCGCCCGGGGCCCTTCGGCTCCCTCCGGCGCCGTATCCCCGGCGGCTCCGGCAACATCGAAATCTCCGGGCCTTCCGCGCCGCTGACCGGGTGCCGTCCGCGTGGAGTGCAGCCGTCCTGGGCCATGGAGAACTCCGTGAAGGTCGAAAAACCGGACTGGCTGGAACAGATGGAGGGCATCCTCGAGACCCTCAACGAGGGCGTGCTCATCGCCGACGACTGCCAGCGCATCCTGTTCGTCAATGAGTGCATGGAGCGGCTGATTGGCAGGCCGCGTTCAGCGATTCTCGGCAAGACTCCCGAGGTCTTCTACCAGGGAAAGGACCTCGAACGGCTGCAGGAAGAAAGGGCCCGGGGGCTGGCCACGGGCTCGAACCGTTACGAGTATTTCCTGCCGCGGCCGGACGGCCAGCGCGTGCCCGTGGTGGTCAGCGCGCGGGCCATTGAAGATCCCGACGGGCGGATTTTCGCCGTGGTCACCTTTACCGACATCACCGAGCAGAAGAAAGCGGAGCAGAACCTGCGGGACGCGAACGTGCAGCTCGAACTCCGCGCCGAAGAAATTGACCGTGAGCTGGTGCTGGCATCGCGCGTGCAACAGAGCCTGGCGCCGCAGGCGCTGACCTGGGGCGGCGTGGAGGTGGAGACCTACTACATGCCGGTGCGCACCATCGGCGGAGACTTTGGCCTGGTAGTTCCCCACGGAAACTCCCATCTGGACCTGCTGATCTGCGACGTTTCCGGCCACGGGATCAGCTCCGCCCTGCTGGCCAACCGCATCTACACGGAAACGCTCTCCATGCTGCGCCGCGGGATCCATCTGGGCGAACTGTTGCGGAAACTGAACAAGTTTGTGGTGCAGCAGATTGGCATCAGCGGGTTCATGTTCACCATGGCTGCCGCCCGGATGGACGAGGGCGGGCGGAAGCTCACGTTTGCGGCCGCGGGCCATCCGCCGGCGCTGTTGATCTCCGCTTCCGGCGAGCTGCGCCACCTCGAGCCGCGCAGCACCGTGCTCGGCGCCATTGAAGATGCCGTCCCCGTGGACGCGACCGACGAGTTCGATTTATCCGCCGGGGACCGTTTGATGCTTTATTCCGACGGGCTGACCGAGGTGTGGAATCGCGAGGAGGAAATGTTGGGGATAGAAGGCCTGGGTGAGATCGCCCGCCGCGCCGCGGTCCTACCGCTGCCCGCCATGCGGGAAGCCATCATCCAGGGGGTCACTTCCTACAGCGCGGATCCGGTCCACGACGACGTTTCGCTGGTCCTGGTGGAAGTGCAGTAGCCACACTCCCGGGATTCCCTTGCCGGGGCAGCCCGGGTCTGCGGTTTCCCGACCGTGGGTCTGTCTCTTCCGTAGCCGCGCCGGTGGCTATTGTTTCCGCAGAGCGGCTCCCAATTCCTTTTCGAGCGCGGCCACGATTCGCCCGCTGGCCTCGCTCACCTGTGTCTCCGTGAGCGTGCCTTCACGGCTTTGCAGGGTTACCCGCACCAGCAGGGAATGGCTTCCTTTCGGAATGGCCCCGCCGCGAAACAGGTCCACCGCCTCGATGCGCTCGATTTCAGGAATTTCGAGCGCGCGGATAGCCCGCTGCACTCGTTCAAACGTCACCGTGTCGCCGAGCACCAGCGAGAAGTCGCGCTCCACGGCTGGAAAACGCGGCAGCGGCGTGTATTGCCGCGCCACGCGCTGCCGCTCGAAGGCCAGGTAGAGCGGCTCCGCGCGCAGCTCCGCCAGCCACACCTCCTGCTTCAATTTAAAGCTTTCGGCCACGCGCCGCGCGAGCAAACCGGCCACGCCGGCGGCGGCGTCTCCCGCAGCCACCTGCATGGCCCGCCCGAGCTGCAGCCAGGCGGGTCCACCCGCGGTGGCGCGCATTCCGCCGCAAATCTCCAGCAGGGTCTCCAGGTCGCCCTTCAAATCTTCCAACCCGAAGGCGCGCGGCGCATCGTAGATACTTTTCTCGCGGGCCAACCCGGCGGCGCCCAGCGTCAGCACCGGCAATTCCACCGGGGTGCCGCCTTGCCAGAAATAGGCGCGTCCCAGCTCGAACAGGCGCAGGTTGCGCTGCCCGCGGTTGAGGTTCCATTCCAGAGCGCGCAGCATGGTGGGAATGCCGCTGGAGCGCAGCACCGCGGCATCCTCCGCCAGGGGATTGGCGATCTGCGCGGGGGCGAATCCCGCGGGGGGATGCTCGGGGCGAAACACCGAGTCGTGCGCTTCATCCACAAATGGAATCGAAATCGCCTCCTGGTAGCCCAGGGCCAGCAGGCGCTCGCGCAGCCGGTCGTCCGCCTCCGCGTGGGGTAGCCGGCGCGCCGGCTGCCGGGCGGCAGGCAGGCGCGGCGGGAATTTGTCGAAGCCGTAGTGCCGGGCCACCTCTTCGATCAGGTCCACTTCCCGCGCCACGTCGTGTCGCCAGCTCGGCTGCGGGCAGCGCCACGCGGCCACCAGCGAGTCGCGGCTCGCGCGGTTGGAGTCTGTGCGCTCGACGGCAAATCCCAGCGCGCGCAGAATGGCTTCGATTTCCGCGTCCGGAACGTCCGCGCCCATCACGCGCAGCAGTTCGCGGCGGGTCAGTTCCAGCTCCGCGGCCGGTTGCTTTCCGGGATACACATCCACCACCCCGGCCAGCACCTCGCCCCCAGCGATTTCCTGGATCAGTTGCGCGCAGCGCCTGGAGGCGCGCTCTGCCATCTGCGGGTCTGCGCGGCGCTCAAAGCGGAAGGAGGCCTCAGTGCGCAGGCCCAGCGCCTTGGCGGTGCGGCGAACGGAGATGGGGTCAAACCAGGCGCATTCCAGCAGCAGGTTGCGCGTGCCGCTGCTGATTTCGGTTTCCGCGCCGCCCATCACCCCGCCCACGCCTACGGCGCGCCGCGCGTCTGCCACCATGCACATCTCCGGCGTGAGCGCGCGTTCAATTCCGTCCAGGGTGCGCAGTTTTTCGCCGCGCGCGGCCCGGCGCACCACGATGCGTTTTTCGGCGAGCGTGTCCAGGTCAAAGGCATGCAGCGGGTGGCCCAGCTCGAACATCACGTAGTTGGTGGCGTCCACCACGTTGCTGATGGAGCCCTGGCCCAGTGCTTCCATGCGCTGGCGCAGCCACTCGGGCGAGGGGCCGATCTTCACGCCGCGCAGCACGCGCGCCGTAAACCGTCCGCACAGCTCCGGGCAGGCGATTTCCACGCGTACCGCGGAGTCGGCAGGCTCAGCCGATTCCTTCGGCTGCGGCTCGGAAGGGTGGAACGGCGCGCGCAGAATGGCCGCGGCCTCGCGAGCCACGCCCAGGTGGCCCAGCAGGTCCGGGCGGTTGGTGGTGATCTCCGCATCGAGCACCGGCCCGGCGGGCGAATCCTCGATGGCGTCAATGGCCACGCCGGCCAGCGACAGCCGGTTGGCCAGTTCCCGCGGCTCCAGCGGAATCGCCGCCATCTCTTTCAGCCAGTTG
>DATIYQ010000236.1:0-4387 GCA_035517515.1 Binatia bacterium
CCGCCAATCCACCCAGGCGGTGGCGGCCGCCGTGGGCGCATACATTACCGCGGCCTACTGGTTCACAGCTTCCACCTCATTTGCCAATCCCGCGGTCACCCTGGCGCGTTGCATCAGCAACACGTTTGCGGGCATCCGCCCCGGGGATGTTCCGTGGTTTATCGTTGCTCAGTTCGCTGGAGGAGGCGCAGCGGCGCTGCTCTTTCACTGGCTCGGGTCGAGCCCGCAGACACACGCCGAAAAGGTGATGCTCGATCCCGGTCAAGGGCAATGATGCGGCTTACCGGCGCGTTTGGGCCAGGGCCTTTGACGCGGCTTCGCGGCGCTGCCGCTCGCGATAAAGGTCCGCGGCCATGCGGGCAGTATTCGAGGGATAGAGCGCGCCCACCCAGTTTGCGTTCAACCATTCCGGCCGCTGCAGGACTGCGCTGGAAAACTCCCCCAGCGCCTCTTCACGCTGCCCCATCAGCCAGGAAGCCAGGGCCTGGCCCATGATGGGCGCGTCCGCGCGCACCCGCCACTCCATCGGGTTGCCGCGCCAGTTGCGGAAGCCGGCGGCGGCAGCCGGGCTGGATGCGTACTCCAGTTGCGCCCAGGCGAGCTCGAGAATTTCCTCCTGGGAATCCGAGGGAACGCCCACGAGTCGCGGGAGCAACTCCACGGCGACCTGCGCCTGGCCCGCGCGGTAATACCAGAATCCGATGCGGTCCAGGCCGATCACCGGAATCTCTCCCCACTTTCCGGCACGGATGTAATCCGCATAGCGCCGCGCGGCCTTTTCGTCCCCGGTGTAAAGCCGCAGGCCCGCCAACTCCACCTGGATGGCCGCGTCACGCGAGGCGGAATCCTCCGCCTTGCGCACCGCGGCGCGCGCGGCTTCGAGCGCGGCGATACCTCGTGGCGCCTGGCCGGCGGCGGCAAACGCGTCTGCAGCGGCGTGCAGGGGCGCCTCCCAGTTCCGCACCTGGGGCCGGGTGACCAGTTTGAGATCCGCGTCCGCGGCGGTGGCAAAATCTCCCGCGGCAAACGCCGCCCGCGCGTACACCGGCAAGTAGTCAGGATGATCCGGCAGAATGCGCAGCGGATATCCCGCCAGGCGCTCCGCCTGCGTGTAATCGTGCGCCAGCATCAATTGCTCGGCGCGGCGGCGCGCCACATCCGGCAGTTCGCCCTGGCCGCCTGGGGCGATTTTCAAGAGCTGCTGGGTGGTTTCCCAGGCTGCCTCCACGTCTCCGGCGTTGAGCAGGGCGCGGATGCGCACCAGGTAGGCTTCGAGTGAAACCGGCTCAAAATCCAGGGCATGGAGCGAGAGTTCTGCCGCCGTTTTCCAGTCCTGCCGCTTCAGGGCCTCGGAGGCGAGGAGCACGGCAAAGCTCCGGACTTCGCTCGCGGCCACCGCGTCCAGCGCCGCCAGGTCGCGGTAGTTTTCAAGGGCTGCCGGGTAATTTTTCAGCGCAAAGCGCGCCTGGGCCAGCGCGGTGAGCGCCGCAACATCGTCCGGCTTCAGCACCAGCGCGCGCGTGGCCAGGGTGACGGCGGCGGCGTAGCGCCGGTCCCGCACCGCGCTGAACGCCTGCTGGCGCAGGAAGATATATTGATACTCCAGGGGGCGCGGCGCCGGCCACGGCCCGCTCCCCACCTCCCGTTGGACCGCGGCAATGCGCTCTTCCGGCAGCGGATGGGAGCGGAAATAGCCCTGGAGCGTCTCCAGAGCCACGCGCGAGAGTTCGTCCGCGGGATTGCGCGCCGGGCTTTGCGCCGTGTGGTAGAGCTTTTCGAATTCCTGGAACACGGCGATGACCTCGAGCGGGGCGTAGCCGGCCCGCGCGGCCAGCCGGGCGCCTTCGCGGTCCGCCTGGAGCTCCTGATCTTTGGTGTATCCGGCCACAAAGACGGCAACGGGCAAGGCGGCAACGTCTCCCAGGGGGATGCGCCGCAGCGCGGCCTCGATCTGCACGCGCTCGACGCAGTGGTAGTGGTCGATGTGTTCAATCTCGTGGCCCAAAATGCCGGCCAGCGCGTCCTCGGTTTGCATCAGGGAGATCAGACCCTCGCCGATAAACACGTGCCCCCCGGGCAGCGCGAAGGCATTGATGAAGTTCACGTCCGGGATGTAATGGAACTGGTAGGGCAGGCGCCGCGCGGCGTGCGCGGCCACGCGCTGCCCCACTCCGCGCACATATTCAGCGATGGCCTGGTCTTCGGGAGTCTCCGGCGCGCGCCGCAGCATGGCCAGGTAGCGGCGCGCCAGTTGATCGCCGATCTCCACTTCCTTCTCGTCCGAGAGGCGGGTGACCTGCATGGGCATGCGCGTCAATTCGCGCTGCGTATCGGCGAGGAAAAAGAGCAACGGCGCGGGGCTCACCGGGGCCTCGGCTTTGCGCAACTCGCTCAAGGCCAGGCCAGCCAGGGCCAGCAGGACGGCAACGAGCAGGAAGGGGCGCTTCATAGATACCGCCGCAGCATCTCGCGGTGGCGCGTATAAAGAATGGACACGCCCACCAGCGAAGCGCCCAGAACCATAAAGGTGATGGCCTTATCCCGCAGGGTCATCCCGATAAAGTCCACCAGCCCCAGCTTTGCCACGCAGAGCAGCAGCAGCCCCAGCCCCGCCAGGCGGTAGCTGCGCTCGCCGATCTGGAGCGCGAAGAGAAATACGGCCACGGCCTCCAGTCCCCAGGCCATGGTCACCATGCCGTGGCGAAGTTCGGCGGCGAGCAGCGCGGTGACCAGCAGGAGGGCCACGAAGAAAAGCGTCTGCTCCGGGCGGTTCACGAACCGGAACCAGGCACGGCGAACACGGCCGCCCACAGGCAGTGCCGCGCCTCTCACCCGCAGGCGGAAGGCAAACAGCAGTCCGGCGAGCAGCAGGGCGGCCGTGGAGGAGAGCACCAGGTAGCGTCCGAACTGCCACGGCGCGGGCAGCGGGAAGTAGCTGCGTTCATAAAAATTGTGGAGCACGCCGCGGACGGCCACAGCCAACGTCAGGATCAGCGCCTGGGCGATAAGCAAACGCCTGCGGCTCATCCAGGCGATGGCGAGCAGAACCACGGCGAGCGCCGCCCAGGCGGCCACCACCCAGTCCAGCGGCACCTCGAAGCGCAAGAGCGCCACTGCCGCGGTCAGTCCCATCCAGGAATGAGCTTCCGCGGCATGGAAGCGCCGGTCCAAGGATAAAAACTCATCCGTGCTCCCTTGCAGGCGCTCGTAAACAAAATAAAGCAGGACCGCGATGGGGACGACGGTGTAGATCCGCGCGGTCATCAGTCCCGCGCCGCCTTCGGCGTTCAAGTTGACGAAGAAGATGCGGAGGAAGGAAGCCAGAAACATGGCGTAAGCCTGGAGGCGAAGCGCAAGCCAGCGTTTTCCCAGGCCGGTTTCGAGCAGGGCTACCGCCTCCAGCCCCCAGGCCAGGGCCACGCTGGCGGACCGCAGCTCGTACCACGCCAGCAGCGTGAGCACTCCGGTGCCGGCCCAGGCCAGCGCCGCGGGGAGATGTACGGACCAACCGCGCTCCGCGGATTCTCCCCAGCGCGCGCCTACATAACAGAGCAGGGCGGTGAGGGCGAGGGTGGCCAGGCGGAGAGAAACGCCCGGAAGGGCTGTATGGGTGCGCGTGGTGATGTGCACGTTTACCAGCACCACGCGGAGCAGCGCGATGGCCGCCACCGCGCAGGCCTCCGGCATGAGCCGCGCTTCCGCAAACCGCCGGGCGGCGCCCAGCAACACGACCGCCAGAGCCATCCACGCGACGGCCACCCAGCCGTAAGGCAGGGAGACGTACAGCCCGAGGAAAACCACGGCTATGGCTGCCCAGGACACCACGTCCGCGGCGAACACATCCCAGCGCTCGCGGAAGAATTGCGGCCAGCGGCGCGGCGCAACATGCGCGGTGAAGAAAAATCCCAGGGCGGCAGCCGCGCAGGTGATGCCCAGCCCGGAATGGGGCGCATACGTTGCGCCATCCATGCGTTCGCCCACCACGCGCGCTCCGTGCACCGCCAGCAACTGGACGGCGGTAACCGCCGCAGCCACATGGCCGAGCCGGCGGAACACGATTTCGTCCAGGTAGATTCCGGAAAAGAACAGCGCCTCCGCCAGCGCCAGCCACAGCAGCGAGGTGTTTTCCGGAGAGAAATGCAGCGGCAGCGCCGTGAAAATCAGGGTCACGCCCAGGGTGCTCTGCAGGACAAACGCGGCCCTCCGGCGGCGCGCCAGGGGGAGTTGCCCCAGGCCAAACTCCACGGCTCCCAGGGCCAGCAGGAACTTCCAGGCCTGTTTCGGATACACGGACTGGTACCTGGCCAGTGCCAGGAGCAGAAAGGTGTTCAGCAGGCCGGCGAAGCTGGAAACTCCCTCCTGCTTTGGCGGCGGCCGCAGCAGGTAC
>DATIYQ010000237.1:0-12095 GCA_035517515.1 Binatia bacterium
AAACAGGAAGAAGTCGCCGTTAAAACCTACGCGGTAATACGGCTTGTTCCCGATGCCCTCCCCGGGGATGGGCACGGTGGAGGAAGTCATGAAGTAGGTAGGCTGCTGTCCAACGAGGGCGTACGCCCCGATTCTCTGGAGCCCCTGGCTGCCGCCGTTAAACGCCTGGCTGAAGGCCATGAAAACGCTGTAGCCCCGGTTGGAGGGCAAGCCCACATTTCCGTCGTTGTCCGAGAGTAGGGAGACGCTGTACCGCGTGTAGCTGTTGGCGGAGTGGCCGGCCAGTTCCACGCCGAGCTGGTTGTCTCCGATGCCCACGCCGTTGATATCCCCGAGGGGAGCGAAGTGGTAGGTCTGGTAGAGGCCACCATTATTGGAGAGGAACAGGAAGCGCTTCTCAGAGATCCAGTTGTCGAGCTCGAACTTCCCGACCTTCAGATTGAACCAGGTGCTGTGCCCCAGATTGTCGAAGCGGACGAAGGCATTCTCGAAGTGGAAGGCCCCGGTATTGTCCGAAGAGGGCAGCAGCGAAAACGAAATGTTCTTGTAAAGCGTGCCTGCGGTCCAGAGGTCCATCCCGGAGAGGTCGAATCCGTTGACCTGCACCGTCTTGCTGACGAGCGTTCCGGTGGCGCCACCGGGCACGGAGTCCACCTGCTGGTTGGTGGTGTTTTCCAAGTGCCAGTTGGGGGTCATGCGCATGGTAATGGGAAAGTACGAGGGGTTCTGCCAGATGGGAGAGTCGCGGTCGTTCATCAATTGATAGCCATTGTCGCGGAAGACGGTGCCGAAGTTGTTCAGCTCCGGCCAGGCGGTATGGCACGCCGAGCAGGGCAGGCCGTATTTCCTGGCAAACGCCGGAATGGCCCTGACTTTCATATGGCTGCCGGGCAGTGCCGCCGCGGGCGGCACGGCAGCAAGCAGCGCGCCGGCCAGCAGAGCAAGGACCGCAAAGATTCCTCGCACGGGGATCGGCTTCTTAGCTTTGCTCACCAGCAAAACGCATTCGAACATGGTTCCTCCTCGGCCCGGGCTTTGCTTGTTCAGAAAAGTAGACGGGTGAAAGAACAATCGAAACGGAAAAGCGGCTGCGTATCCGAAGGATAGACAAGGGACCACGCGCGGTTCCACGCGTGCGAGAACAGCAAGGACCTGCCTGCGCCAATCGGTAACACCTGGCCCCTCCTCCAGGTGAATCCGCCTGCTCAACCGCCGGAAGATCTCTCCTCGCCCAGGTGAGGCGAAACCTAACTCCAAACTACTGTGGATTGCAAGCAGAAATCTATGGCGCACAGTATTTTCCTCCGCGCCCTCGACGATCGAGAGGGCCGGGCCCGCTGGTTGCGCCCGCCGGGTTGAGGCTCCGGCAGGCCGGGATGGATAGGCGGACCAGAAATCATGCCTGCGGCTCCGGGGCGTTTTTGAACCCACGAAGGGACACGACGGAGGGAGAGTCCTGAGATCCAGGGCAAACCAGCCCGTCGCCCGCCCTGGATTTGATTTGACAATTCCAATGGCCGGGGCTACGAAGGAACCTTGCCGGTGCGCCAGGGTTTTTCTCGCGCGATGATGCCAATCAGCATTTCCCCAGTTCGACGCCGCAACCGTCGCTTTCGACGCGGGGTCCCGCGCCCGCTGGCCCTCCGGTCGAAAGCGGCGCCTTGGGTGGCCTCCGTGTTGCTGCTTGCGCTCGCCCTGCCGGCCAAGAGCGATGCCGCCGCGCTGCCGCCGGGCGCAGGACCGCAAGAGGGCGCGGGAATTGAAGTGATCCTGGACGCCCCGATGGCGGATGTGCTCCAGGTGGTGGAAGACGTGGCCAACGACCAGGTCATCCACGGTACCTATGTCTACGAGAAAGAAAAGACCCTGACGGGAGCGGTGGCCGCAAACTCCTCGGCGCATTTCGGGCCCTGGAAGGGGCCGGGGAAGGCGCTTTACAAGGTCTACGCCGGCGCCCTGGCGCCACGGAATTTCAAGCACAGCTCGGACATCGGGACCATCACAGTGCGTTATCTGGTTCAGGAGCGAAAGGACTCGAAAACGCGCGTGCAGATTGACGCGGTGTTCGTGGAGGATGGCCGGCGGACGGTACACGAGTCCGACGGCACGGTGGAATCCAGCGAGTTGAAGGAGATCCGGACCCAGCTCCAGCAGTTGCAACTGGCCCAGCAGCAGGCCGCGGAAGCAGAGAAGCAGCGCAACGATCGCCGGGCAGCGGAGGCCGCGCAGGAAAAGCAGCGACAAGAGGAACGCGCCCGCCTGCTGGCCGCCGAGTCTTCGGCAAATTCCCTGGAAGAGCACGTGAGCCAACTGAGGCACGAACTGGTCCGCCTGGTGGCCGGCCGCGGCGTGGAGCTGAAATCCGCGCCGTTTCACAGCGCCGTGACCCTGCAACCCATGCCGCCTGATTCTGAGGTGCTCATTCTGATTGTGACGCCTTATTGGTATGGGGTCGAGACCGGGGCCGGGCGGCGCGGGTGGCTGCGCCGCGACCAGGTAAAGCCGATTTCATGATGCGAATCTCACGCGCGACGAGGCTGGCGATGGGAGCGGCGTTGGGGCTGGCGCTGCACCCAGCACTCCCCGCGGGCGCTCAGAGCAGTGGAACGGATCGCATCTACGCCGAATCCCAGAGGGAAGTGGAGCGGGCGGTGGGCGAGGTGCGGGCCACGGCCAAGGGCCGCCTCCCCACGCTGGAGGGATTTGTGGGCACCACCGAGGAGCCGCTGGAGCGATACCGGAGCGGCTTTTATGAATGTGCGATCAAGGTGAGCGAAGCCAGTTCCGGAGGCACGGCTGTCCGAGTGGTGGCCAAGATTACCGCATGGTACACAGACGCGAATCCAGCCAAGTCCGGCTATCGCACGCTGCCGTCGAACGGGCGGCTGGAAAACGACCTTCTGGACCGGCTGGGAGAAATCCTCGAGCCGGGGGGAACTGCGGGGGCGGCCGGGACGCCGCCTGCGGCGAGCAAGCCGCAGCAGCCGAGTCCCCTGGTGCCCTTTCGTGCTCCGGATCCGGGGCTTTCGGAACATCCCGCGCCCTATCGAGCGGCACCTGCCCCCGCTCCGGCCCCCGGCGGGACCGGGCGAGAGGCAGCGCGCGGTGATGCAGGGGGTTCCGGAAATCCTGCTGCCACGGAGGCAGACCGCGCACGGGCCGAGCAGCACACCAAGGAACTTCGCGACCTGGAGCAAAACCTGGAGGAGGTCCTGCGAAATCAAGCGCACCCCGAGAATCTGGCCGCGGTGCGCAAGTCCGGCACGCCCGTATATTCCAAACCCCAGGCCGGCGCACAGGTGCTCTTCTCCGCCGAGGCCCAGGACGAGTTTCAAATCCTGGAAGTGCAGCCCTCCTGGGTGCACGTGCAGATTTCCGGCGCATCCCGGGGATGGATTCGCCGCGCGCAACTGGAGCTTCCGGGCGGACTTGCCGAAGGCCCCGCCAAGGCCGGAGAGGCCACTGCCGCAGCGAGCGCCGTGTTTCGCGTGACCCGCGAATCGGTGAGCAGGTTTGCGGGCGATTGGGCGCCGCTGCGGGGGAAAACGGTGAAGGTATTCGACGTGGAGCCGAGCGCAGGAATGGCCACTTCGGCGAGAGAAAAGCGGGCGTTCGCAAAATCCCTGCTGGCCGGCGCGCGCCTGGATTCCCCGAGCGGCGCGGAACCCCCGGCGGGCGTGGTGGTGGTGTTCGATTCTTCGGATGGAGGGCAAATCTCCACGACGCGCGCGGACCTGGAGCAACTGCGCGCGGGGCGAATCACGGAGGCGGAATTCTGGCACCGTTGCTCGCTGGATCCCCCGGAAGCGTTTGAAGACTCCGGCAAACCCTAGCCGCCGGGCGAAGCCGGCCCGGCAATCGAACCGGCTCTTAAGGGCCTGGTTATTGGCCGATTCGCAACGCCGGGACAAACGAGGCCCATCGTAGTTCCCCGCACCCAGTAGCCTAATAGCCAGAACGCGGCGTCCCAGAAGAAGTTGACCCCGAGAGCCGAACTTCGCCGCTCGGAGGAATAAATCGATGAGAAAGATGAGTTGGGTATTGCCTGCAACTCTCGTGACTCTGGGTGTTTTCGTCCCCTCGCGGGCGGTCCCCCAGGCCGTCTATGACGTCATTACAGTGAAGGATGGGGGAACCATTACCGGGGTAGTGAAATGGTCCGGGCCGGCGGTGAAGCCGCCTTCGATTCCCATCACCAAGAATCCGGAGGTGTGCGACCCGGAGGGCACAAAAGTGCGCGACCTGGAACGGCTGATCGTGGGCCCGGACGGGGGCGTGGCCAACACGGTGGTCTATCTGAAAGAAATCACCCAGGGGAAGGCCATGGACCTGCCGGCGATCCGCCGCACGCTGGACCAGAAGAATTGCCGCTACGTGCCGCACATCTCGCTGGTGCCGGTGCAGGGCGAATTCGCAGTGAAGAGCAGCGACCCGGTGCTGCACACCGTGCAGATGATTGGCGCTTCGAGCATCAATCTTCCCTTCCCGTTCCAGAACCAATTCATCCGGCGGACTTTGGACACTCCCGGAGTGATCGACCTGAAATGCAATGCCGGGCACACCTGGATGAACGGAGTGGTGATTGTGGTGCGGCATCCTTATGTGACCGTGACCGACGAACACGGCGCGTTCAAGCTTACGGATGTGCCCGCCGGGGACTACGAGATTGCCGCCTGGCATGAGGGTTGGAAGGTGGAACGGGAAACGCAGACGCTGGACGTGGGCACCCAGCAGATGACCAAGCGGTTCTTCTTTTCGCAGCCGGTGGTGATCGACAAGAAGGTGGAAGTCCGCGCGGACTCGGCGGCGCGGGTGGAATTTCAACTCGCGGCGCGCTGAGCGCCGCCAGCAACCCGCGGGCCGGGCGGAGGCCCGGCCCAGGGCGCGGAAGCCGCTATCGCGCCAATACCAGGACGGTAAAGGTGTCCGGAATCATCGGCGGCCGTGGCTGCGGATTTTCCGTGGTGGGTTCCGGCCGCGGGCCGAATTCCGCGGTCACCAGGTAAACCTCGTGAGACTTCGGGTCCAGGGCCATGGTGCGCGCGCCGCGCTGCGTGGCCACGTCTTCAACCACCGTGAATTTCGCGGGTGACTCTTCACGGACCACGGTGAGAGTGCCGTCGCCGTTGGAGGCGAAGGCAAACCTGGTGCCGGAGTCGAAGGCGTTGGCATCCACGCCCTGCCCGATGGGCGGGGTGGCGATCACCTTGCCGCTGTCGGCATCCACGACGGCCATCATCTTGTTGTGGCATCCGGCAAAGAGCCGCCGGTTGTGCGTGTCCATGGCCAGCCCGGAGGGCTCTTCACAGGGCGCCAGGGGCCAGCGGGAAACCACGGTGAGTTTCTTCGAGTCCAGCTCCACGATTTCACTCTTGTCCTCGATATTGATGTACACGTGGGCCTTGCCGTCGGCAGCGGCAAACTCCGGGCGCCCACCGAGGGCGATGGTGCCGTCCACCTGCCCGGTCTGGGCGTCAATGGCGGTGGCGTCCTTGCTGCGTCCGTTCATGGTGAACACGCGCTTCATGGCCGGGTCGTACACAATGGCATCGGGATTCTCTCCGGTGGGCACGTGGTCCAGCGTGGCCAGGGTTTTCAAGTCGAACACGGTTACATTGTTCCCGCGTCCGTTGGAGGTGAAGCCTTTATTCAATTCCGGCGCCAGGGCGATGCCGTGCACCCCGGGCGTATCCGGAATCTCGCCCACCACTTTGTCCGCATCCACGTCCACCACGATGACCTTGGCGCCCCTGGAAATGAACAGCCGGCGGGTGGCGGAATCAAAAGTGAGGTAATCCCAGCCGCCCTCGCCGCCGATTTTGATCTTCTTCTTCAGTTGATAGCCGGAATCCCCCGGCTGCCCGCCAGCGAGCACGCGCGCGCGGTTCCGCGCCCCGGCCACGCCCGAAAGCAGCACCGCTCCGGCACACACGGCAAGAATCACGCCTGTCCGACTCACGTTCATGATTGCCCCCAAAGATGAAATGAAACCGGCAACAGGGTGGCACAGTTCGCGAACTGCGTAAAGTTGAGGGGCGGCTCGTCAAACGTGCGGGGAGGGCCTGGGGTTCAGCCGCTCAGGGGCAACCGTCAGCGGCCGCGGGCGGCGACCAGCGTCCCGTAGCGGCCGCGGGCGGCGGCGAGGGCGCTGTGGCAGGCCAACTCACAGAGACGGAACACAACGGGATCGCCGATGGAGTAATAAATGAAATTTCCGGAACGCTGACGGCGCACCAGGCCGGCCTGGCGCAGGGCCTGGAGGTGCTTGGAGACGTTGGGCTGGCTGGTGCGAAGGGCGGCGACAATTTCCCCCACGGTGCGGCGGCCGGGCTCGAGGAAATGAAGGATGCGGAGGCGGTTGGGATCGGCCAGCAGGCGGAACCATTCCGCAGCGAGCTCGATGCGCTGGAGAGAAGGGGAAGGAGATTTCACCGGGCGCCGCCTCCCGCCGGGGGATTCCCCCGGCTTCAAAACTTCTGCTTGACAATATAGCCATATAGAAATATTCTGTCAAGCGGAAAATGAGAGACGCCCTGCTATTTGCGCCGCGTGCCGCGCTCTTCCTGACCGCGCTCCTGCCCCTGGCCGCGCTTCCTGCGCGGGCCCAGGACGCGCTCACGCTTTCCTCCGCCGTGCACACCGCTCTGGACCGCAATCCGCAGCTTCGCGCTGCCGGAGAGGATGAGCGCGCAGCGGCCGCCCGCGCCCTGGGGGCGCGCTCCGCCTGGTACCCGCGGATCGATTTCTCGCAGGGATTCACGCGGGGCAACAATCCGGTGTACGTCTTCGGCACGCTGCTGACGCAACGGCGCTTTACCGCGGACAATTTCGCCCTGCCCAGCCTGAACGCGCCGCACCCGCTCGACAATTTCGATACCCGGTTTTCGGGCCATATGACGCTGTTCGATTCCGGGCGCACCTGGCTGCGCACGCGCGCGGCCAACAGCGAGAAAACGGCGGCAGACTTCGCGCTCGAGCAGGCCCGGCAGGATCTGATTCTGCGCGTGGTGCAGGCCTATTTCGGCGCGGTGGTGGCCCGCGACGGACTGGCCGCGGCGCGCGACGCGCGGAAAACCGCGGCGGCAAACCGCGAGCGGATTGCCTCGCTGGAACACGCCGGGCAAGTGGTCTCTTCCGACCTGCTGAGCGCGCAGGTGTTTGAAGCGCAGGCGCTCGACCGCGAATTGCGCGCCGAGAATGCTCTGGCGGTGGCCCGGCTGAACCTGGGGCGCGAGCTGGGAGCCGACGGGGAAGCGCTGGGAGCGCCCTCTGCGGAGCTGGCCGAGCCGGCGGATCTCGAAGGGGCCATCGGGGAGTGGGAAAACGAAGCGCTGGCTGCCCGTCCCCTGCTGCGCGCGGTGGAGATGCAAGTGGACGCGGCGCGCAAGGGAGAGAGGCTGGCGAAGGTGGATTTCGGCCCGACGATTGGGTTGTTCGGAGAGTTTGAGCGTGACGCGCTGACCCTGGGAGGGCCTTCGGGCACGAACTGGACCGCGGGGGTTCGCTTGGACTGGAATATTTTCGCCGGGGGCGCGAATCGCTATCAGGTAGCGGAGGCGGCGGCGATGAAGCGCAAGGCCGAGGACCAGCTTGAGTGGGTCCGCTCAGGCGTGCGGCTGGAGCTGCGCCGGGCCTACCTGGAGTCGGAAGCCGCCCGGGCGCGCGCCGCGGCGGCCCGGCAGAGCACGGAGCAGGCGCGCGAGAGCCTGCGGATCATCGAGAACCGCTACCAGGCGGGGCTGACCACCATCACCGAGCTGCTCCGCGCGCAGGAGGCGGCGCTCGAAGCCCGCGCTGGATACGTGACCGCTGTGGGGGACTGGTACGCTGCGCGCGCTTCCCTGGAGCGGGCGGCGGGCCGGCTCACACCCGAATCTCCCATCCTTTTTTCTGGAGAGAGGCCATGAAATTCGCAAGGAACCCCGGGACACGGGCCGCGTGCATGCTGCTGCCGATCTCGGCCGCGCTCGTGGCGCTGGCGGCGGGCTGCTCGCGTGCCGAGCAAGCAGCGCAAGCGGCCCCGGAGGCCGTCACCGGAATCGAGTTGCGGGCCACGAAGTTTCAGTCGATCGCAGAGGAGGTACAGGCGCCGGGTGCGGTGGTCTCCGCGCACACCGCGGAGGTGGCGGCACGCACCATGGGAATGGTGGAAGCCGTGCTGGTGCGGGAGGGGCAGGCGGTGAAGGCCGGGGAGTTGCTGGCACGGCTGGATGACCGGGAACTGGCTGCGCACGGCGCGGCGGCAAAATCGGCCGAGGCGGGAGCGATTTCCGCGCGCGCGGAAGCGGCGCAGGGTCTGGCTTCGGCCAAAGCCCAGGCCGAGGTCATCGAGAAGACCTACGAGCGCTTCGTCTATCTGCGCGATCAGAAATCGGTGGCCCCGCAGGAGTTCGACGAAGTGGAGTCCCGCCGGCGCATGGCCCAGGCCAGCCTGGCGGCCGCCGCCGACCGGGAGAAGCAGGCCGAGGCGGGAGTGGAACGCGCCCGGGCCGAAGCGCGGGCCGCGGAAACGGCTTCCAGTTACGCGCGCATCGCCGCGCCGTTTGCAGGAATTGTGGCCCGGCGGATGGCGGAGACCGGAGGCATGGCTGCGCCGGGCACGACGCTGTTCGTGATCGAAGACCCTTCACGATACCAGCTGCGGGCGCAACTGCAGGCTGCCGCAGCCGGCGCCGCGCGCACCGGCACCGTTGTTCGCGTGCGCCTGGACGCGCTGGGCGGGCCGGATTTAGAGGGGCGCATCACCGAGGTGGAAGGCGGCGCGGATCCTGCCACGCACACCGTTGCCGTGCGCATCGAGCTTCCCGCGAATCCGGCCATCCGCTCGGGGCTGTTCGGCCGCGCCTGGTTCCGCCGGGGCGAGCGCCAGGCGATCCTGCTGCCGCAAAGCGCCCTGGTGCGCCGCGGACAGCTCGCGGGGGTCTATGCGCTGGATTCCGCGGGCGTTCTGCGCTGGCGTGTGATTACCGTCGGCGAAATCTCCGCCACCGGAGATGCCATGGAAGTCCTCTCCGGCCTGGGCGCAGGCGAGACCATCGCGGCAAATCCTTCAGGACGTGAACTGGACGGCAAACATCCGGGAGGGACGCGGTGAGGCGAGGTTTGGCCGGGCGGCTGGCCGCCGCCTTCATCGACTCGCGGCTCACGCCGCTGTTGACCGTGGCGGCCATTCTGCTGGGTGTGGCCAGTGTCCTGGTGACGCCGCGCGAAGAAGAGCCGCAAATTGTGGTGCCGGTGCTGGATTTGTTCGTGGGGATGCCCGGGGCCACACCCACGGAAGTCGAACAGCGGGTGGCCGGGCCGATGGAGCGCCTGCTGCGCGAAATCCCCGGCGTCGAATACGTGTACTCGATCAGCCGTCCCGGCGGCGCGCTGGTGATCGTTCGTTTCCAGGTGGGCACGAAAGAGGAAGACGCAATCATCCTCACCTACAACAAGATGTACTCGAATTTCGACCGCATCCCACCCGGCGTCTCCCAGCCGCTGATCAAGGTCCGCTCGATTGACGACGTGCCCATCCTGGGGCTCACGTTCTGGGGCCCGGGCTACGACGGCTATGCATTGCGCCAGATGGCCGCGGAGGTGCGTCACGCGGTCGAGCAAGTGGAAAATGTTTCCGAGACGGCGCTGATCGGGGGCCAGCGCCGCGAGTTGCGCGTGGCCCTCGATGCCCAGAAGCTGGCTGCCTACCGGCTGAGCCCGCCGGCGGTGGCGCGCGCGCTGGAAGGCTCCAACCAACGCCGTGAAGCGGGTTCGTATGCCCGGAATAACCAGGAGGTGGCGGTAGAAGCGGGCAGCTTTCTAACCGGTGCGGAGGACGCGCGGCGCCTGGTGGTGGGCGTTTTTTCCGGACGGCCGGTGTTCCTGGGCGATGTGGCCGAGGTGAGTGAGGGCGCCGGGGAAGCCAGCGAATACGTCGTCTTTGGAGCGGGTCCGGCCGCGCCGCGCACGGCGGCGGGCGGCGAAAGCGTCCGCGCGGATTTTCCGGCAGTGACGCTTACAGTGGCCAAGCGCAAAGGCACCAACGCGGTGCTGGTCTCCCGGGCGGTGCTGGCGAAAGTGGACGGGCTGCGGGGCTTCGTGCTGCCGCGCGACGTGCAGGTGACCATCACCCGGGATTACGGGCAGACGGCGGAAGAGAAGTCCAACGAGCTGTTGAAGCACCTGATCCTGGCGACGCTCTCCGTGACCCTGCTGATTGCGCTGGCGCTGGGGTGGCGCGAATCCGGCGTGGTGCTGCTGGCCATCCCGGTGACGCTCTCCCTCACGCTGGGAATTTTTTATCTGTACGGCTACACGCTGAACCGGGTCACGCTGTTCGCGCTGATTTTCTCGATCGGCATCCTGGTGGACGACGCCATCGTGGTGGTCGAAAACGTAGTGCGGCACTTCCGGCTGCCGGAGAACGCGGGCCGCCCGTGGAGCGAAATCGCGATCGAAGCGGTGGACGAAGTGGGCAACCCCACCATCCTGGCGACGGGCACGGTGATCGCCGCGATTCTTCCCATGGCCATGGTGCGCGGGCTGATGGGACCGTACATGCGGCCGATTCCCACCGGCGCCTCCGCAGCCATGGTCTTTTCTCTGATCGTGGCCTTCGTGGTTTCGCCGTGGGCGGCGCTGCGCCTGCTGCGCGGCCACAGCGGAAACCACGGTGAGGGAACCGCCGGCGAGGCGGAAGGCTGGACCACCCGCGTCTATCGCCGCCTGATGATGCCGCTGATCTCCAGCGGGCGACGCCGATGGATGTTTTTTGGCGGCGTGGTGGCGCTGCTGGCTGCCGCCTGCCTGCTCGTGCCGCTGAAAGTTGTGCGCGTGAAGATGCTGCCCTTCGACAACAAAAGCGAATACCAAGTGATGGTGGACATGCCCGAGGGCACGCCGCTTGAACGCACGCTGGCGGCCGAACAAGACATTACCGGCTACCTGCGCACGAATCCCGAAGTGGTCAACTTCCAGGCCTATGCGGGAACGTCCGGGCCGTACAACTTCAACGGCCTGGTGCGGCACTACTTCCTTCGCCACGGCCCGGAACAAGGAGACATCCAGGTGAACCTGCGCCCGAAGGAGGAGCGCAAATTCCAGAGCCACGCCCTGGCGCAACAGATGCGCGGACCCATCCAGGAGATCGCCCGGAAGTGGAACGCGCGGGTGAAGATCGCGGAGGTGCCGCCGGGTCCACCGGTGCTGGACACGCTGGTTGCGGAAGTCTATGGCCCGGATTACGAGCAGCGCCTGGCGCTGGCCCGGCAAGTGCGCGACCTCTTCGATCACACCCCCGGAGTGGTGGACGTGGACTGGATGGTGACCAGCGAACAGGAAAAACTGGAGTTCGCCGTTGAGCAGGACAAAGCCGCGCTGCGCGGGATTTCTGCTGCGGAAGTGTCTGGCACACTGGCCATGGCGCTGGGCGGTACGGACGTCACGCTGCTGCACGGCGCGGAGTCGCGCGAAGATGTGCCGGTGCGTGTGCGGCTGGACCGCGCGAGCCGTTCGAGCCGGCAAGACCTGAGCGGGCTGTATCTCGATGCCACCGATGGCGTGCTGGTGCCGCTGGGCGAGTTGGTGCGCGTGGAGCAGACGCGTGTGGCGCCCACGTTATACGAAAAGAACCGCCTGCCGGTGGTTTACGTGATCGCAGACGTGGGCGGCGCGGAAGACAGTCCGGCCTATGCCATCCTGAAACTGAAAGAAAAAATCGCGGCGCTGAAGACATCGCAGGGCTCTGGGGTGGCTCAGTTCTTCAACGCCCAGCCGGAATCCACCGCCGCGCCCGCGGTCAAATGGGACGGCGAATGGCAAATCACCTACGAAGTCTTCCGCGATCTCGGCCTGGCGTTCGCCGCCGTGCTCATTCTGATTTATTTCCTGGTGGTGGGCTGGTTCGGCTCCCTGCGCACGCCACTGGTGATCATGGCCCCCATCCCGCTCACGCTGGTGGGCATCCTGCCGGCACACGTGTTCGCCGGGGCGTTTTTCACCGCCACGAGCATGATCGGTTTCATCGCCGGCGCGGGAATCATCGTGCGCAATTCCATCATCCTGGTGGACTTCATCGAATTGCGCCGCCGGCAGGGGATGCCGCTGGCGGAAGC